>DATJRJ010000237.1:0-23894 GCA_035504735.1 Binataceae bacterium (SeqCode)
CCTATCTTGTTGGCCTCGATCTCGGTGAAGTACACACGGCCATCACGATCCACCGCCGCATCGTGGGGGAAGCCGTTTAAGGTCGGGATCGAAAATTCACGCACGCTCGCGCCTGCAGTTCCGATATCGGAAGCCCCGCCGGATCGATAAGCGGTTGTCAACGCCAGCATTATCGATACGACCATTATCGATACGTCCGCCAAACCCGACGGTTTCGACCGGAGTCTTAAGGCCATCGATTATCAGAAAAAGCCTGCAGACCGGGCAGAATCAAGTGCCGAGGTTTCTGTCGCGCAGGGCCATCGGTTGACGCGGCGTCATCGGCGCGCAATTTTATCGGGACGCTCGCGACTTCGAGTGGGTCACGGATATCGCCGGGGTGGTGGAAGCGGTAGACACAGAGGACTTAAAATCCTCTGGGAGGAAACTCCCGTGCGGGTTCGAGTCCCGCCCCCGGCAAACCGTGACTCGATTGTCCGATGTAATTGCCGAGACCTGATGCCGGCGGCAGTTCGTGAAGAAGCCGTGCCACGCTGCCCGGAAATCCGTCGAGCGGAGGGAACCATCGGATCGCTCGTGCGGCGCGCTACTCACTGCCCCAGTGCGAGGAATGCAGGCTCACCAGGCGCGCGATTAGCACTGCGATATAGAATTGCCCGGAGATTGACTCGACCGACGCCAAGGCCCGCGCCGGGGGACTGACCGGCACGATATCTCCGTAGCCGAGGGTCGACAGCGTCACCAGGCTGAAATAGATGAAGCGCATCATCTCCTGGCGAACGTGTCGCGCGGTGCCGTGAAGCGCGATGGTGAGGCCGGCCTCTTTGAACGAGCCCGGATAGAATATTTCGATCAATCCGTAGATGAACGAACACATCACGCCGAACAGCAGATAGCCGCAGATCGCCCCGCTGATAGTGTCATAGGTGATCCGTCGCGACGTCAGGATCAGGCGCAGGATGAAGGCGACGGCGAGGCCCAGGAACAGAACCCACGCGAAGGCAAAAACGATCAGCACTACCCGGTTCGCGGTGAACATGATAACCCAGCGCCCGGCGAGCGACGGGATCGCCAGCGCCAGCCCGACCACAAACTGCCTACGGCTCTCAGTAAAGGCCCGCAGTGTCAGCGGTGCCACTATCGAGAGCAGTACCGGGATTATCAGTTGGTCGCCCCTCTGGGTTGCGAAGAACGGCGGCAGCAGAATGAATACGAGTAGCGAGCCGAGCAGGATGGTGAAGTTTCCCGGAAGTCGCTGAGACAGGTCGTTCCAGGTCCGCCGCCGTTTCGACGTTTCATCCCTGGGCGCAGGCACCTAGCGGCGCTCCCGGACCAGCGGCCCGGTGGGCGTATCGGCGGTGAAATTTGGCCACGGCTCGCGCGCCGCCACCACCGGGTTGCGCAGCACGCCGATCTTTTCGATCTCCATCTCGACGGTATCGCCGGCCTTGAGGCGCTTGTCGCCGGCATAGGTACCGGTCGAAATGATGTCTCCGGCCTCCATCAGCGTATAGTCCGAGCAGTAGGCCAGGATCTCGTAAGGATCGAAGATCATGCCCGAACTATTGCCGCTGCGCGTAACTTTACCGTTAATCCGGACCTCCATCTTGAGGTTGCGCGGATCGGGGAGTTCTTTGGCGGTGACGATCCACGGGCCCATCGGACAGAAGCTCGCGAAGTTCTTGGCATAGGCATACGGCTGGCCCATCTTGAGCCGCTCGCGCTGGCGATCGCGCGCCGAAACGTCGTTGCAGATGGTGTAGCCGAAGATGTATTCGGGCGCTTGATGGGGCCGGATGTGGCGGCAGTCGCGGCCGACGATCAGGGCCAGCTCGTGCTCCTCATCGACCATTTGCGGGAACGGCGGCAGCTCGATCGTAGCGCCGTGCGGAATCAGATTGCATGAATACTTGGTAAAGATGATGGGCTCATCGAAGAAGCTCAGGTTGGTCTCCTCGATGTGGGTACGGTAGTTGAGCGCGAGCGCGAGGATCTTGGGCGGCCGCGCGATCGGCGGCAGCCATTTCGGATCGGCGACCAGGTATTCACCGAGCTTTCCGGCTTTGCGCTGCCGATCGATGCTCTCGGCGCCGAGCGTATCGATATCGAGCGCGGACTCGATAATCGAGAGCATCGAGTCGGCTCCGCTGATCTTCGGATGGGTGGTCTGGAAGCTGCGGGTCAGATCGATAATCCCTTCGGGGACGGCAGCTCCGACATGCGTCTTGCCATTGGCCTCGAATGAAAGCAGCTTCATATGTTCGTCCTCGCGATTTCACGATGAAAATCGGAGCTCTCAACGGGCCGAGGCTATCAAAGCAGCGCGCAAACTGAAACCGGGTTCGGCCGCGGCCGCCATTCTGAAACCGGACCGCAATAGGCTAAATTGCCGCTGGATCGATGAGCCGGGAACCGGCCAGTGTTTTCGATCGGAGTGCACGAGATGGCTTATGAGCGAATGAAGGATTTCCTGGCCGAGTTGGAGCGCCGCGGCAAGCTGCGCCATATTACGCGGCCGGTTGATCGATCGTGGGAACCGGCCTGCCTTGCCAAGTGGATGTACCAGGCGCTGCCAAACGACGAACGCTTCGGGCTTTACTTCGACAAGGTGAAGGGCTCCGAGATTCCGCTGGTGACGGGCGCGCTTGGCGCTTCGACGCAGACCTATGCCGCCGCGCTGGAGGTCGAGCCCGATCGCGTCAACGACAAATTGGTGCAGGCGCTGCTCAATCCGATCGCGCCGCGCAGCGTCGCCTCCGCGCCCTGTCAGGAAGTCGTTCACGAGGGCGAGGCTGTGCGGCTCAGCGACCTTCCGATTCCGGTCTGGACGCCCGGCAAGGATGCCGCCCCCTATCTCACTACAATCGTCGTTACCCGCGACGCGGTGGGCGGCTTCCAGAACCTCGGCGTCTATCGGACCCAGGTGCTCGACGATCGCAGCGTGGTGGTGAACCTCTCACCCGGCCGCCACGGCTATCGTTGCGTCCACTCGTTTCTCGATCAGGGCAAGCCCGCGCCGATCGCTTGGGTAATCGCAGCCGAGCCTGCGGTCCATCTCGCGACCGTCGCGAACCTCACCTATGGCAACGAAGAGATACACTTCGCGGGCGGACTAAAGGGCGCGCCGATCGAGATGGTGAAAGCCGCCAGCGTCGATCTGATGGTTCCGGCTGCCGCCGAAATTATTATCGAGGGTGAAGTGCTGCCCGGCGAGAATGCCAACGAAGGTCCGTTCGGCGAATTCGCCGGCTTCATGGGCCCGGTAGGCGAGCGCCCCAAAGCGCGCATCAAGGCGATCACTCATCGCCGCGATCCGATCTACTACGGTTTGACCAGCCAGATGCCGCCGAGCGAGAGCACCGTCATTCAGAGCCTCACCAATGCAGGCGTAATCCTCAAACTGCTGCGTCACGATCTCGGCGAAAGTACCGTGAGCGATGTCTATATCGATCTGACTTTCGGCGGCCTGCTGGCCCATGGCGTGGTGGCGATGACACCGCGCCATCCCGGCCACGGCAAGCGCGTCGGGCGGATGCTCGCCGACCTCACGCCGCTCAAGCGCATCACGGTGGTCGATGCGGATGTTGATATCCGCGATCCGGCGCACGTCGAATGGGCGATGAATTCGTGCTTCAACCCGGTGCGCGACACGGTGATTATCGATGACGTCTATTTTCCGCTCTACATGGACCCGTCGATCCGTACCAGCGACGGCAGCCTCGCTCCGGGCAGCAAGATGGTTATCGACGCGACCCAGAAGATCGATGCCGGCTCGTTCTCATTGCCGCCGCGCGAGATGATGATGCGCGCGCTCGATCTGTGGCGCGAGCTCGGATTGCCGGAGTTCCGTATACCGCGGCGCGCCTGGCTTAGAATCGAACGCTCCTGAAGAAGGATCTTACGTCGGCGAGCGTCGGTAATCGTCGCGATACATGATGCGCCGAAATGCCGATCGACCTGATAGCCACAGGTCGGTTTGCCAACTCTGGTTGGCACCTGCAGGATTTTCAAACTCTCGTCCGGCCGAGCCCCGTTTGGCGGGCATCATCTTCGCTCGGCTACGTTGTTCCCTGTTGAGCCCGGCACGGAGGATGCACTAGCCACTATCGTCACGGCCTCCAGCAGACCGGGACAGAACGCGAGAGGAGAGGGAACTATCATGTCAGAGATGTTTCGGAATCGAGAGTGGCCGATCATCAGCTTTTCGTTGTTCACGCTGGGCGTGTTCGCCGCGAATGATTTCGGGCACGAGTTCGCACGCGTTGTCGGCCTGTCGTTTATGGCGGTCGCTTTTGTATGGACTATCGCTTCACAGAATCGCCGGCGCTGCGAGAGAGCCGACGTTCGAGTTCAAAGCTTGGCGGCGTAGTCCAAACTGAATTCTGCTTCGAGGAGAGGGGAGAACATGAATTTCTTTGCAAGTTGGTATATCCGAATATGCGAGATTCGCGACGCGCTCGCTGGCGGGCGGACGGCCGGTTCCACCCTGGTCCCGGATTTTCTATCTGTCCTATATGACCGGGCCGGCGAGTTCCAAAAACGGTTCAGGAACGATTGACCAGTAGCTTTAAGAGCCCCTGAGGCTCTGACCCGCTCTGGTGCGGTGCACGCAAGAAGGGGGAGCGTGCGCCGCCCGGAGCGCTGCGAAACATACCCAGAGCGCGACCGCCACCACCGCCAAAGAGAGGCCGGGACATCGGGGGGGACCAAGGCTCCCGGCCTCTCTCTTCCTTATCCGACAAGCCGAATGACCTGACGGTGTCCTCAGGCTGGTTTACAATCGTACCGGTATGGGAAACGGGTGCGACCTGGCGATCGTGGGTGCCGGCGCGGCGGGGCTGGCGGCGGCGATCTTCGCCGCCGCAGAGGCGCGCGCTGCGGGCGGGCCGGGGATCGAAATCGTGATTCTCGAATCGGCTATCAAGGTCGGCGCGAAAATCCTCATTTCGGGCGGCGGCCGCTGCAATATCACCAATAGCGAAGTCCGTCCCGAGGATTTCAACGGCGCACGCAATCCGATCCGCAATATTCTCGCCGCCTTTGATCAGCATGCGGCATCAAGCTGGTTCGAATCCATCGGCGTGCGGCTCAAGCGCGAAGATGGCGGCAAACTGTTCCCGGTCAGCGATCGGGCGCGAACGGTGGTCGATGCCCTGGTCGGGCGGTGCAATCTGCTTGGCGTGCGGATACTCACCGGCCGGCGGGTCGACAGCATTGAACGTCTGCCAGCAGAAACCCTCGAAGGGGGCGATGCCGATCGCTGCGCTCGGCGCTTTGCCATTCACTATCGCGACGGCGAGCTCGCCGCGCACAGCGTGGTGCTCGCTACCGGCGGCCGATCGCTGCCGCGTACCGGGAGTGACGGAAGCGGGTGGGAAGTGATTGCCCGGCTCGGGCATACGGTAACGAAAACCCATCCCGCGCTGGTGCCCTTGAAGCTTCATCAGGACCTTTTCCATGCCGAGTTGTCGGGACTGTCGCTGAACGTGGAGCTGACCGTCATCGCGGATGAGCGAGTTATCGATCGCAGGGTCGGGAGCCTGCTCTGGACGCACTTCGGAATCAGCGGACCGGTCGTGATGGACGCCAGCCGCCATTGGATCGCAGCGCAATCGAGATCGGTGGGGGCGAACGTGCGGATGCGGTGTAACTTCATGCCGGGGTACGATCGCGCGGCCGCCGAGGCCTGGCTCCTGAAAGTCGCCGCAGCCCATCCCCGAATGGCGCTGCGTCACCTGCTTGCGGAACGCATCTCGGAGCGGCTCGGAGCGGCGCTGGCGCGCTTTTGCGCCATCGATTGTTCGCTTCCCGCCGGCCAACTGCCGCGCGCACAACGTCGCCGGCTGATCGAAGCGCTGGTCGCGTTTGAGGCGCCGATCATCGGCGATCGCGGTTGGGACTTTGCCGAAGTCACCGCCGGAGGGGTGCCCCTGGCCGAGATTGATTACCGTACAATGGAGTCGCGGCGCGTGCCTGGCCTATTTGTGATCGGGGAGATGCTCGATTGCGACGGGCGGATCGGCGGCTATAATTTTCAATGGGCGTGGACGACCGGATTCCTCGCCGGACGCGCCGCCGCCCGAACTATTGCGCGATCGCGCTCCGTGTCGGCGATCAGAGTGCCGGGCCCGAGCCGGATCTGAGCGCCACTTGCGTCGCCCGGTTGGCGCACGTCGGCGTCATCGGCTATAAGCAAAGCCATCGCCCGCGGCTTGGACCGCTTCGGAAAGAGAGAAAAATGGGAGCTACCGCAAGGAAGATTCAGGGAAAATCGCTCGCTAGCCGCCAGTACGCGCCCTACCTGGAAGCGAACTGGGGTATCAAGAATCATTGGTACCCGGCCGCCTTCAGCAAGGAATTACCCGAGCGCGGCACCAAGGGCGTGATGATCGCGGGTCATGAAATCGTCCTGCGTCGCGCGCGCGGCAAGGTCTTTGCCTTGCAGGATCGCTGCCTTCATCGCTGGGTCAAGATGTCCGACAAGCCGCTGCGGATCAGCGATGATCATATGACCTGCTGGTACCACGGCTTCTGCTACGGGCTCGAGGATGGCATCCTGAAGACCATCGTTGGGGCGCCCGAAGATCCGCTTATCAACCAGGTCGGAATCCGTACCTACCCGGTTGAAGAGGTTAACGGAATAATCTTCCTGTTCGTGGGCGACGCCGATTACAAACCGGTCCCACCGCTCGCCGCCGACCTGCCGATTCGGATCACCGATGTTCCGAATCCCCCTGGTTACCTACTCGACCAGGATGTCTATGTCCGCGGGATACATCGGACCGCCAATTCCAACTGGCGGTTGGCGGTCGAGAACGGGTTCGACCCCGGCCATATCCTGATTCACTACGACAACATCCTGATGGCCGCGACCGAACGCAAACTCTACCTGGGTGCGGAGCCGCTCACGCCCGAGGCCGTCAAGATGATCGACGAGCCCAACGGCCCCAAGGGCATCATGAATATGTACTACGATCAGTCGGCTTACCGGCTGGTGCAGGAAAATCCGATCGTCAAGATGAAGGTACGCGGCCGGGTTGAGTATCCGGTACGGACCTCTATGTATCTGCCCGGTGTCCTGCTGGTCGAGAACTGGCCGCTGCAGGGGTGGGCTCAATACGAGTGGTACGTGCCGACCGACGATCAGCATCACGAGTACTGGGAAGTAATAGTCAATCCGTGTCACAACGACGACGAGCGCGAAGAGGCGGAGTATCTATTCGAAAGCGCGTTCGAGAAGATCGCGCTCCGCGATTTTAACGATCGCGACATCTTTGCGCGCGAGGCGATGCAGAAGGTATACGGTAGCGGCAAAGGCTGGGACAAAGAAGTGCTCTGCTCCATGGACACCATAATCGTGGGCTGGCGCAAGCTGGTTTCACAGTACAATCGAGGGATTCAGGAGCCGCCTGAGTATCTTGAGTAGAAAGTAAGGAACGGCTATAGAATCAAATCTCGGCGGCCGTTTCTGGAATCCCAGCATTACGAACACAGAAACTTTTACGCGGCGCCAGCCGCACGGCGATCCTTCATCCACGGCGCGCCGATACCCGACTAACTATTCCGAGGGACTATGTTACTGAAATGGTATGCCGCAATCGCGGCCCTACTGGTGTCTATTACTTGCACAGGGATTTGCCTAGCAATGCCGGGCGGCGAGCCGGTTCCTCCCGGCACCGTGATCACTCCGCAAAACTGGCAACAATACAGGCAGTACATGACCGATGGCCTGCAGATACTATTCGCCGGAAAGTATTTCTGGAAAGTGCCGACTGACTTTCGGATGGAAATTGGACCAACCAGCCATTACCCGGTGCCGGCGGCCTATCGCGAGGATACCGAGAAATACAGTCAGCAGGTGCGGATTATCGAGCTTCCGGGAGGTGGACACGCTCTCAAAGGCTATATCGCTGGTTTGCCGTTTCCGAACCCGGCCGACCCGCTCAAGGGCTTCAAGATACTGGCAGATCTGTGGTATCGCTCGCTGCCCTATCTGTTTTGCGGAAACTCAGATCATGAGTACCTGGTCAACAGTGGCGGCCAGATTTCCGACTTTCGGGTCGAACAGGTGTTCCGGCGCCTGAATCATATCAGCCAGGCCGACGGACCGGTTGCCGATCCGCAGGCAGAGGGAGTCGATTCCAGTCAATTCGCCATGTTCACCGAACCGGAGCAGTATAAGTATACTCAGATACTCACCCTGTTTTTGGATAATCCGGAACGCTCGGAAGAAGACTATGTATATGTCCCGCAGTTGCGCCGAGCCATCCGGCAGTCTGCAAATCAGCGCTGTGCGCCCATGACCAATGGTGATTTCACGCCCGATGATTTGGGCGGATTCAACGGCGGCATCGCACGCTTCCAAGCGGATTATCTCCGCGATCAGCAGATACTCTCTTTGATCAATGCGAATCCCAAAATGTACGGTGATCTGGCGAATTACTATTCGATATTCCTTCCCAAACCGATAGTCGGAAAATGGGAGGTGCGCGATAGCTACGTGCTTGATGTTCGCCGGATTCCATCCCAGCAGGCGGGCTACTGTTACGGCAAACAGGTAGTTTATATTGATAAATACTCCTTCAATAATTCATGGAAGGACTTATATAATCCGGCGATGAAGCTGTTTAAATTCCAATCCTCGCAAAAGATCGCCGCGGATATACCGGGCGAGGGCATGCAATTCTATACCGGTAATTCAATCGAGACGATGTGGGATATTACCAAGGACCACTTGAGCTTTTTTGTAACTGCCGGACCCGACGGCAAAGCTCTGGTCACCAATGAAGCCTGCCGTAACGTCGATGGCGTCAATTACGACGACGTGAAGCGTTACGGTACGGTAGGGGGGTTGACCCAGGTTATGCGTTGAGAATACTTCCGGGGAAGGGGGCGGCTGTGGCGCAAACTTTGGCGGACGGACGCGAAATCTTCAGGGTCCGTGCCCATAATCTGGATACAGTTCCGGCGGCGGGATCCGCCATCGAACGCTTGAGCGTGGGGCTCGGGTTGAGCCCGATGGAAGCGAGCCGCTTTCGGTTTGCGGTCGAGGAGCTTTGCGCCGAACGAATCGCGACCGGCTTTGCCGAGGGCGATGGCGCGGAACTCGAGGTCGGGCTCAGGCGGCGGCCCGGTGAGATCGCGGTGACCGTGCATGACGTCGGCAGCCCGGTCGAAGCGGAAAGCACGGCGGCCGGCGCACGGGGATGGCTGGCGCATCTGATGCGCCGGGGGTTTGCCGATGAACTGCGCGCGTCATTCCGCGGCCGCGAGGGCAATCACTGCGAGATTGTGAAGTTCCTCGGCAATGCTGCGGTGGCAGCGGCGCCCGAAGCCAAAGCGCCGGCGGCGGTCGCGCCCACGGCTCTCGAATATCGTGAAATGACTCCCGACGACGCGCTGGAACTGGCGCGCTGCTTCTATCGGACCTATCGCTTATCGGCGCCGCTGGCAGATGAGGTGATCTACCATCCCGAGCGATGCGCCGAACAGGTGCGGGCCGGGTTGCATCTGGCGGTCGTCGCGCAGGCGCCGGGCGGTCGTATCGTGGGGCACAACGCAGTGACACGCGAAACGCCGGATGATCCACTCGGAGTAGCGGGATTTCTGGTCGTCGATCCGGAATTTCGCGGCCATGGCATCGCCGAGCGTGTGACCGAAATGACCTTCGCTCGTGCCCGAGCGGCGGGGCTGCGCGGGATGCTGGCGATGGCGGTAACGGTGCATACCGCGAGTCAGAAGACCTCGCTCAAGAACGGAGCGATCGAGACCGGCGTGCTGCTCGCGGCGCAGGAGGCGCGGGTGGTGATGCGCGGGATTCCGGAGAAAGAGCAGCATACGCGTCATGCGATGCTCGCCTGTTATTTTCCGTTCACCCGCGATGAGCGGCGCGGAAGTTTTCCGCCGCCCGCCTATCGCGAGATCGTCGCGCAAATCTCAACCTCGTGCGGGCTCGACCGGACCATCCCCGAGCGGCCTGTCCGAGTCGCGAAGACGGAAGTTCCGGAGCGTTCCGTGCTGGATGTGCGCGTGATGCGCGGCGCGCGGTTCGCGCGAATTCGCGTCGGAGCGTTCGGCCGCGATTTCGTTAACGAGATTTTTCACCTGATGGACGATCTGCATCGCCATCGTATCGACGTATTGAGGCTCGAGCTGCCGCTCGCCGATCCGCTGACGGCTGTGTTCGGTTCCGCGGCCGAAGAGTTGGGCTTCAGTTTCGGCGCGATCTTTCCAGGTACCGCGGCGGGCGATTTGCTCTGCCTGCAATCGCTCGATCGGATCGATGTCGATCCGGCGCTGATCCACGTCGTTTCCGAACACGGCCAGGCCGTATTGGCGGCGGTGCTGGAGTCGCGTACGCGAGTGCTCGGTTCGACCACCGCCCGCACGATCGCGGGCGCGACCGGCGCGCTGGAGACCGCGATCTCCGGGGCGCGGCCGGCTGGTTAGCTCGGCAGGTAAGGATTCAGGAATCAGGCTATGGTCGAAAGCAGATAAATCATTCCGCCGGCCATAATTATCAGCGCCGGATTGACGTGGCGCCAGAGCAGTAGCGCGAAGACCGTAATCGCGATCGCGGCGCTAACCAGGTCGACTATCGCAAGCTTCGCAATCGCCGCGGTGCCGGCAGCCATCAGTCCGATCGCCACTGGTGCCATCCCGCGCTGAATGGCCTTGCGCCACGGTGAGGCCGCAAAATGGACCCAGAGCCGGTTGGCGAACAGCGTCAGGATGCAATCGGGCAGGAAGAAGCCCACGCCTACCACGCTCGCGCCGCGAAAGCCCGCGAGCTTGTATCCGATGAGCATTACCATCAGCATATTCGGTCCCGGCGCGACCTGCCCTATACTGTAGATCGAGCGGAACTGGTTGTCCGTGATCCAGTGGAAATGGTGCACGGTCATGTGCTGCATCTCGGGCAATACCGCGGTGCCGCCGCCCACCGCGAGCAGTCCTAGCAGGGTGAAGACCCCGAAAAGATTGAGTAGTTTCATCTCCGCAGTGCCCTAGTTGCGCAGTAGTTCGTGACGCCGGTGGAAATGCGGATGCGGCAGCTTGACCTCGCGCTCGCCATGATGGCTGCCGGGTCGGTAGATCCAGACCGCGAATGGTCCGATCGTGATCAGCACAACCAGCAGCGAGACATGGAAGACAGAGACCGCGATAAAGGTGCACATCACCAGGCTTAAATCGAGCCAATGGGTGAGCTGGCGATGGCCGAGCTGGACTGTGACCGTAGCGAGCAAGCCGACCGCGGCCACCGCGACGCCGATCAGAAAGCTCTTGACCATGACGTTCTGACGCTGTTCCTCCCACAGCACGCCCAGTGTCATCACGATCAACATCCCCGGCAGCAGGATTCCTGCCACCGCGACCGCGGCACCTAATATCCCGCGCAACCGATCGCCAACCACGACGCTCAGGTTGACCGAGTTGAGGCCGGGCAAGGTCTGGCTCACCTCGAGCGCATCGAGGAAGTCATCATCGTTGAGCCAGCCCTCGCCGTGCACCAGGTACTCGCGCAGGTAGGCGACCACACCGCCGCCGAAACTGATCGCGCCGGCCATCAGGAAGACCTCGAAGATTCGGCCGAGGCTCGCGCGTTCGGCCTTTACCGTCGTTACTTTGGCCGTCACAGGTTCACTCATGATTGACAACGGGAGTCCTGCCGAGCCCATAGATCAGAGCCGTCTTGGTGGTGCCGAGTTGAATCCACTCTTGAGCCTCGATTTGCAGTTTTCGGAAGAACTCTTCCGAGAGTTCGCGCGGCTTGCGGCGCAGCTCTTCGAGCCGCTCGAATTTCATCTGGAAGGCGAACTCGCCGATCAGATCGGCTTTGGTAAGGTGATTGCTCCAGATCGCGATATTCGACTTGGCGACGGTCTTCGAGTCGAACTCGAGCAGGCCGAGATTCGCCAGCGTCTCGTCAACGACTATGCCGTTTACCTCGCTCAACCGGGTCTCGGCCTTGGCGCCGGCTTTCATCAGCGCCGGGAAGACCTGGCAGATGGTCTCGAAGCGCTGGGTCAGAATCATATTAGGCGTATCGAGTTCGCAGCCATGCGAGTAGATGGTACGAAATTCGCCCAGCTTGTCTCGCAGCGGCAGCAACTCCTCCTTGAACTTGACGGTATTTACGCACGGCAGCAGTGGGCGGACGTCGACTGCGGCGACGGTATTACGTTCGGGGCTGCGCAGCTTAAGGGTCAATTCGAAGTTGGGCTCGGGACGGCCGTGGCGATAGAAGGTCCGTTTGCGAAGAATGAATTTATTGTTGTATAGGCGGAATTTGGGAGTATCGAGAAACACCACTTCGCGCAGATGCAATGAAACCGGTTTCTCCGGCTTGGTCATCGCGATACCGAGGCTCTTGGCGGTGTGATGCACTACCTTCCAGAACTTGTGAAACGACGACGGCTTGGAAAAGAGCTCCGCCTTCAGAAGGATCTTGCACTCCCGGTATTGAACATCGTCGGCCCGCTCCAGCGGCACCGCACCGAACTTCGAGTGTGTCAGACTGGCACTCATCGGCTGGGCGACCCGCCCACCTCTCCTCCCGTCCCGATCGCGTAGCGCAAATCCAGGGCAAGACGCATTCGTCCAAACTTTTAACCTACGGGCGCGCGCTTTGCTATCCCGTCCTCGTTTCGCTCGGAAATCGGAACTCTAATCGCAGCTTCCTTGACAATCGAAATCCTGCTGGATACGCGGTAATCTCGATACCCCGGGGCAACGCAAGCGCCGGACGCGAGTCGGACAGATAGATCGGAGGAACATGCGGGTTGGCATAGGACTGCCGGGCGGAATCCCGGGCGCTGACGGGCATACGGTGATCGATTGGGCGCGCAGGGCCGACGAAGGGCCATTCACGAGTCTCGCCGTCATCGATCGTTACGTTTACGATTCATACGAGGCGCTTACCTCGCTGGCCGCAGCCGCCGCGGTGACTCACCGGGTGCGGCTGGCGACGACAATTGTTGTGGGGCCGTTGCGTAATACCGCTACGCTCGCCAAGACGGCAGCGACCGTGGATGCGCTCTCCGGCGGACGGCTGGTGCTGGGCCTGGCGGTCGGCGCACGCGAGGACGACTACCAGGTTGCAAAGATCGATTATCGCCAGCGCGGCCGGATCTTCACCGATCAGCTCGCCTCGCTGCGCACTCTCTGGGACAGCGGCGCAATCGGTCCCAAGCCAGTACGCGCCGGCGGTCCCGAGATATTGGTCGGCGGCCTCAGCGATCAGGCCTACCTCCGTGCCGCTCGTTATGCCGACG
Organism: Binataceae bacterium (SeqCode); assembly: GCA_035504735.1. Classification (GTDB taxonomy): domain Bacteria; phylum Desulfobacterota; class Binatia; order Binatales; family Binataceae; genus JAJPIG01. The sequence continues at coordinate 13,275 of DATJRJ010000237.1, forward strand.
GCTATGTGCATGGCGGCGGACCACCGCGCGCCTTCGGTCGCGCCGCCGATCGAGCGCGCGCCGCCTGGCGCGACGCGGGCCGACCCGGTCTGCCGCAGCTTTGGGGGCAGGGCTACTTCGCGCTTGGCGATGGAGCGGCTGATCGCGGCGCGCAATATCTGAAAGAATATTACGCGTTCACCGGGCCGTTCGCGGAGCGGATCGCAGCAGGTCTGCTCGCGACTACGCAGAGCGTTATCCAGTACATTAGAGGATACGAAGAGGCCGGATGCGGCGAGCTCGTGCTGCTGCCCACGATCGCCGAGCCGAGCCAGCTCGACCGGTTGGCCGAAGTCTGCGCCTCACTGTAGGGTCTCGAATGCTGATGCGATATACGAGCACGAAAGGCGGGCCAGACCGGCCGTGAAGGTTCTAATTCTCGGCGGCGGACCCGGCGGGCTCTACAGCGGCTCGCTCATCAAGAAGACCCATCCCGACTGGGACATCACGCTTATCGAGCGCAATCCTCACGATGCGACCTATGGATGGGGAGTGGTTTTTTCGGACCGCACGCTGTCGTCGTTTCGCGAGGCCGATTACCCAAGCTATCGCGACATCACCAATCGATTCGTGGTCTGGGACACAATCGAGGTGCGCTATCGCGGCGAGACTATCCGTTGCGGCGGGAACATCTTTGCGGGCATCTCACGCAAGGTCCTGCTGATGCTGCTGCAGGAGCGCTGCCGCGCGTTCGGCGTCAAACTGAAGTTCCTGACGGAAATCCGCGACGTCGCCGACCTCAAAGGCTACGATCTCGTGATTGCCGCCGACGGCGTCAACAGTATCGTGCGCCGCACCTGGGCCGACGAGTTCAAGCCCAGCATCGTGATGGGCAACAGCCGGTTCGCGTGGCTCGGTACGCACAAGGTCTTCGATGCCTTTACCTTCTCGTTCCGCCGCAATGAGCATGGCCTGTTTCAGGCGCATGTCTATCCCAACGATGGGTTGGCCAGCACATTTATCGTGCAATGCGATCCGGAGACCTGGCGGCGCGCCGGGCTCGATCGTGCGAGCGAGGCGGAGACCGTCGCCTATTGCGAGCGGGTCTTCGCCGCGGACCTGAACGGCGAACCGCTGTTGGCGAACAAGTCCGATTGGGTGGCGTTCTCGACCGTCAGCAACAAGACCTGGCGCTATCAGAACATGGTGCTGATCGGTGACGCGGCCCATACCGCTGACTTCACGGTCGGCTCGGGCACCAAGATGGCGATGGAAGACGCGATCGCGCTCGCCAACGCCTTCGAACGTTATGGTGAAAACGTCGATGCGGCGCTTAACGATTACGAGCTCGAACGGCGGCCGATGATCGAGGGGATCCAGCGCGCCGCGGCCGAGAGCAACCGCTATTTCGAGACCACCACCCGCTACGAAGCCTTCGAGCCGATGCAGTTCATCTATTATCTGCTGACCCGCAGCGGGCGCATTTCCTACGATGAGCTGCGCCGGCGCGATTCCGCATTTGTCGACGCGATGGACCGCTGGTTCTACGCCAGCACGACCGGCACACAGGCCCCGAACCTGCGGATCGTCGCGCCGCCGCCGATGCTCGCGCCGCTTCATCTGCGCGGCCTCACCCTGCACAACCGGGTCGCGGCGCCGGCGGCGACCGCCTGCACTGCCCGCGATGGAGTTCCGGACGAGGCCTACACAGCCGAGCTCAGAAATCTTACGCAGAGCGGCGCCGCACTCATCATGACCGACCTGCTGGCGATCGCGCCCGAAGCTCGTATCACGCCCGGATGCTCGGGGCTTTATCGTCCCGAGCATGCTGCGATGTGGTCGCGGCTCGCGAAGATGGCGCACGATCAGCAGACCAGGATCGCCGCCCGGCTCGCCCACGCCGGACGTCGCGGCGCGACGCGGCCGCGCAACCAAGGGCTCGATCTGCCGCTCAGGGAAGGCGGCTGGCCGTTGCTGTCGGCCTCGGCGATTCCTTTTCTCCCCGACGGTCAGGTGCCCAAGGAGATGGATCGCGCTGACATGGAGCGGGTGCGCGATCAATTTGTTCGCGCCGCGCAGATGGCGAACGAGACCGGCTTCGACCTGCTCGAACTGTATTTTGCGCATGGCTACCTGGCTGCGAGTTTTCTCTCGCCGCTGACTAATCGCCGGCGTGATAACTTCGGCGGTTCGCTCGAAAACCGGATGCGCTATCCGCTGGAGATTCTCGACGCGGTGCGCGAGGTGTGGCCGGAGACCAAGCCGCTGTGCGTCGCGCTGTCGGCGACCGATTGGGCCAAGGGCGGTTTGCAGCCCGAGGACGCAGTCGCGATTGTGCTTGCGATGAAGGAACGCGGCGCCGATCTCTTTGACATCGTCGCCGGCCAGACCACGCTCGAATCGCAACCCGTATACGGCCCATACTTCCTGACCTCGTTTAGCGATCAGGTTCGCAATGAGGCGCACGTCCCGACGCTTACCAGCGGCGACATCACGAGCACCGATCAGGTCAACAATATCGTGGCCGCGGGACGCGCCGACCTGTGCCTGATGGAGCCGCCGCGCCTTAACGCTCATTACCGAATAATCGGGTCAGGTCCGGCTGCCGATGGCCGCTGAATCGATCCTGCCGGACAAGCACGCCCTGGTAACAGGCGCGGGCCGCGGTATCGGCCGGGCCTGCGCGCTCGCACTGGCGCAAGCCGGCGCCGACGTCGCCATCGCCGCGCGCAGCCGTGACGAACTGGAACAACTCGCTGCCGAAATCGAGCGGCTTGGGAGACGGGCGCTGGTATGCCTCTGCGACGTGACCGATCGCGAGCAAGTCGATCAGATGGCGTCCGCGACCCTCGCCGCCTTCGGGACGCTTGATATTCTGGTCAACAACGCGGGTTCCGCGAAGAGCCAGGCGTTCCTGAACCATCCCGACGAAATCTGGCACCAGATGCTCGCCGTCAACATGACCAGCACCTACTACGTGACCAAGGCGCTGGTGCCGGCGATGTTTAAACAAGGCCGCGGGCGGATTATCAATGTCGCCTCGACCGCCTCGCACGTTGGCGCGCGCTACGTCGCGGCCTATACCGCGGCCAAGCATGGCGTGCTGGGACTGACGCGCGCGCTGGCGCTCGAGCTCGTCGGCCACGGGATAACCGTCAACGCGGTCTGCCCCGGTTACGTCGATACGCCGCTCACCCGGATCGCGATCGATAATATCGCCGGCGTCACCGGCCGCACGCCGGCCGAAGCGCGCAAGGCACTCGAGCATAAGAGCCCGCAGAACCGACTGATCACGCCCGAAGAAGTCGCAGCCGTAGTGGTGTTCCTGGCCCGCGATTCGAGCTTTGGGATCAACGGGCAGGCGATCAATATCGACGGCGGCGCGGTACAGACCTGAGCCGCGAAGCGGACGGCCAAGGAGTATTGATGGGGTACGATTTTGTATACGAGGTTGACCGCGGGGTCGCGACTATCACGCTCAACCGCCCCGAAGTGCTTAACGCACTGACCTTCGAGGTCTATGCGCAACTGCGCGATCTGTTTGCTGCGCTTCAGCATGACGATTCCGTCAAGGTAGTGATTATCACCGGCAAAGATCGCGCTTTCTGCTCGGGCGGCGATGTCGAAGGAATTATCGCCAAGCTGCTCGAGTTCGATGCCCGCGGTCATCTCGATTTCACCCGCATGACGGGTGCCGTAGTGCGCAACATGCGCGCGCTCGGCAAGCCGATTATCGCCGCAGTCAACGGGATGGCGGCGGGCGCCGGCGCGGTAATCGCGCTGGGTGCCGACCTGCGAATTCTCTCGGACAAGGCGCGTTTCGCCTTTTTGTTCACCAAGGTGGGATTGGCCGGCGCGGACATGGGCGCGGCTTACTTGCTGCCCAAGATCGTCGGCATCGGCCGCGCGCTGGAGCTGTTGTTCTTTGGTGATACGATCGACGCGGCGACGGCCGAGCGCTATGGAATCGCGAACCGGGTAGTGCCGCCCGAGGAGCTGACGGCGGTCGCCAATCAGTGGGCGCGCCGGCTGGCCGAAGGTCCATCGATGGCGCTCTCGGTCACCAAGCATCTGGTCAACAACGAGCTGAATATGGATATCGGCTCGGCGATCGAGAGCGAAGCCCAGGCCCAGGCGCTGCTGATGCGCGGCGAGGATTTCCGAATCTTTTACGAGGCGTTCATCAACAAGCAGCCGCCGAAGTTTGTCGGCCGCTGAGATTCCCCGGTAGCGAGTTGAAAGTGGAAAAGCGCCTGATCAATCCGCCCAGCCTTCCGCCCCCGCGCGGTTACAACAATGGCATCCTGGTGAACGGCGGCCAGACCCTGTTTATGGCCGGACAGGATGCGAGCGGCCCCGACGGCAAGATCGTCGCGCCCGGCGATCTCGTCGCACAGTTCGAGCAGGTGATGCGCAACTTGAAGGCGGTGGCCGAGGCGGCCGGCGGCGCCCTCACCGACATCGTCAAGCTGACGATTTTCGTTGCGAGCCGCCAGGAATACGCGACCCAGCTAAAAGAGGTCGGCCGCGTTTTCCGCAGCTACTTCGGCAGCTACTATCCGGCGATGGCGCTGTTCGAGGTGGGTGGGTTTTTCCAGCCTGAGGCGCTGGTCGAGATCGAAGCGATCGCCGTGATCGCGGATAAGTGACGGAGAGCCATGACCGACAGTCCATACTGGAATCCCAAGAACGAGACGATGCCGCGCGAGGAGCTCAAGCGGCTGCAACTCCTGAAGCTCAAGCGCCTCACCGAATGGGCATATGCCAGCACGCCGTTCCATCGGCGCCGCTTCGACGCCGCCGGGTTCCATCCCGATCAAATCAAATCGCTCGACGACGCGCGCCGTATCCCGACCATGACGCGCGATGATTGGGTCACCGCCCAGGCCGAGAAGCCGTTGTGGGGTGATCTGATTGCGACCGAGCCGCGCAACGCGATCCGCTACCATCTCACTTCCGGCTCGACCGGTCGCCAGCCGTTGCGCGCACTCGACAGCACTAAGGATTGGGAGTGGATTTCCGAAATGTGGTGTTACGGCTCGTGGGCCTTCGGCGTGCGTCCCGACGACGTGGTCTATTTCGCCTTTGGCTACGGCTCGTTCATCGGCTTCTGGGGCGCGCATTACGCCTGCGAGAAAATCGGCGCGCTGGTGATTCCTGGCGGCGCGCAGACCACCGCGCGGCGCATCGAGCAGATCCTCGAGCTCGGCGTGACCACGATTTATTCGACGCCCACCTATGCGTTGCGCTTGTGGCAGGAAGCGGTCGAGATCGGCGTCGATCTCTCCAAGAGCAAGGTCGAACGGGTAATCGTCTCGGGCGAGCCGGCCGGTTCGATACCGGCGATGAAACGCCAGCTCGAGCATGGATGGGGCGCCAAATGCGGCGACACGGCCGGGATGACCGAAATCGGCACGATCTTCACCTTCGAGTGTGCCGACCAGCCGGGCGGCACACATATCATCGAGGATCAGATGTTCGAGGAGGCGATTAATCCCGCTTCGGGCGAGCCGGTCGGCTATGGCGAGCTCGGCGAGCGGGTGGTGACCTCGTTCGGGCGCGGCTTTATCCCGCTAATCCGCTATCGCAGCGGAGATATCGTGATGCGGGTACCGCACAGCACCTGCAAGTGCGGACGCACCAGCGACATTTACGACGGCGGCATCCGCGGCCGCTGGGATGATATGAAGTTGATTCGCGGCACGAACGTTTATCCGCGCGCCGTCGAGTCGATTATTCGCGAGTACGACTCGATCGACGAGTTCCAGATTTATGTCTGGCGTGACGAGAGCAACATTCGCGACGAGATTACGGTCCGGCTCGAACTCAAACCGGATCAAACGGCTGAATGGGAGCCGCTGCGCGATCGGCTCGGCAAAGATCTCGCGGGCGCTCACGAAGGCTTGCGCTTCAACCTCGAACTGATGCCGCAGGGCAGCCTGCCGCGCTACGAGCTCAAGGCCAAGCGGCTCGTGGACGCGCGTCCGCAGGCGGGCGGTCTGCAGAGCTGAATCTCAGAAGGAAAAGTATGGCCAAGAAGGAAACCGATCTGCTTGGTAAAGCGTTGAATGAGAACGAGCGCAAGCTGCTGGCGTCGTACCGCGAGCTCAAGAGCCTGGCGGCCCGCCCGGACCTGCCGCCCTGCGCCGCCCGCGGATTGCGCAAGGCGTTGGCGTGCATGTGGCAGGTCGTCAACGATCTGGACCTGGAGTTCGAGCAACTTTATGATCTCGGCGTCTAGAACCCCCTCGTCACGGCAGGTCCGCTGATGCGGCGGTGCGCCCACTGTTGAGTGCCGAACAGATTAGCCATCGGCCGGAATAACTAAGGAGAAAACTCATGGCATCGCTATGCTACATGGAAGGTTCGCCGAAAATCGCTTACGAGCGCGAAGGCCGCGGTCCGCTGGTGGTCTTCATGCACGGCATCGGCGGCAATCGCAGCAACTGGACCGATCAGCTTGCCTATTTCGGCCGCCGCTACTGCGCGATCGCCTGGGATGCGCGTGGCTATGGCGCGAGTGATGACTCGCCCTCGACGCTCAAGTTCACCGACTATGGCGACGATCTATGCCGCCTGCTCGATCATCTGAAGGCCCGGAAAGCGCACGTGGTGGGCCTCTCGATGGGCGGTATGATCGCGCAGGATTTTCACGCGCGCTATTCTGATCGGGTCGCGACGCTTGCGTTGGTCGACACCAACCTCGGGATGGCGATGCAGCCCGAAGACTTCAAACAGGAGTTTCTCGCCCGCCGGTTGGCGCCGCTGGAACGCGGGCTGACGCCCAAGGATACCGCGACCGAAAACGCAAAGGCATTGGTCTCGCCGCATACGCCCGATGAACTGGTCGCTAAGCTGCGCTCTTCGCTCTCCGCGTTGCGGGTCGAGCCTTACAAGCAAGCGATCCACGCAATCCTGACTACCGATTTCCGCACGGCCAACCAATCGATCAAGGTGCCTACCCTGGTGATCGTGGGCGAGGACGACAAGCTGACGACCCCGGCGCAGGCCGAAGCGCTGGCCGCGACCATTCCCAATGCCCACAAAATCGTGATCGAGCGCGCCGGCCATCTGAGCAATCTCGAGCAGGCCGGCCACTTCAATGCGGCGCTCTCGGCGTTTCTCGATCGGCATGCGGCGGAGGCGTCACGCGTCGATTGAGAGGCTGCGAGCGGCTAAAGCGGGCTACCGAAGGGAATCACGCGTATCACCATACTTGACTGTTACGGCCGAGGGGCCGACCCTATACGCACCGGAGGGGAAGCTGCCGGGCAGCGCGCGCACGCCGATAAGTTGGCGGGGTCAGCGGGTGCCGGCAGGATGGAGCAAGTGGTATGGGGCGCCCGCGCGGGTCCGGGGCTAAGCACATATCGTGGCAGAAATGGCTGCTATCTAACTGGCGGTCGATCGGGCTGGCCGCGTTCCTGTGCTTTTCATTTGGCTTCGGATTTTATCTCGCCGAGCTTTACGGTCAAATCTCCGCCCTTATCGAGCAGCGCAGTGCCGGCCTGACCTCTGCGATCTACTCGGCGCCGCTGGTCATCGATACCGGTGATGACCTCGCCCGGATGCATATTCTCGATCGCCTCGGCCATCTGAGTTACAGCGAGACCGCAAGCGCCACCCGTCCCGGGCAGTTCACTCAGCAGCCCGGCGCGATGATGATCTATTTCCGGGCTTTTTCGAATGGCGTGCGTACCGTCCCGGCGACCTTGGTGCGCTTGAATCTCGCCGGCAGCACGGTCACCGGCCTCCATGATTATTTCGGGATGCCGCTGGAACACGCGATGCTCGAGCCGGAGGTGATCGGGCGGCTGTATCCCGATGCGCCGGCGGAGCGCGCCCCGGTCCAGCTCGCGGATTTGAAGCCGTATCTGACGCGCGGCCTCGTGGCGACCGAGGATCGTTTCTTTTACTTCCATCCGGGCATTGATCCGATACGAATCATCGAGGCTGCGATCAGCGATTGGCATTCGCATCGTCTCGCCCAGGGCGCCAGCACGATCACTCAGCAACTCGCCCGTACCTTCATGGGCCAGCATCGGCGTAACTTCCGGCGCAAGTTCAAGGAGCTGGCGGTCGCCCTGGTGATCGAGCTGAAGCTTTCGAAGCAGGACATTCTGGAACGTTATGTGAACGACGTGCCGATGGGCGAGTACGACGGCACGCCGATCTATGGGCTGCCGCTGGCGGCGCGTTACTTTTTCAACAAGGACTTGAGCGAGGTGACGCTCGATCAAGCGGCGATTCTAATCGGAATGATCCAGGCACCGAGCCTGTACGATCCGCGGCGTCATCCGGAGGCCTGCCGTGCGAGGCGCGAGGTAGTGCTGGGGATTATGCGGCGTGCGGGAATAATCGATGAGGCCGAATATGCTGCGGCCGTCGCCGCGCCGATCGCGGTCGTGCAGGCGCCGGGTCTTCATCGCGCCCCATATTTTGCCGATTACGTGACGAACCTGGTCGAGAAGACTCCCGGTTTCAGCGGATCGCTGCGTGGTTTGCAGGTCTATACGACGGTCGATCCGGAGTTACAGGCTGATGCGCAAGCCGCGGTCGTCGACAATCTTGTCCGGCTCGAAAAGCTCCATCCCAGGCTGCGGCGTCGTTATCGGACCAAGCAACTCGAAGGTTCGCTGGTTGTGCTCGACGCGCGCAGCGGTGCGATTCGGGCGATGGTCGGGGGACGCGACTATGGAACCAGCCAGTTCAACCGGGCCGCGATGGCCGAACGGCAGACCGGCTCAGCATTCAAGCCGATCGTTTATCTGATCGCACTCGATCCCTCGCGCTCGCCCTTGCCCGAAACCGTGACGCTCGCCTCGCTGCTACCCGACCGTCCGATGTCGTTCCGGGGCTGGGCGCCGGTAAATTACGAGCGCACCTACCAGGGGACGGTGACCGTCGCCGATGCGCTCGCCAAGTCGCTCAACGTCCCGACCGCTTACCTCGGGAGTCTGCTTGGACCGCCGCGGATCGTGCGGACGGCGAACGAGATGGGCATCACAGAACATCTGCCGGCGTACTTGCCGATCTCGATCGGCGCGGGCGAGACCACGCTGCTTAATCTGACATCGGTGTATCAGGTGTTCGCCGATGCCGGCGTGGCGCATCCGCCCTATGCGATCGAGTCGATCGTCAATGGCGCCGGCCATCTGGTCTATCGACACACGCCGCAAGCCAAGCGGTTAGTGGCGTCGGACGTGGCTTATGTGATGACCGGCGCGCTCGAAAATGTGATCCATAGCGGCACCGGCGCGGGGGCGAGCAGGCTCGGAATCGATTTTCCGGCGGCCGGTAAGACCGGCACCACTGAGGATTTCCATGACGCCTATTTCGTCGGTTACACGCCGACCCTGGTTTGTGGTGCCTGGGTCGGGTTCGATGAACCCCAATCGTTAGGTCTGCCGGGTGCCGATGCGGCGCTGCCGGCCTGGGCGCAATTCATGGCTAACGCCGCACCGCGCGGTGTCGACTTCGCGGTGCCGCCGGGAATCACCTTCGCGACTATCGATCCGAGCACCGGCGGCCTCGCCACGCCGGCCTGTCCGCGTACCGCCAGGCTGCCGTTCCTTTATGATACCGCGCCCACCGCTTACTGCTGGCTGCACGGCGGAATGGCTCCGGAGGCGGGTGCAGTGACCGCCGGGGTATCGAGTACGACCGCCACCGCGGCTTCGAATAGCGCTGCTTTGGCTGCGCCTGCGGCACCCGCGAATCCTGGCCCATTGCCGGCAGCCGCGCCGACGCCGGGCGGTCTCTTCGCCGGTCTCGGCCGCATCTTCGGCATCAATCATTAGCCGCTGATTCTCGATCGCGACGATACCCGCGCTGCCTCTGGCGCGGGTCGAGCTGCTGTTGATCTACCCGGCGTTCGGCCGAGCTGTCCGAGCTTACTCTGAGGGTATCGAGACAGTGGTGGGGTTGTAGATCACCTGCGAGTTGGCACCGAGCGTGATTTCCTTTCCGCAAAAAACCGCGCCGCTTACCTGAGCTTTGACGCCAAGGGTGCAACGCGCATCAGGAGCGAGGATGGTACCAACGAGCTGCGAGCCATTGCCCATCGACACCGTCTGGCCTGACACGACGAACAGCACATCCGTGACGCCGCTGGTGGTCATGAACGCATCCGCATCCCAATTCAGATCGTGGTCGATTATCAGGATCACGGTATCGCCGGGCGATCCGGAAAACTTCAGGAGCGCGTTTTGCTTGAGTGTGAGCGATGGCACCGAAATGATGTTGAGTCCGGTCTCGGTGTCGGTAATCGTCATCGAGCCTTTCCGGGGCACAACTACAGCCGGCAGCATCTGATCCGGCGTCTCGGCCACCGCAAGATCTGCGAACTGCACGGCTCCTATAATCGCATCCCCGAGAACTCCCAGCTCCGAGTTTTCCCCGCTCGTGTCGGTGATATCTTCACACTTGGCGCCTTTGTCCAGCTTCACTTGCGCCCCGTCAGTGATACATCCGAACGCCTCGGCGTTTCTTTTCAGAACGATCCCGCCAGGGTTGGTAACGATGTCGTTGACCGCTTGAGCGTCCTTTCTCAGAAGCGCGGAGATGCCGCCGACCAGGCCCTGGTCGGATCCGTTGCCGCCCAACCCGGCTTGCGACTTCTTGCCCATGATGACTTTGCCG
>DATJRJ010000238.1:0-38619 GCA_035504735.1 Binataceae bacterium (SeqCode)
GTGCGTTGTTCGCCGCGCCGCTGCGGCGCGGCGAACAACGCACGGAATGTCCAGCTCCGGTGCTCGGCGGTCTGCTCTTCACGCGTTTCATGATCGCAGGCTTTGCCGCCTATCGGGCACTGGAAGCGGCGGGGATCGAGGCCAGCGAATCGTATCCCGATCTCCAATTCCGGCTCGCGGCGCCAAGTGTTCGGCTGCTGCCGAAAAGCGCCGGCAAGGTGGCGCTGGCGATGCGCCAGCAAATCGTCGCGAGCGTGGCGGGCGAGGCGGGCGTCGCCGCCGGCCCGCCCGCCACGCTCGATTTCGCCGATGCGGCGATCCTTTCGCTTGGCGCGGCGCGAGCGGCGCGCTCCGGCACGCTCATCGAGTTAGGCTGTCCGGCGGAGGGTCGCTTCGTATTGGCGCTCAATGACGCACAGCAACGGCTGCTCGCGGCGGGGCCGGAGGGAGCGCTTGACAAGCGCGTCGCCGATCGGCTTCAGAAGGTCGCAGATGAGCGAGGGCAGGTGAGTAAACAGTGACTGGGCGCGGACGCGATTTTCAGGCGGTCTTTTTCGATCTCGACGGAACTCTGGTCGATATTCACGGCCCGCTCTACGCCGCCGCCAAGAAGGCCAGCGATTCGCTCGGCGTAGCGCCCGCGCTGACACGGGAACGCTACCGCGAATCGATCACTCGCGATGATCTGTGGTTAGGCGTGCCGGAGCCGCAGCGCCGCGATTACATGCATCTGGCGTTGGCCTACTTCCTGGCGGAAATCGATGGCACCGAGCGGCTCGAGGTGCTGCCGGAGGCCGGCGAGACACTGGCCGAGCTCAAGCGGCGTGGCTACACTACTGGCGTCATCACCAGCCGGCCCGGCGATTCGCAAACCCTGGTGAAAAAGCTCGCGATGGTCGGGCTCGCGACGCATCTGGATTTCGTTATCACGCAAAACACAATCTCGCTGGAGGCGCTCGACAAGACCGCGAGCCTGCGCGAGGCGGCGGTGCGTGCGGCAGTGCTGCCCGCGGCGTGCATCTACGTGGGCGACGAGCCACGCGATACAATGGCGGCTCTGGGAGCCGGCTACGGAGCGGCGGTTGCGGTCGCGACCGGAGCGGTGAGCTATCAGCGTTTGAGCGAGCATCAACAGTTTCGACCTGACTTCGTGATGCGCTCGATGGGCGAGCTGGTCACGCTGATCGAGCGCCTGAGCGGCGGCGGGAGTTAGTTGGTCCGCGCATGCCGGGCGCGCCGCCGTGCGGCTCAACCTTGCGGCCGGTGCAATATAAAAATTGACTGGGAGAAGGTACTGATCTGACATGACTTCGGATGCGATTGCCGCTACCGCCGGCCCCAATCCGTTCTCCCCCTCGGTCTGGGTACAGGCGATACGAATCAGAACGCTGGTAGTGATGCCGCCCGCCTGCGTGGTGGGCGCGGCCTGCGCCGCTGCGGATGGTTATTTCTCATGGTTTCGCCTGGTGCTGGCGTTCCTCGGCACCGCCGCGATCCAGAGCGGCACGAATATCATCAATGACTATTACGACTGGCAAAGCGGGGTCGATCCGCGCGAGGCCGCTAACCCTGATCCGTTCGGCCCGAGCCTTGTCGTCCAGCGCGGACTTCTGACCCCGGACCAGTTATGGTGGGGCGGCATCGGCGCTTTCGGAATCGGCGCGGTACTGGGCTTGATCCTCGTGTACCTGTGCGGATGGCCGGTGCTGCTCATCGGCGTCGCAAGCATCGCGGCGGCCTACTTTTACACCGCGCGTCCGCTGTCACTGGGCTATCACGCGCTTGGCGACATCACGGGGTTCATCTTCATGGGTCCGGCGATCGTGATGGGTGCGTACTACGTGATGGCGATGCGAATCACCTGGAGCGCGGCGCTGACTTCAGTCGCGGTCGGCTTTCTCGGCGCGGGCATCCTGCTCGCCAACAACGTGCGCGACATCGATATCGATCCGCTGCACGGCAAGCGTACACTGGCTACTTTCCTGGGTCGGGAAAAGGCGATTGGCGAGGTCGGCGCGTTCGACGTCGGCGCCTATATGGCGATCGGCTTCGGTGTGATCGCAGGCGTGATCACACCGCTCGCGCTGGCGGTCTTGATAACTCTGCCGCGAGCTTACGATGAGATTGCGGTCCTGAACCGCGAACGCGAATGGGAGCGGCTCAACCTCGCGCTCAAGCGCTCTGCCCAGCTCCACCTCGAGTTTTGCCTATTGCTGATTGCAGCTTTCTTGATCCGGACCTGGCTGCGTTAGCGGGCCGAGGCTTTCAAAGAGAGCCGCGATCCCATCCTCGGCTTGCGCATCGCGGCTTATCCTGCTGTCATGGCGGGGCTGGAAAAAGTGACCGTGAATCTTCTGTTGTCACGACGAATCGCCCGCCAACTACCGCTGGCGATAATTATCGTCATGTTCGGAGCCGCCGGATGCGCGACGCATCATGATCCGCCGCAGGTGATGGTGACGCCGCTCACGGAATACACCAATGCAGCGAAGGGGCCGGAATGCGCGATGCCGGTGCTGGTTGGCGATCCGCCGCGCACCTACAAAGAGATTGCGATCGTGGAGGGCTGGGGCGACCTCGATCAAGGTCCCGAAGTCATCGAGGCGGCGCGTCGGCGCGGCTGTGAGACCGGCGCGGATGCGCTGCTGGTGGTGAGCGGCAAGGATCAGAAGATCACCAAAAATCTTTACGACGTCACTCCCAATGACACTGCCGATGCCGCTAACAGCGGCGGCTCGGAAACCAGGCACGGTCAGTATATCCACCAGCAGGAATACCGGCCGGCGCCGGGCGAGGCCGGTCACACCGGTTACTATCTCGATACGGTTGCGATCGTTTATGTCGACGATAAGGGTGCCGCGCCGGGCGGTGTCGCCGGCGCGCATTAGATTCCGGCGCGCCAACTCATTCGCAGGACTCCGAACTCTACCCGTCTTTCGATGCCGCGCGAATCCCGATGCGCGCTTCGAGCGCGCGAATACGCCGTATCATCTCGGGTAGCCGCGGCTGGAGAGCCGACGATCGCCGCCAGGCCCTGATATCCATCGCGGGGGTGCCACCGATAACCGAATCGTCCGCCACGTCATGCGGGATCCCCGATTGCGCGACGACCATCACGCGATCGCCGATTTTCGCGTGATCGGCGCATCCCGTCTGCCCGCCGAACTGACACCATTTGCCAATGTGGGTTGAGCCCGCCAGACCGCTCTGCGCAGCGAAGCGCGAATATTCGCCGACTTCGCAGTTGTGGCCGATATGGACCAAATTATCGAGTTTCACGCCGCGGTGAATGACGGTCGCGCCCATCGTCGCGCGATCGATCGCCGTGTTCGCGCCAATCTCGACATCGTCCTCGATTATCACAGTGCCGACCTGCGGCACTTTCACCAGGTCGTCGCCCTGCTGGATAAAGCCGAACCCGTCGGCGCCGATCACCGCGCCGTTCAGGACCGTCACGCGATTCCCGATCGTTACATGCTCGCGAATCGAGACCTGGCTGTGGCAGATGAAATCATCGCCGATGGCGGCGCCCGGATAGATCGTGACGTGCGGATGGATTATCGCATTGCGGCCGATGGTGACGCTCGAGCCGATCACGCTGAAGGCGCCGATCGAGGCGCCGGCGCTGATTCGCGCATCGTCGGCGATTTTGGCGGATGGGTCGATCCCGGGAGCTGGCCGATAAGGTGGATGAAAGAGTTCCATCAGGCGTGCGAAGTCGAAGGCCGGGTCGCGGCTGACCAGGAGGGCGCAATGGGCGCGCGCGGCGAGTTCCGCGGTGACGATCGCGGCGGCGGCGCGGGTCGTGGCGAGTGCGGCCGCATACTTCGGCCCGGTGGCGAACACGATAGTTCCGGGCGCGGCCGATTCGATCGGGGCGGGCCCGCTGATTTCGATCTCGCCATCTCCGCGCAACTCAAGCTTCAGCCTGCGAGCGATGTCATTCAGTTTCATAACCATCCCAACGCCCGCTGGTTGCGGGATCAAGCGACGAGCATAGCGGATAAACTTTTCGATTTATGCAGCCAGGCCGTGAGCCGCGAGCGCGGCGATCACGGTTTCCGGCGTAATCCGCTTGAGGCATTCGTAATGGCCGAAGCGGCAGGCGCGATCGAGGCATGGACTGCAGGGTGGCGGCTGATAGATTACCTGCACGCGCGGCCCGAGCGGGCCGGTGCGGGCGGGATTAGTCGAGCCGAAGATCGCGACGGTCGGAATCGCGAGGGCGCCCGCCAGATGCATCGGGCCGGAATCATTGCCGACAAATCCATCACATAGCGAAAGCAGCGCGATTAGATCCCCAACCCCGGTCTCGCCGGCCGTAACGATCGCGCTACTGCGGCTGAGCGAGACGATCCGATTGCATCGTTCGCGTTCCGCCGGAGTTCCCACCAGCACGCATTCCGCATGGCAGCGCAAAGTGAGCAAATCGATGAGCGAAGCGTATTGCTCCGGCGGCCATTCTTTGGCCGGGCCGAAGGCCGCGGCCGGTGCGATCGCGATCAACCTCGCGGCGGGTTGGGTGCGACGCGTTGCAAGCATCGCTGCCATCCGCTCGCGCCTCGTCGGCGCAGCGGTCAAGGCGCAGTCAGCCGGATCGCCCTGTGCGCCAACGGTTTTCCTGACCATCTCAAGCCAGTAATTCACCTGATGGCCGTCCGATGCGGCGGCGTCGGGCGTCGCCCTTGAGGTCAGCAGCGGGCCGCGCGCATCGGTGGCGTAGCCGGCGCGTTGCGGCACGCCCGCGAGCGCGACCCACAGGGCCGAGGAGAAGCTGTTGGGAAACAGGATCGCGAGATCAAAGCGGTGCGAGCGAATCGCGCTGACGATGCGGACCTGGTTAGCGACGCTCCGCATTCCGCCGCCGCGCTGATAGCCGATGATCTCGTCGATCCATTCACATCCATCGAAGAAACCTGCCAGCTCTTCTCTAATCAGAACCGCCAGGTGCGAAGCAGGGAAACGGCGTCGAAGCGCTCTCAGAGCCGGCAGGCTGATAATCAGGTCACCCAGCCAGTTGACCTCCTTGACCAGCACGCGCGGCGGGCTGACTCGGGCGTCGGGTAGCGGCGTCGAGTTGGTCATCGCAAGTGATTCATGTTAGCACACCAGATTGCGCCCCAGGCGGCGCGATAAACGCGAATCGCTCAGCGACCGAGAGAAGAGGGACCCTATGAAGTTCTTCATGTTTCACCTGATGCCCTGGCCGTACCTGCCCGAAGATTTTGACGATCTCAGCAAGTACCCTTCGGCATGGGTGACGTTATCGAATAGCCATTACGATCCGGAAAAGGGTCATCTGCTTTACAACCGCTATCTCGATGAACTCGAGTACGCCGAGCGGCTGGGGTTCGACGGCGTATGCGTCAACGAGCATCATCAGAACGCCTACGGCACCATGCCGGCACCCAATATCATTGCGGCGCTGCTGGTGCGACGCACCAGTCGCATCAAGATCGCGCTGGTCGGCAACGGCCTGCCGCTGCGCGATCATCCGCAACGGATCGCCGAAGAGGTTGCGATGCTCGACGTGATCAGCGGCGGCCGCATCATCTCGGGTTTCGTGCGCGGGATTGGCGACGAATACTACTCGATGGGGCTGAACCCGACTCATTCGCTGGAGCGCTTCCGCGAGGCGCACGACCTGATCGTCCGGATGTGGACCGAGACCGGACCCTTCAACTTCGACGGCAAGCATTACCGGCTGCGCTATGCGAATCTTTGGCCACGTCCGCTCCAGAAGCCGCATCCCGAGATCTGGGTACCGGGTTTCGGCAGTGTCGAAACGGTCGATTGGTGTACCCATCCCGATCGCAAGTATGCCTACATGGCGACCTTCATGCCCGAGGATCTGCTCGCGAAGTTCTTCGATTTCTACCGCGAGAAGGCTCGCAACTACGGCTACCAGTCGTCACCCTACAAGCTTGGCCACCTGGTGCCGATCTATGTTGCCGAGAGCGACCAGCAGGCGGTCGAGGAGGCCGCCGGCCACGTCCTGTGGTTGTATCATCGCGGCCTGCGCCACGGTCCGAACTTCCTGGTGCCGCCCGGTTACATGTCGGTGAGCTCGATGCTGCGGGTGATGGAATTCGGCGACGCCTACGAATGGAGCAAGATGGATTTCGAGGAACTGAACCGGCGCGGCTATTGTATCGTCGGCAGCGCCGAAACCGTGCGCCGCCGGCTCAGCCAGTACGTCAACCAGATGAACTTCGGCCTGCTGCTGCCGCTGCTGCATATCGGTGACATGCCGCATCATCGCACCGTCAAAAACATGGAATTGTTCGCGACCGAAGTGATGCCGGCGTTGCGCGAAGAATTCCGGCACATGCAATAACGCCACGGCACTCGATCAAGGAAGGACCACAGCATGGCGCACAGCGAGAGTTTTATCGAGGTTCGCGGCAGCAAGATCCAGCTTCTCAAGGGAGGCTCGGGAGCGCCCCTGCTCTATCTCCATGGCGCGGGGGGCGAGGTCACATGGCTCAAGTTCTTCGAGCTCTTGAGCCGCCGCTTCACCGTTTACGTGCCCGCCCATCCGGGCTTCGCGCGTTCGGAAGGGCTCGAGCGGATCGATAATATCCACGACCTGGTATTCCACTACACCGAGCTGATGGATGAACTCGGCCTCGACGCGCCGCACGTGATGGGGCTGTCGCTCGGCGGATGGCTCGCGGCCGAGCTGGCGGTCCATCAGACGCGCCGCCTAAGCCGCCTGGTACTGATCGATGCGGTAGGTCTCAGGGTCGAGGAGGCGCCGCCGATGCCCGATATCTTTACCGTGATGCCGCCCGGGATGCGCCGGCTGATCTTCTTCGATCCCGAGTCGGAAACCGCCCGCGCGATGATTCCGGATCAGGCCCGCGGCGAACAACTCGAATTTGTGCTCCGCGCGCGCGAGGCGACGGCGCGGCTCGGATGGAACCCTTATCTCTACGATCCGCGGCTGCGTGAGCGGCTCCATCGAATAATCGCACCGACGCTGATCATCTGGGGTGATTCGGATCGAGTGGCGCCCCGGGAACACGCCGATGCCTATCATCGCGGGATCCAGGGGTCGCGGCTGATGACGATCGAGAGGTGCGGCCATGCGCCGCCATTCGAGAAGCCCGACGAGACCGCACGGCTGGTAACGGACTTTCTGGGGAAATAGTCGGCCTTATATGGCGATTTCCTGGGGTCTTGGCATATGCTCTCTGTAGTTGTAGTGTCTATTAGCACGCAATGTTTCTTTTTCGCTCTCAGACGCGACGGCGCTTCGCGCCAGTCGCAGCATCAGTTCTAATTATCGTAAGTGGAGTTCTGACTTATACCTCCGGGGCGTTCGCCGTTGATGGCGTCATCGACATCGACAGCGCGGTGGTCACCAGCTTTCCGTATTCGATCACGGCGTCTGGAAGCTATCGGCTGACTAGCAACCTAATGGTGACCAGCGGCGCCGACGGCATCGACATTAGCGCCGATAACGTCACTATCGATCTCAACGGCTTTGCGATTACCGGTTCCGGAGGCTCCGCCGGCAATGGCATTGCCAGCACCAACAATCAGGTGACGGTGCGCAACGGCACGGTGACCGCGATGGGCGGCAACGGGATTTCCCTGGGAGCGAACGCGACAGTCGCGGACGTCCATGCGGTTAGCAACGGCATTGATGGGATCGTGGTCGGCAATTCGAGCCTGGTGACGCACTGCACCGTGAGCGGCAATGCCGAGATTGGAATTTCCGTTACGGGCAGCGGCAGCGTCGTAATCGAAAACTCGGTCTACGACAACGCCGGCTACGGCCTGCAGTTGAACGATATCAGCTCCAGTTTTGGCGACAACGTGTTCTTGGGCAATAAGGGTAATGCTACCATCGGGTCGCTGAGCCCGACGCAAGTGGCTCCGCCGCCCAACGGCAGCATACAGGTTCAGCTCGGCTCGAACCTGTGCAACGGCGTTTCCTGCCCGTAGCTGCGGGCTTGTCATTCAGGCGCAGCGAAGAATCCCGGGCCCGAGATTTCTTGTTGCAGCCGCGCTAGACGTCTTTCCAGCTTCGTCCGTCTGCCCGAATCAACGCTTCGGCGCCGTCAGGACCCCATCCACCGGCCGGATAGACCTCCATCGGTATAGCAGGGTCCTCGCGCCACTCATCGAGGATCGGCTGCAGCAACTGCCATGACTGTCGCACGAACTCGCCGCTGATGAACTGCGTATGGTCGCCGATCATGACGTCGAGGAGCAGCCGCTCATAGGCATCCGGCGATAAGCCCCTAAACTCGTCGTCGTAGCTCAGGTTCATCCGCACCGGCCGGATCGCGAGGTCGAGGCCGGGCTGTTTGGCGAGTACGTCGAAGGAAAAACCCTCGTCCGGCTGGATACGCAATTCAAGCACGTCGGGCGTTAGTCCGCCTTGGAGATTGAACAGGATCGCCGGCACGTCCTTGAACTGGACGAAGATCGCGCTGGCGCGATGGGGCAGGCGTTTGCCGGTGCGCAGGTAGAACGGCACCCCGGACCAGCGCCAGTTATCGATAAAGAGCTTGAGTGCGACATAGGTCTCGGTGCGCGAATCGGGCGGCACGCCCTGCTCCTCGAGGTAACCACGCACCGGGTGCCCGTCGATCACTCCGCCTGCATAGCGGGCGCGGACGGAGGTCGCACGGACCTGGGCGCGGGTGATCGGCCGCAGCGACTTGAGCACGTCCAGCTTGGCGTTGCGCACGCTGCTCGAGTCCAGCGCGACCGGCGGTTCCATCCCGATCAGCGCCAGCAGTTGCAGCATGTGATTCTGCACCATATCGCGCAGCGCACCGGCCGAATCATAGTAGGCGGCGCGCGTGCCCAATCCTTCGCTCTCGGCCACGGTTATCTGTACATGGTCGACGTTGCGGGTGCCCCAGATGCGCTCGAAGATACTATTAGCGAACCGCAACACCATCAGGTTCTGCACAGTTTCCTTGCCGAGGTAGTGATCGATCCTGAAGATCTGCGACTCATCGAGAAACTGATGGAGCGTGCGGTTGATCTCGACCGCGCTCTGGAGGTCGTGACCGATCGGCTTTTCAACCACCACCCGTGTGAAATTAGCCGCCCCGGGGCGACTGATAAGCCCGGCCTCCGAGAGCCGCTCGATGGTGCTGCGCATCGCCTGCGGCGGAATCGCCAGGTAGAAGATCCGGTTGGGCGGTAGTCCGCGCGCCGCCTCGCTTTCCTCCAGATGCTTGCGCAACACGACGAAGCCGTCAGGCTCGTCGGAGCCGCCCAGGTAATCGAGGCGCTCGGCAAAATCGGACCAGCAATGCTCGTCGATTTCGAGTCGCGAGAAGCGGACCACGCCTTCGCGCGATGAGGCCCGGAAATCTTCGACCGCCAGCGTGCGCCGAGCGGTGCCCAGCACTATCGTGTCGGGCGATATCAAACCCTGGCCGCAGGCGCGCAGATTGTAGAGCGCCGGGATGAGCTTGCGGCGCGCCAGGTCGCCCGAGGCACCGAGGATCACGATCGTGCAGGGTGTGGCGGGATGAGTTTTAGAGACCGTAAGCGTATCGTTCATTTCGATCTACTCCGGGGGCCTAGTGGCGCAGGCCTCAATGGTCTGGCATAAGATCCGATTCCAGATGCGCGAGAAACCAAATGATTCTGCCATGTCGAACTCTGCGGAGACAGACTTGAACGGGGCGGTCGCCGCTCTCACCGAATTGGAGCCACATCTGCATCGGGTTCCGGCCCCCGGAAGCGAAGCCGAACCGGCGCGGGCGCACCCGCGCATCGGCCCGAGCCGGCATTGGTGGCTGGTGATTTTGTGGCTCGCCGTGCTGGCAGTCATGTCGACGGAGATTTTCGACTTCACGAAGACCTGGGTTTTCGTCGGTTATTTTCTGCACCTGATTTTTCCGGCCGGAGTCAAATGGTCGACCCAGGTACAGATTCATTTGATCGTCCGCAAACTGGGGCATTTCCTGCCCTACATGGTCTTCTTCCTGGTGCTGATCAGCGGACCGCTGCGGGGCCGTCCGTATTGGTCACTGCTGGTCTGCCTGACGCTGGCGTCACTCGACGAGACCCATCAGATTTTCCTTCCGGGCCGCACCGCCTCGGTCTACGACGTGGCGATCGATTTCAGCGGCTCGATTTTCGGCCGCTTTCTTTACCTTGGCGTCGCGGGAAAGTAGCTAACGCCCCCAGGCAGTTGAATGTAATTCTTGCTAACTCCCCGGCCTCCGGACGGCCGGACGCAGAAAATCCGCCGAGCCCGACCTCCCTTGGCAACGGCACAGAACTTGTAGCCGTTTTGAATAAATCTCCTTCTTTCGAAGAGTTAGGCGCGCGGTCTCGAGCGTCCGCGCGTAATGGAGTTATAGATCGATGCCGGAAAAGGAAACTATTCGGAAAGCGCGTGAGGATGCTCGGGAAGGTAAATCGCCGTCAACCCAAGCCGGTGAATTCGTACGCGAGGAGATTCACCACGTTCGTGAGGGGAAGCATGGCGCGCGATCGGCCAAACAGGCGATCGCGATAGGACTCTCCAAGGCGCGGCGCGCGGGCGTCAAGCTGCCGGCGCCGTCAGCTTCTCGCACCTCGAAGGCGACGCGCCGTAAGGCCAAGCGCGATTCCCAGCGAGCAAAGCATCCTCATAAGCCGGCCAGGAAACGATCGCGCGCGGTTGAATCCGCGCTCGAAAGAGAAGGCCGTGAGGCCGGCTCGCGGCGGGCCCTTTCGCGCCATGCGCGTTCCAGCGCGCACCAACGCAGCCGAAAGCAACGCGTTGCGGCGGCGAAGAAGGCGGCGAAAACGCGCGCATCGCGCGCTCATCGGCGCGGCTGATTGGAGGCGATCATGCCGAAACGCAAACTGTGGGTGAGGAAGGTACAAACCGAATCCACCTTCCCGCCCGCGGGCGTGTTCAAGAAAGACGCCAAAACGATCGCGCGCGTGATGGCTACGCGCCGAACCAGTCCCAAGGGAATTGGCTCGGCTATCCGCATGATTCAATACTTCATCAATCGTGGCGGTAAAATTCTTTCGACGTCGCGAAAGAAAACACTCGAACAGGCGAAACGTATCCTGCAACGAAAACGCGCTAACAGTCGCTCAACAGCTTCCCGATCGAAGCGCAGCAAGCGCGCCAGCAGCAAGCGCACCGGATGATTCCGAGCTGACGCGCCACCCGCGGGCGTCGAGCTCAGGATGGCTTCGGGACACTGAGCACCGTCTGCAGTAAATCGAAATTTACGGGTTTAACCAGATGCGTATCGCAGCCGGCCTCGCTGGACGCCTTGCGATCCTCCGGCCGGGCATGCCCGGTCATCGCGACTAACCGCATCTGCGCACCACCAGGTAACTGTCGCAGCTCACGAGCGACCGATAAGCCGTCCATCCCCGGCAGTCCGAGATCGAGTAACACCACGTCAGGGGCAAAGCTGGTCGCGAGTTGGAGTGCGGCCCGGCCTTCATATGCGACGGCTACCTCATGTCCCCACAAGTCGAGCAGCTCGGCCAATACATTCGCGCCGTCGATATTGTCGTCGACGATCAGGATCCGATGATGGGGTGGATCCTCGGCCGGTAGTGGCCGCGGCGCCGCCCGAGAATCCGATCGATCTTCCGGTCCATTGTGGGCGTGCCCTTCAGGGGAATTTTCGGCTGCCGATGCGACCGGCATCCGAACGACAAATTCGCTGCCCTTGCCGAGTCCCTCGCTATGCCCCTCGATCTCGCCGCCGTGAAGCTCGACCAGGCGCTTGGCCAGCGTCAAACCGATGCCAAGGCCGGCGTTCCTACGCCCAAACGAGCTGTCGGCCTGGAAGAATGGTTTGAAGACGTGCGGCAACGCTTCGGCGCTTATCCCGATACCATCATCGACCACCCGGATCACTGCTTCATCGTCGTGACGCTCGACCCGAACGGAGATGTGTCCCTTGGCATCGGTAAACTTGACCGAGTTGTCGAGAAGATTCGAGATGATTTGCTCGACGCGGACCGGATCGGCGAAAATATAGAGCAGGCTGGGCGGCAGAGACACGACGAAAGAGCGCACCTCCAGCGGACCCGGCTGCTGGCGAGTGACGTCGGCCGCGCGATTTACGACCGCTCCCACGTCGGTTCGTTCTTTTCGCAATACAATGTTGCCTTGGTTCACGCGCGAGATTTCCAGCAGGTCATCGACCAGGCGCGACATCCTGCCGGTCTGGCGATCGATGATGTCCAGGTGCTTTGATGCGCCGGGATTGGATCCGCCGTTGCGCATGAGTTGGACAGCCGTCTTAATCGGCGCGAGCGGGTTACGGAGCTCGTGAGCGAGGACGGCGAGAAATTCATTGGTGCGCCGGTCCTCCTGCCGCAAGGCTTGCAGTGCGCTCTCGAAATTCTTGAGTGCCATCCTGTGCTCGGTAATATCCTCGATCGCGAGCAAGATTCGAGCCGGGCGCCGGCTATCACCTTCGAGGCGCCGCCCATTGAGGACCATGCTGCGCTTGCCGAGCTCGGGAAACTGATGCGTGACCTCGAAATCACGCAGGCTGCGGCTGTGGGGCAGGATCTCTTCGAGCAGGGTGCGGAGCCGGGGGATGTTCCATTGACCGTTGCCCAATTGGTAGAGCAGGCCGCTGATCGTGTCCTCGGGCTTGACGCGAAAAGCTTGGTAGAACGCGTGATTGGCCGTTATCACGCGCAGCTCGCCGTCCAGCACCAGCAGCGATTCGCGCATGGTTTCGATGATCGCGCCCAGATAGTTGCGCGATTCCTCCAGCGCATCGAGCGACTCATTGAGCTCCCGGTTGCTGTTCAGCAGCTCCTCGTTGGTAGTGATCAGTTCTTCGTTAGTCGACTGCAGCTCTGCTTTGGCGGCGTTGATACTTTGTATCTCCTGGTTCCCGCTCAGGGCTTCTTCGCGCGACATGCGCAATTCTTCTGCCGCAGTTTCATTTTTCTCGATGGTGTCGTGCAGGAAAGCGCTATTGGCTTGGAGCTCGTGCTCGAGCTGCCCGATTCGATGGTCTTTGTCTGACACTGCGAAGCGTGGCCTCAGGACGCGCCAGGGCCGCCATTGCGCGAAATGAAGCGGAGCCTTTGCAGCCTGAGTCCGCTCAAAGACGACCAGATAGTAGCGCTTGGCGGCGTTTCTAAGTTTAACTGGAATGACTTCGAGCGTGGCCTCTGTGATCGTGTCACGAACCTGGATCGGCTCGCGCTCTTTGCGCGCCGGAGCGTTGCTGTCGCGCGCCTGGCGAATTAAACGGGACAGCTCCATCAATAATTTCGGACGAATCAGCTTGCCCAGATTGAAACTGGCGCGGCCGCGCGGGTGCTCCAGAAAATCGCTGGTATCGCCGTGAAAATAGCGGATGTTCAAATCCTCGTTCACCAGGATGCAGGTGGGCGCATAGCGGGCCAGTAAAATCCGCTCGGACTCGCGCTCCGGATACTCGCCGTCAGCGACCGCGCTGTAGTTCTTCGCGCGCGGCGCAGGTTGCAGCGCGCGCCGCTCCGATTCCGGTCCAAGACCGATGGGCGTGGGCGTGGACCGCCGGCGGTAGATACGGCTCTCACGATTGAGAATCTGAAAAAGCTCGGAGGACTGACCGATGGTTTCGGACGACCCCAGCACCAGGAAGCCTTGAGGCCGCAGGCCATAATGAAAGCGCCGCAGCACTTCGCGCTGCAGGTTGGGCTCGAAATAGACCAAGAAATTTTGACAGCTGATCAAATCCAGATGCGAAAAGGGCGGATCGCGGGTCACGTCGTGACGAGTGAACAGACAGATTTCGCGCAGGCTGCCCACGATTCGGTAGTGATCGTCGAGTTTGACGAAGAATCGCTCCAGCCTGTCTTCCGAAACCTCTGCGGCGAGATTGCCGATATAGCTTCCGCGGCGCGCTCTGTCGATCGCCGGGAGGCTCAGATCGGTGCCGAAGAGCTGGATCGGAACACGCAGGCTGTTTTTCTCCAGGAATTCGATGAGCGCGATCCCGATCGAATAGACCTCTTCACCCGTAGCGCAGCCCGGCACCCAAATCCGTATCGATTCGCGCGTTGAGCGATTAGCGACCAGGGCCGGAAATACAGTCGTGGCCAACTGCTCAAGCATCCGGGTATCTCTGAAGAATCTGGTAACGGCGATGAGAAAATCCTGCGCCAGGACCTCAGCCTCTGCGGGATTTTTGCGCAGAAGCTCGCCGTAGGGCGCGAGATCGTCGGCTTTCATCACCGCTATTCGTCGTTGCAGGCGGCGCACAATGGTGCTGCGCCGGTAGCGGCTGAAATCGATCCCGGTATGAGTGCGCAGCAGTTGAAGGATTTTGCTCAGTTCCGCTTCGTTGTCGGTGGGCAGCAGTCCGTCGGAAAGTTCGGCGTCATTTTGATAGGGATGCGAGATGATGCGCTTGAGCTCGGTTGCGATTTCGCGAGGCGGCAGCACAAAATCCACGCATCCGGTCGCAATCGCGCTTCGCGGCATCCCGCCGAACTTCGCCGAAGCCTCGTCCTGGGTGAACGTGATGCCGCCCACCTCCTTGATCGCGATCAAGCCGCGGGAACCGTCCGTGCCGGTGCCTGACAAGATCACTGCGATCGAATTCGTTCCCAGTTCGGAGGCCAGCGAGCGTAGCATCTTATCGATCGGAGCATGCGGCAACGGCTCCCGCTCGCGGGCAATCAGCCGCAATCGGTTGTCCTCGAGAATGACCATCTTGTCAGGCGGCATGAGGTAGAGATGGCCGGCTTCGACGCGGCCGCCGTCGCTCGCGGTAACCACGTTGAGATCAGTTTTCTTGGCCAGGAGTTCGGGTAGCAGGCTTTCGCGTAATGGATCCCGATGCTGAACCAGGATCACGGCCAGTCCGCTTGTCCCACGCAGGTGTTCGAGGAGCTCCGAGGTCGCTTCGACGCCTCCGGCAGAGGCACCGACGCCGACTATGGGCGGTTTCGCCCCCAAATCCTCATCACCTTTCACCTAAAAATCGTCTCACAAAGCGTTCGTGGTAGAAATTTATCCAAAGATAGAGCCTGTTTTTTTCGGTCCGAAAACTTTGGTCTCGTCGCTAGCGGAACACCGCATACGTGAACTATTCTACGACCTCTAAAGATTGCCGCGGGTTGTGGCGGGGAAAGCGCTGCTGATTCGCTCCGGATGTCACCAGGCGGCGAGGCCCAAGTATCAAAGGCGATGCCTCAGTATCAAAAATATACGACCACCGTGGTCGGCGCTCATAGCGTCCCGCGTTGGTATGAGGCGCTGGATCGGCTGGTTACCTCGGAGCAACTCTCGGCGGCCGATTTAGCCGACGCACAGTTTCGCGCCACCCAGGCTGCCATCCTGGACCAGGAGGTCGCCGGAATCGATGTCATCACCGGTGGCGAAATGCATCGGCGGACGCATAATCGCCACTCGCCGCCGAACGCCATGTTGAATCACTTCTGGCAGAGAATCCCTGCCTTTCAGGGGCCGACCCGGCCGAAGTTCATCACCAAGCACGATCCAAACGTGTTCCATCCTGCCGTCACCTGCCGCGGGCCGATCGCCGATACAATCGATCTGGGTCTGGTCGACGAATTCAGGACCGTATCGTCGTTTGCGCGTCGTCCGGTGAAGATCACCATGACCGGACCGCATCTGCTGGCCGCGGTAGCTTACGACGAGTACTACCAGGACATCGGCCGGATGATGACCGACCTCGGCAAGCTGCTCCATCAAAACTTCAAGCGGCTGGCGGCTGCGGGCTGCAAGCACATTCAAATCGACGAGGCGTATTTCACGGCGGCCGATGACGCGGAGGTGCGGATCGCGGCGGAGGTAATCAACCTGGCGCTCGAAGGACTTCCCGAGGACGTTCACCGGCTGGTGCACGTCTGCCAGGGGAATTATGCCGTCGGTCCCGATTACGACGGACAAATTGGACACCGTTATTTCGATAGCGGCCGCTACAAGGCCGATCTGATCTGCCGGATCGAGTGCGACGCGTACCTGATTGAGCACGACATGGCTGGGCATTACGAGGGTTTGCTTGGCAATCGGCAGCTTGGCATCGGGGCGGTCGATGCGCAGAATCCCAATATCGAAAGCGGCGAGCAGGTTGCGGATAGCATCAGGGCCTGCCGTTGGCTCGCACCGGAACAGACGATTATCACCAGCTCATGCGGCTTCAATCATCTTCCCCGACACGTTGCCTTCGGCAAGCTGCGCGCCATGACCGAAGCGAAAGCGATTTTGAGTTGCTCCTCAGAACGGCCCGCGGACGATCATGAGCGAAAAAGAGCGTGACACGAAAGACATCGAAGCGCGCCTTCGTACCTCCGAGGAGCGGTTGCGCCTGGCGGAGATGGCCAGCGGGGTAGGGGCTTTCGAATTGGATTTAGCCTCCGGCCGCTGGGAGTGGACCGCGCAACTTGCGGGGCTCTTCGGCTTCGATCCGGAGGAGGGAATACCGGCAGTCGCAGAATGGGACCGAGCGGTTTTTGGCGACGATCTGCCCAAGGTCTATGCGGCGATCGAGACGGCGAAGCGGACCGGCGTCTACCAGGTTGAATTCCGCGTAAAGCATCCCGACGGTAGCGTTCACTGGCTGGCAGGGAAGGGGCAAACTTTCTCCGATGGAAGCAATCCGGCGCGCTGGCTGCGCGGAGCTTATCACGAGATCACCGATCGCAAGGTGCTCGAGGCGCGCCTTCTGGCGCTTAATGAGACCTTGGAAGATCGGGTTGCGGAGCGCACTCGGCAGCTGGCCATCAGCAACAAAAAATTGGAGGAAACCGAGCGCCGTTTCCGCCTGCTGATCGAAGCCGTCACCGATTACGCAATCTTTATGCTCGATCCGGCCGCGAACGTGATCAGTTGGAACGCCGGCGCGGAGCGGATCCATGGCTACCGGCGAGAGGAGATCGTTGGCCAGCACTATTCGGCTTTTTATCCCGAGCAAGACCGCCAGCGCGGGCTACCGGAGCAAATGATAGCGCGGGCGGAACGAACCGGCCGGTACGAAGCGGAAGGCTGGCGGGTGCGCAAGGACGGCAGCGCTTTCTGGGCCAACGTGGTGGTCAATGCGATCTACGATGCGGAAGGCCGGCTGCTGGGCTTTGCCAAGATCACCCGCGACTTGACGGAACGGCGGGCCAACGAAGAGCGCTTGCGCCACGCCGAGAAGATGGAAGCGGTGGGTCAGCTCACCGGCGGCATCGCTCACGATTTCAATAATCTGTTGACGGTGATTTCCGGGAATCTGGAGGTTCTCCAGCGCCGCCTGCCCACAGACCTCGACGCCAATCTGGGCCGCTTAGCCAGGATGGCGCAGCAGGCGACCGCACGCGCGGCGCTGCTGACGCATCGGCTCCTCGCATTCTCACGCCGTCAGCCGCTCGAGCCGAAGCCGGTCTCGGTCAATACCCTCATCACCGGGATTTCCGAGCTGCTGCGGCGGACGCTCGGTGAGAGTGTCCGGATCGAGACGGTCCTCGCCGGCGGCGTGTGGACGGTCTTTGTCGATACCAATCAGCTCGAAAGCGCGTTGCTTAATCTCGCCGTCAATGCGCGCGACGCCATGCCGCGGGGCGGTAAATTGACCATCGAAGCCGCCAACGTCTATCTCGACGAGCCGTACAGCGCGACCGCCGAGGTGCCGGCCGGACAATACGTGGGTATCTTCATCAGCGATACCGGCGCCGGGATGACGCCGGAGGTGATGGCGAAGGCCTTCGATCCGTTCTTCACTACCAAGGAAGTCGGACAGGGGACCGGGCTCGGCCTGTCGCAAGTCTACGGCTTCATCAAGCAATCCGGCGGGCACGTCAAAATCTACAGCGAGGTGGGCGCGGGAACCACGATCAAGATTTATCTACCGCGATATTTCTCAGCCGATAGCGCCAATGAATTGCAGCCGGATGCGATCGCCATTCCGCAGGCCAAGGGCGAGACGATTTTGGTGGTCGAAGATGAGGCTGATGTCCGTAGCTCCGCGGTTGAGATGCTTCGCGACCTGGGCTACCGGGTGATCGAGGCGGCGGATGGCGTCAGCGGGCTTGGGCTGCTCGACACGCATCATGAAATCGATCTGCTGTTTACGGACATCGGCTTGCCGGGCGGCATGAACGGCCGCCAACTTGCCGATGAGGCCCAACGGCACAAGGCCGGCCTGAAGGTGCTGTTCACGAGCGGCTACGCGCGAAACGCCGTCGTTCATCATGGGCGGCTCGATCCGGGCGTCGAACTGATCGTAAAGCCATTCACTTATGCGGGCCTGGCGGCAAAGGTTCGCAGCATTCTCGACTTCCGGTGAGCACCGATCCTTCCGGGCTCGGCTTACAATAACGGCAAGTGACTATTCGCCGCGGTCGTCGAGCGTGGACGAAATCCGATCGATACGGCCATGGAACGCGCGCAGGTTGGGGAACTGGTGCGGAATTTTGAGCTCGCCGGAAATCGCCAGGTAATGGAGTTGCCCATAGAGCGCGAAATCGCCGAGCCCGATCCGTCCCAGGATGAAGGCCTTGCCGAGCAGCGTCTCTTCGAACGGCGCCAGCACCGCGCAGGCGCGGGCCAGGTTGGCCGCGCTCTCGTGTCCTATCCGATCGCAGAAACCAATGCCGAACTTGCGCTCGCGGATCATGCGGAGGACGGCCTCGTGCCCAGCGCCGAGCCGACGAAAGTATACGAGTTCATCGGCTAGCCCGAGCCGCAACAGTGCGTCCTCGATTTCGAGATCGATATAGCGCGCCAGCGCAATATGGAGGCCGCGCAGGTCGGGCGGCAGGATGGTCGGCTCCGGATAGAGCTCTTCGAGCCGCAGGGCGATGCGCTCGGAGCCGGTGATCGTCTCGCTATCGGAGAGCGTCAGCGTCGGAGCCGTCAGGCCGTCCGGGGCTGTTAACGATTCTTTGCGTTCGAGATAGTCGGCGTCGACGGTGACAAACTCGACGCCCTTGTATTGCAGGATCTGGCGCACCGTGGCGCAACCCGGGCTGGTCGGGAACTGATGGAGCGTCACGGGCATCGTCGAAACTTTCCTCTTGGATGCTTGAGTTCGGCGGCGGCTTCAGACGCACACGCAAAGCATTTACTTGAGTCGGCGCAGAAGATCGTCGAGGTCGGTGTCGGCGAGCGATTTTCGCACCACGTCCGCCTCGGCCAGTTCGGCCTGTGCGGCGCTTTGCGAGAGCCCCAGCACTCGCATCCCGGCAGCGCGGGCGGCCTTTACGCCCGCCGCCGTATCTTCGATCACCAGGCACTGGGACGGTTCGATCGGCGGGCGGCTGCGCAGGATGAAGCCCAGCCGAACCAGCGCAGTGACAAAAACCTCGGGAGCTGGCTTGCCTTGCGCGACGTCTTCGGCGGCGACCACGTCGACGAACAGCTCGCGCAATCCCGAGCGCTGCAGGATCATTTCGGCCTCGGTGCGCAGCGTGCCGGTTGCGACCACGAGCGGAAAGCGCTCGGCGCAGCGCCGCACGAACTCCGCCGCGCCGGGATAGAGCACGTCGCGGTTGGCGATCATTCCCTGGTAGATGATGGCCTTGGACGCGATCCGGCCGGCGACCGCGGCCGGTTCGGCGCTACGCCCGTTCTCGGCCATCAGGATCGTGAAGCAATCGCGATCGTCGTAGCCTATGAGGCGGGTGAAGTATTCGTCGCGCGAGAGCTCGATCCCTTCGGCGCGCAACACCTCGGCGAAGGCCGCGAAGTGCAGCGGCTCGGTGTCAGCGAGCGTGCCGTCAAGATCGAAGATTATCGCGCGGATCATCGGCGTCACCGGCTATCCGAAGGCGGCGAGCAGCGGCACGATTTCGGCTTGCATCGCGCCGGTGGAGACCTGTGCCCGGCCATTTTCGATAGTCATGTCGATTTCGGTGCGGACCCCGAAGCGGCCTGGGAAATAGAGGCCGGGCTCTACCGAAAAGCAACTACCGTCGAGGAGCCGGCGCGAATCGCGGGTTTCCAGCGAATCCAGGTTAACGCCGTTGGCGTGGACCTCGCGGCCGATCGAATGGCCGGTGCGATGTACGAATGCGCCACCCTGTCCGGCCGCTTCGATTACCGCGCGAGCGGCGCGATCGGCCTCCTCGCCCGTGACTGGACTGCCGGCGGCGACCCGCCGCTCGACAAATTCGACGACAGCGTCGCGCGCCTGTGCGATCAAAGAGAAGGCCTCGGCGTAGTCGTCGGGCACCGCGTCGCCGACGAACCCCATCCAGGTGAAATCGGCGTAGACGCTGTCGGGGCCCGGCTCGCGCGCCCAGAGGTCGAGCAGCACCAGGTCGCCGTGTCCGATGGGCCGGTCGTCAGACGAGTTGGGACTGAAATGAGGCAGCGCGGCATGCGCATTGACCGCGACGATCGGCGGGTCGCGCGTCACCAATCCATGGCCGGCGCTGATCGAATCGATCACGAAGCGCTGCGCGGAGAGCTCGCTAACCGCGACCCCGGCGCGAACCCGGCGCGCAATTTCGGCGAAGCTCTCGTTGACGACGGTCAGCAGGGCCTCAGCGGCGCGGCGATGGCTCTCGAGCTGGGCGCGCGTGAGCGCCGCCTCGAAGCGCTGGATAAGATCGGCGGCGGTGACTACTTCGACGCCGAGAGATCGAACCAGCTCGACGGTGCCGGCATCGACCCGCGCGACGTAGGGAATTGCGCAGTTGGGCGAGTAGTCCATCGCCAGGCGCCGCCGTCCGGCGAGCATCGCCGCCAAGGCCGTCGTCATTTCGTGCTCTGATCGATAGACCGTGCGCTGCCCCGGCAGCCTGTCGAGACGATTGGGCTCGACCGCGGACACCAACGCGTGAGGTTCGCCGCGAGACGGGATGAAATAGAACCAGCGCCGCGTCGACAGTTCGTCGGTATCGAGCTCGAGCACCCGGTAAGCAATCGGGTCGCTGCGGCGAAAATCGTAGAACAGCCATCCGTCGAGTGCCGCCTCATCCAGCGCTGCGGCGATTTCCTCGACGCGGTTCACTTCCGCTCACCTGCAGGCTCCGAACCGGGCTTGAAGCGTTCACCCCAGACGTGAACCCGCTCGACCTCGATGCGGACCATCGGATTGGCTTCGGGGACCAGCGCCATCTGGCGATACTGCGGATATTTCTCGCGCAGGTTGCGCAGCGCGAGCAGATACTCGTTGGGATCCTCGACCACCTGCGCGCGGCCATGAACCAGGATGTAGGCGAGGAAGGCCCACGCCTCTTCGTAGTGATCGATTAGCAGCGCAACCCGCGGATTAGCCGCGATGTTGCGCATCCGCCTGAGCGCCATCCCGGT
Organism: Binataceae bacterium (SeqCode); assembly: GCA_035504735.1. Lineage (GTDB taxonomy): Bacteria > Desulfobacterota > Binatia > Binatales > Binataceae > JAJPIG01. Next base: position 21,221 of record DATJRJ010000238.1, read on the forward strand.
GCCGCGCTTGGGTTTTTGATCGATCGCAAAGTAGAAACGCGCGCCGTCGAACCAGAAGCAGACTGGAATATTATGCGGAGCGCCGTCGGGGCCGAGCGTGGCCAGATGACCGATCCGCGCGCCGGCCAGGAAATCGCTCACTCCCGGCTGATTCAACAGCGCCACCGATTCGGACTCGCCGGCCATCGCTATCTATCCAACACGTCTTGCGCCCTCCGTGGCAAGCCGGCCGCACTCTAGCTTAGCGTTCCTCGCCAAACAGAAACAGCGAGAAGGCGATGAGCGAAAACAGCAGGTTCGGTATCCACGCCGCCGACCAGGCCGGCAGCAGGCCGGAGCGCCCAAGCGACGAGGTGATTCCCAGGATCAGCCAGTAGCCGAAGCCAATCCCGATCGCGAGTCCGAAACTGCGCCCGAGGCTCAGGCGCCGCGGCAGCGGATCGAGACTCAAGACCACGCCCAGCGCCACCATGATCAGGCATGACAGCGGCAGCGCATACTTGAGATCGCGGTCGACCACGTAGCCGCCGGGGTCGAGTCCCTTGTCGCGCAGCCCGTTTATATAGCGATTGAGCTCCCAGAGCGTGAACTCTTCGGGCTCGAGCCGCAACAGGCCGAAGTCGGCCGGATTAACGTCGGGCTGGAAGTAGTTCGACTTAACCGTGATAACCGAGTTGTTATTGCCGAGCTCCAGGGTCGAGAGCTTGTGCGGCACCCAGCGCTTGCCGTCCCAGATGGCATTAGCGGTATGGACGATATCGAGTAACTTGAAGTCGGGCCCTAGCCGGTAAAGCGTTACGCCCCAAAGCTCGTGGCGGCGACGATCGTAGCGGTCGGCGCTGAGGAAACCTTCGCTCACGCGCACCCAGATATGCTCGTTGGCGAACACTCCGCGCAGCGTTCGCCGCTTAAGTTCGACTTCATACAGATAGCGCGCCTGGCGCGTCGTATATGGCACCACGGTCTCGCTGATTCCGAAATCGAACAGCGAGATCATGAAGGCGACTGCCAGAATCGGCACGGCCAGCTCGACGCGGCTTATCCCGAGCTGTTGGCAGGCAAGGATCTCGCCCGAACGGCTGAGCAGCGCGAGGCCCAGTAGCGCGCCGGCCAGACAGGCCACCGGCAGGAGTTGCGAGATGATCAGCGGGATCTTGAGCGCGAAGTAGCGGATTCCCAGCAGGCTGAAGCCGCCATAGTGCATCAGATCGTCGAAGCGATCGAAGATGTCACCGATAAGATAGGTGATCGTGAAGGCGGCGAGACAGACCAGGAACGGGCCCACGAAGTTGCCGGCCATGAAGCGATCGACAGTGGGCGAGAGCCGCGCGCGCATCGTCAAGCCGCCTGCCGGGAGCGCTCGAAACGTTCCACCAGATCCCAGACGATATCGCCCGGACCGCGTCCTTCGTCGGCGCGGTCGCCGGCGCCCTGCACGAACAGCCATAGCGCCAGCAGCCCGAACAGCAGGTCCGGGATACACATCGCGGGGAGCGAGCCGAACCGTCCGCTCTGGGCCAGGTTCTCGCCCACCCGCATCAGCGCGTAATAGAAAAAGAACAGTGCGATGGCGACGCCGAAGCGTTCGGATTGCCCGCCGCGCGCGGGCTTGAGACCCAGCGGGATACCCAGTATCGCGAACAGCACGCTGGCGAACGGCACCGTGAACTTGCCCGCCCATTCGCTCTCGGCGAAGTAGTCGGGATGGCCGCTGGCGCGCGCTGCGTTGATAGTGTGCCGCAGCGTCGCATAGTTCATCTCGTCGGGGGTCAGCACCTCGAAGTCCATGGTGCTCTCCGGCTCGACGTTGAGATCGTAGATCTTGAAGCTGGTGACGTGGCTGGCATGATTCTCGGTTTCGAGCCCGAAGATCGCGCCGTTATAAAGCCGCAGCGTGACGGTATCGCGGTTCTTGTCAGGCAGCACGATTCCGGTGCGCGCGATGATCGTGCTCTGCTGACCGCGGTTCCGATCATCCGAAATCATCACTCCGTGCAGGCTGCCATCGTTAACCGAAATCTGATCGACGTAGAGCACGATGCCGGGGAAGGTGCGATTGAAGATCTTCTCCTTGAGCCCGGCGGTGGAGCGTGTGCGGCTCAGATGGTAAAGCAATTGCGACAGGCTGTGATTCGCCCACGGCCGCACCGAAAAGGCGAACCAGCTCGCCAGCCCCCAGACCACGATGCCGATGCCGAGCACCGGAATCGCCAGGCGGTAGAGGCTGATTCCGCAGGCCCGCGCGGCGATCAACTCGCGCTCGGCCGACATCCGGCCGAAGCCCAGCAGCACGCCGAGCAGCACTGCCATCGGAAAGGTCAGCTCGAAGAACGACGGCATGATGTAGCCGATCATCAAGAGCACGTCGTGCAGGGAAACCCCGCGGTTGACTACCATCTCGGTGAGCTTCAGCAGGCGGCCGGTCACCAGCGCAAAGGTCAGCAGCGTGACCCCGAGCATCAGCGGCGCGAAGATCTCGCCCGCGACATAGCGATCTATTATCGGGATTCGCAGCCAGCGCATCGATGTTCGGTCTCTCCGGAGATAATCGGAGTCTAACCTGCGGCGTGGATCAATGAAACGCGTTGGCAAAGCAGTCGTGCAAAGCGGCGGGCCAAGGCGGTATCATCATCGATAATGAAGCATCGGATGAACCGGCGTCCCGAGCGGCCACGGGAATCGCTAAGGCCAGCACCCGCGCGCGAGCCGGGCGCGGCGCGGGCGCGCGAGGACCTAGTGTTCGGCGTCGAGCCGATCAGGGAGCTGATCGCAGGCGCGCCGGAATCGATCCGCACGCTCTATCTGCGCCAGGGCACGCGTCGGCGCTTCGAGCGCGAAAGTCTACGGGTGGCCGAGGCCGGCGGCGCGATCGAAGAGGTCGACGATCGGGCGCTGGCGGCCCTGGCCGGTGCGCAATCGGTGCATCAGGGGCTGGTCGCCCTCATCCGTCCCCATCATTATGCCGCCCTCGAGGATTTAATCGCCGCGCGGCCCGATCCAATTTTGGTCATCGACGGCGTGACCGATCCGCGCAATCTCGGTGCGCTGCTGCGCTCGGCCGAATGTGCGGGCGTGCGCGGCGTGATCGTCGCGCGCGATCGAACCGCGCGGCTCACCGCCGCGGCGCTCAAGGCCTCGGCCGGCGCGTGGGTGCATCTGACCATCGCCGAATGCGGCAACGTGGTGCGGACGCTCGAACAGTTGCAGCAGGCCGGCTACTGGGTCGCAGCATTGGCCCCTGGCGGCGCGCAGACCATCTATGACCTCGACACCGGCCGGCCAATCGCGATCGTGGTAGGAGCCGAGGGCGAGGGGGTGCGCGAGCTGGTGAAGAAGCGCGCGGATTTCGTGGTGGCGATTCCGATGCGCGGGCGGGTCGGTTCGCTCAACGTGTCGGTTGCCGCGGCGGTCGCATTGTTCGAGATCGCGCGCCGGCGCGAGCCGCCGGTTGCGGGTCGCGATGGCCGCTGAAGGATCGTGATGGCATTATCCGTTGTTTGCCTGAATCGACGCGGTGTTCATTTGTGAGACGGCTGAATGGGATCTGACCATTCGAGGCGGGCCTCTTCATTCCAGAGGCTCTGCGAGACCCGTTTGCCCTCCAGCACCAGCGCGTAGGTGCAATCGGCACGAAGCCCGACGTACGAGATCGCGTCATCGCCGGCCGCGCCGAGCGTTGCCCGGATCGCGCCGTTCCGATCGAGCAGGGCGAGCTCGCCAAAACCGTCCTGCCGCACCGCGAGGCTCGCGCGGCCGCGTTGCTCGCCGTCCAGCAGTTGCAGTGCTGTTTGACCGTTTTCGAGCAAGCTCAGCGTCGCTCTCATCCGGCCGCGCTCATCCCGGATTCCGATCGCCGGCGCGCCCGTGGCGCCGAGCCCGAGGAAGATTCGCTCGCGTCCCTGCTCATCGGTGATCACGACGCGGCGCGCCTTGACCACGCCGGTTTCGATCTGGCCGGAATCCTCGACGATCCTGCGCACCGTCTCCTCGATTTCGCGTAAATCCGCTTCACTCCATGCCGCCGGCGCGAGGGAGGGCGGATAGATATTCTGAACGATCTGAGGCGCTGCGGGCTGGGGCGCGGGACGCGGCATACCGGGCGCGGCGGCCGCGTCCTGCAGGTATTCGCGCCAAAGAAAGAGCATCGCGACCGCGATGGTGCCCATCGCTTCGACAATCGTTTGCCAGCTCTGAGCGGCGCTTTTAGATGACCCGGAACGCACGACGTCGAATGCCAGAAACAGCGCCGACGTCAGCGCCATCATGATGATCGTCAGGGTCAGCCATCGCAACTTGCGTCCGAACACGAGGCGCATCATAGGCCCTCCGCCGGTGTCGCGATGATTTGCGGAATCCGTTCCGGATCGAACGGAACAACTGGCGCGGGCAGCCGCTGGATTCGCAACCGCCCGGCGAATCAAATTGTAGCACAAAGCGATGGGGCCGCAGGCGCACGGCGGGCCGCTCACCAGCGCGAGAGAATATAAAACTGTGCCGGGAGCCCTGCCTTGACTTAGGAAAATCGGCAGCATACTAGCTGTTATTTGCACCTTGCCGATGTAGCTCAAGCGGAAGAGCAACTGACTTGTAATCAGTAGGTTGCCGGTTCGATTCCGGCCATCGGCCGTGCGCGATCCGAGGGCCGTGGAGAGGTTCCCGAGTGGCCAAAGGGATCAGACTGTAAATCTGACGGCTTATGCCTTCGGAGGTTCGAATCCTCCCCTCTCCACCATCACTGCATCTTACTTGGCTGGTGATTTCAGGTTCGCGGCGCATCGCGTCGTGGTATGCCGATGCGAACCAGGTTGGCTTTTGTCGCGACTTATCGCTAAGCAGGGAATCGGGACCCGCGCGCGTGGGGCGCGCTTTATCAGCGAAGGGAGACAGGGATGAGATTTGGAGTGATATTTTCCGGCAGTCAGTTCGACCAGGCGGGACTCGACTACAGCAAGAATTACCGGGCTTATCTCGACCTGGCTGCCGAGGCCGAGCAACTCGGCTACGATGAAATCTGGGTGCCCGAGCATCATTTCGTTCGCGACGGCTACTGTTGTGCTCCGCTGACGTTCTGCGCCGCGCTGGCCGCACGCACCTCGCGTATCCGGGTCGGCTCGTATATCGCGCTGATGCCGCTGCATCATCCGGTCGCAATCGCCGAACAGGCGGCGTGGGTCGATGCGCTTTCGGGCGGCCGGCTCGATCTCGGCTTCGGCCAGGGTTACCGCAAGGAGGAATTCACCGCCTTCGGGGTCGATGGGTCGAAAAAACATAATCGCATGGAAGAGAGCGCTGCGATCGTGCGCCGGCTGCTCGATTCGGAGAACGTCACCTATAGCGGGCAGTATCATAAGATTCCCGAACCGATCACGATTTCACCCCGGCCGGTGCAGAAGCCGTTTCCGATCTGGATGGCGGGGCGCGGACGGATGGCGATCGATCGAGTCGCGCGCGAGGGCTACCATCTGGCCTCGGCCGGCGATCCGGTTCAGGTCAAGCTCTTCACTGAAGCCTGCAAGCGGCATGGACGTCGACCGGAAGACTTCAAGATCGCCCAACTCCGCTTCGGCTACTGCGCGGAGACTGTGAAGCAAGCCTGGGATGATGCGGAGCCGTCGATCCATTACCTGCTGAGCCGCTATGGCAAGTGGATCAGCGAGAACCAGACGCTGCCCGGCGACGAGAAGATCGCCGATCTCAAACCGATTGGCGAACTGCGCAAGGGCCATCCGGTCTCTTTTTTCGGGCTACCGCTGTTTCTCGGTACGCCCGACGAGCTGATCAAGTTGATAGAGAACCTTAACGCGCAGGGCCCGTTTACCGATCTGGTTTACGACATGGCGCCGCCGGGATTACCGATCGACAAGGTGCGCAAAAGCCTGCAACTGTTCGCCAAGGAAGTCATTCCGCATTTCAACCGGCGGAAGTAATCCGATGGGCTTCGGAGCGCGTCGGCGCTAAGCATCCGCGGGCCCGCGCTCCGTGAACCACGATCCAGTGGCCTCTGCATTTGAACATCCAGCCGGCTTGCCGCCCCTCCGCGGCCTGCGCGTAGTCGAATGTGGCGAGGGCATCGCGGCGGCGTTCGCGGCCAAAATGATGGCCGATCTCGGCGCGGCGGTGATCAAGGTGGAGCCGCCGCAGGGGGACATAGCCCGGCGGCGCGGTCCCTTTCCCGGGCATCATCCGGACCCCGAAAAGAGCGGCCTGTTCATCTATCTGAATGGCGGCAAGCTAGGCATCCGGCTCGATCTCGATGACGCCACCGGGCTGGCTGCGCTCACAGGCCTGCTCAGCGATGCTGACGTTCTGATCCACAATCTCCCGGTTCCGGCGCGACGCGCGGCCGGCCTAGATCGCGAGCGTCTGCGCGCGGATTTTCCGCAGCTCGTGACGGGCGCGATCTCGCCGTTCGGCGATCGTGGTCCGTATCGCGACTGGAAGGCCTATGACCTCAACCTGGTCAACGCGGGAGGCTGGGCGTTCCTGAGCCCCGGCTCATCGATTCATCCTGAGTTGCCGCCGCTCAAGATTTTCGGATCGCAGGCCGATTTCCAGGCCGGGCTGCACGCCTGCTTCGCCACGCTCGCGGCCTTCTGGGGACGGCTGCGCACCGGCGGTGGCGAACATGTGGAAGTCTCGGGCCAGGAATGTATCGCCGCGATGCTCGAGCTGAGTTTCACGCACTATTCGTATGCCGGCCAGGTCGCCTCGCGCCTCGGCCGTCGCGCCGTCGCGCCGTGGACGATCATGGAATGCGCCGACGGGTACATCATGATCCTCGCGATCGAGCCGGAGCAGTGGACCCGGATGGTCGAGATGATGGGTAATCCGGAGTGGGCGCACGAGGAAATCTTCGCGACCGGGCAGCAGCGCAGCCTCCATAGCGAGGCGCTTTATGCGTTGATGAGCGATTGGGTCCGGCAATGGAAGGTGCTGGATTTTTTTCTCGAGGCGCAGCGCCGGCGGATTCCGGTTGCGCCGGTCAGCACGATGCAGGACATATACGCCAACGATCAGCTCTGCGATCGTCAGTATTTCGTGCCGATCGAAGTGGCCGGCGTCGGAACCGTCTCGATTCCCGGCGCGCCGTTCAAGAGCAGCGCCGGCGGCTGGAAGGTGCGGGGACCCGCACCGCGTCTGGATGAGAATCAAATTGCCGACCGGGTCTCGGCCTGGAAGCGACGGTCGGAATCCCGCTTTGAGCCGGTCGCGGGCGGCGCGCAGCCGCCGTCGAGCGATCAGTCCGGCCTGCCGCTGAGCGGAATCCGTGTGCTCGATCTGACCTGGGTCTGGGCCGGGCCGTATTGCACGATGCAGTTCGCGCACATGGGCGCCGAGGTGATCAGGGTCGAATCGGCCAAGCGGCTATGCGCGACGCGGCGGGTGCCGCCCTTCGCCGATAACGTCGCCGGTGTGAACCGCGCCGGCTACTTCAATCAATACAGCCAGGGCAAGAAGAGTGTCACGCTCAATCTGACCAACCCCGAGGGTGTCCGAATCGCTCGTGAACTAGTGAAGCATTGCGACGTTGTGGCCGACAATTTTTCGGCCGGCGCGATGGACCGGATGGGTCTCGGCTACGAAAATCTGCGCGCGCTGAAACCCGACATCATAATGGTTTCGATGTCCGGGTTTGGGCAGACCGGTCGATGGAAGAATTTCCTCAGCTACGGGCCGCCGGCGGCTGCCTTTGCGGGCTTCTATGCGCTCACCGGTTATGCGGGATTGGGGCCGAGCGAGGTCGGCGTGTCATTCGCCGATCCGACCGCCGGCCTGTTCGGTGCGAGCGCGGTGATGGCGGCGCTGCTCCAGCGGGCGCGCACCGGCGAGGGTCAGTTCATCGATCTCTCGCAGCTCGAGGCGACCATCGCGACGCTGCCGGAAGCCATCTTCGAGTTCGTCTTCAATGGTTTGCAGCCGGCGCGGGCCGGCAATCACGATCCGATCATGGCGCCGCACGATTGCTACAAAGCGGCCGGCGACGAAAACCAGTGGGTTAGTATCGCAGTCGGCAGCGAGGCTGAATGGCGCGCGCTGTGCGACGCTATCGATCAGCCGCAACTGGCCGGCGATCCGCGCTTCGCGAACGCCGTCGAACGCAAGCGCAACGAAGTCGAACTGGACCGTATCATCACAAGCTGGACGAAACTTCGTGATCGATGGGAAATCGCGCGGCATTTGCAGAGTCGCGGCGTGGCCGCGTTTCCCTCGATGAGCAGCAGCGATCTCGCGACCGATCGCCATCTGAACGAACGCGGTTTCCTGGTCAAGCTGCTGCATCCCGAAGTCGGCCGCCGGATGCATCCCGGTATCCCATGGACGATGGCGGCGACCAGGTGCGAGGTAAAAAGCCCGGCGCCGCTTTTGGGCGCGGATACGGAAGCCGTGCTCCGGGAGGTGTTGGGATTGAGCGCGATAGAGATCGAACGGCTGCGGACTTCCGATGTCTTGACGTGAGGGCAGGTCATGGAATCGTTACTATTTGAAATTGACGGCAATGTGGCGCTGATCACGATCAATCGCCCGCACGTGCTGAATGCTTTCGACCCCGAGACCATCGTGCGGCTGGCGGCGGCGTGGGACGCGGTCGAAGCGGACGATCGAATCCGCGTGGCGATCCTGACCGGGGCCGGCGATCGCGCGTTCTCGATCGGCGCCGACTTCAATCGACTTACTCCGCTCGGAACTGGCGCTCGGCCGGTGGAGGACGACTGGGATCGCAAGTTCCTCGAACCGCGCACAGGCGACCGCGCGATGCTGCGCCATCAGTTTGGCCTGAGCAAGCCGATCATCGCGGCCATCAATGGTTTCTGCTTTGCGGGAGCGCTCGAGCTGACGACCGCGACCGATATTCGAATCGCCTCCGAAACGGCGAGCTTCGCCCTACAGGAAGCACGCTGGGCGCTCGTGCCCGCGCGCGGCGCACTCGCCCGTCTACCGCGCCAGATTCCTTACTGTCGCGCGATGGAAATGATGCTTACGGGGTCGCGATTCAGCGCCGCCGAAGCCCTTCAGATGGGGTTGATCAATCACGTGGTCGCGGCGGACCAGGTGATGGCCAAGGCGCGTGAAATCGCGGCCACGATCGCCGCCAACGGTCCGCTGGCCATCAAGCTTATCAAGCAAGGGGTGGCACGTTCGTCGGGACTCTCGCTGGCCGAAGCTCATCGAATCGAGGATGAGGTTTTCGACCAGGCGATGAGGTCCGAGGATGCCAGAGAAGGGCCGCGCTCATTCCTGGAGAAACGGAAACCCGTCTACAAGGGCCGCTGAAAGATGCTGGGAATCCGCGGCTTTCGCATGCGCTCGCCAATCGTTTGGGATTTCGATATATTTGGCGGTTCTGGGCGGGAATAGCTCAGTTGGTAGAGCGCGAGCCTTCCAAGCTCGGGGTCGCGGGTTCGAGTCCCGTTTCCCGCTCCACCAGGTGACGGTGGGTCTGCCTTGGTGGCTTCATGAGGATAGGGGATGCCCATGTAGCTCAGTCGGTAGAGCACTTCCTTGGTAAGGAAGAGGTCACGGGTTCGATTCCCGTCGTGGGCTTTGCAAATTTGGCGTTGTGAAAGACGCCGGCGGAATTATCAGCAATGAGAGATCTAATCGGATTGGCGTGCGACGGCTGCAAGCGGCGCAACTATTCCACCAGCAAGAACAAAAAGCGGCAGACCGAGAAATTCTCGATCAAGAAGTTCTGCCCCAATTGCCGCTCGCATACGATGCATCGCGAGGTCAAAGTCTAGGTATCACTTCGGGCCGGCCTGGCGCGGCGGGTTGCTGGCGCAATCGGTGGGAGTACCGAACGATACCGGTACGGCGGTCGGGCCGAATATGGCGGCCGGTCAAGATACGTCGGTCGATCGGTATATGTCGATCGGTATATAATGAGGGTCAGTAGCTCCAATTGGATAGAGCATCGGACTCCAAATCCGAGGGTTGCAGGTTCGAATCCTGCCTGACCCGCCAGGGCCCTTGGCGCTTGAATTGCATGTGCATTTATGGCTAAGCTGAAAAATTACCTCGAACAGGGCGTAAACTTCGTCAAGGAGGCGTGGACTGAACTCGCGAAAGTCCATTTCCCTTCGCCCAAAGAGACGATGCAGGCGACCGTGGTAGTCCTGGTTTTGACCATCGTGATGGCGATCTGGCTTGGCCTGATCGACTTGGCGGCGACCCGGGTGGTGCGACAGATATTGAGCTAGTTTCGATCCACGCGGCCCCCTTCGGGCCGGGCGCGCCGGGAAGTAAGGTGAGGGACCCGGAGAGCTATGGAAATCGGTACGGAAGAGCAGACCAAGAAAGAAGAAGGCGTGAGCACGGCGTCGACTGCGGTCGCGAAGCACTGGTACGTCGTCCACACCTACTCCGGCTATGAGCAGAAGGCCAAGGCTGCGCTCGAGCAGCGGCTGCGCTCGCCGGAATTCGTGCGGCTCAAGGATCGAGTCGGCGAAGTGCTGGTACCGGTCGAGAGCGTGCAGGAACTGGGGAAAGGCGGCCAGCGCAAAATTTCGAGCCGCAAGTTCTTCCCCGGTTACATCTTCGTCAACATGGTGCTCGACGAAGAGACCTGGCACTTCATCAAGAATACTCCCAAAGTGACCGGCTTCGTCGGCCACTCCACACAACCTCCCGAGGTGCCCGAGTCCGAAGTTCGCGAGATCGCCCAGCAGATGGAAGAGGGGGCCCTGCGGCCCAAGCCTAAGGTTCTGTTCGAGGTCGGCGAGGCGGTGAAGGTTATCGATGGGCCGTTTCAGGATTTCAACGGCACGGTGGAAGAGGTGCGGCCGGAGAAAGGCAAGGTGCGCGTGTTGATTTCGATCTTCGGGCGCGCCACGCCGGTCGAACTGGATTTCGTGCAGGTCGAAAAGTCTTAAAGGCGGAATTGACCGTCGGGCCCGCGCGGCCTGCCCATAACTCAGGGTGGCGTAGCGCATGGGGCCGGCGGCTCGGTCTGGATAGCGGCATATCAAGTGGCGAAGAAAGTCGTTGGGCAGATAAAGCTCCAGATTCCAGGGGGTGCGGCGAATCCGTCGCCGCCGGTCGGGCCGGCGCTCGGCCAGCGCGGCGTCAATATCATGGAGTTCTGCAAGGCCTTCAACGCGCAGACCCAGAATATGCAGGGCCTGGTGGTGCCGGTGCTGGTAACGGTCTATGCCGACCGCTCCTTTACCTTTATCACCAAGAGTCCGCCGGCCTCGAACCTGTTGTTGCGGGCGGCGGGACTCGAAAAGGGCTCGGCGGCGCCTAACAAGAATAAGGTCGGCAAGGTGACGCGCCGCCAAGTCGAAGAGATCGCTCAGACCAAGCTCAAGGATCTGACCGCCAAGGATCTTGCGGCGGCGATGAAGAGCGTGGAAGGGACCGCGCGCTCGATGGGTATAGAGGTTGTTGAGTAGCGGCGGCACAGAGAGGTATCACGATGGCGGGCAAGAAATATCGCGAGGCGGCCAAGCATATCGATCGCGCGGTGCACTATCCGCTGAACGAGGCGATCAAGGTGGTAGCCGGGAATCACGTCGCCAAGTTCGACGAGACCGTCGAGCTCGCGGTGCGGCTCAGCGTCGATCCGCGTCAGGCCGATCAGAACGTCCGCGGGACGGTCGTGCTGCCCAACGGTACCGGCAAGGTGCCGCGCGTGCTGGTGCTGGCTAAAGGCGAGAAAGAGAAAGAGGCGAGTGAGGCGGGCGCGGACTTCGTCGGCGGCGACGATCTGATCAAGAAGATCCAGGAAGAGAACTGGCTCGACTTCGATCGCGTGATCGCAACCCCCGATATGATGGGCCAGGTCGGCCGGTTGGGAAAAATCCTCGGGCCGCGCGGCCTGATGCCGAATCCGAAGGTCGGCACAGTAACCTTCGATGTGGGCAAGGCGGTGTCCGAAGTCAAGGCGGGCAAGGTCGATTACCGGGTTGATAAGGCCGGCGTGGTGCATGCGCCGATCGGCAAGCTCAGCTTCGGCGAGGCAAAGCTACTGGAGAACGCCAACGCGTTGCTCAACGCGATCGCGCGCTCGCGGCCGGCCAGTGCCAAGGGCAACTATATAAAGAGTATCGCGCTCGCTTCGACCATGAGCCCCGGAATCAAGGTCGATCCCGGTGCGGTCCGGACGGTGGCGGCGGCGGCCGCCTAGGCGGACGCCTGATCGAACGTTGAGGCTATGAAAAAAGCGGAAAAGACAGCGCTCGTCGATGAACTCGCGGGTCGCTTCGCGCGGGCCACGATGGCGCTGATATCGGAATATCGCGGTCTGACCGCGGCCGAGTCGACCGATTTGCGCCGGCGCGTGCGGGCGGTCGACGGCGAGCTGCGGGTGGCCAAGAACACTCTGGTCAGGCGAGCGATCAAGGCAACGCCGTACGAAGCGCTCGAAGAGCGGCTCGGCGGCCCGGTCGTGATTATATTCTGTTATGGCGATCCGGTGACGGTGGCCAAAACCGTCGCGGCGCTCCGCGAATTCGGCGACAAATTCAAGCTGCGTGGGGGCGTACTCGGCGGCCAGCCGCTTTCGGGCGATGAGCTGCAGGCGCTCGCCACCTTACCACCGCGCGAAGTAGTGCTGGCGCAACTGCTGGGATTGATACAGGCGCCGGCGACCAGCCTGGTGCGATTGTTGAACGAACCCGGATCGGCGATGGCGCGGCTGATTGACGCGATCGGCCGGCAGCGCGGCGTCGAAGCCGCGCCCACCGAAACCCCGCCGCAGGAAGCGCCGCCCGCCGAGGCCGGAGCATAGGCACGGACGCGGTAAGAATTTATTCGTCTCGGCGCGCGCCCGGCGCTGCGGTCCGAGCGGGATGCAAGGAGATAGAGCAAGATGGCAGAGGCACAATTGAGCCGCGATCAAGTGAAAGATTACCTCAAAAATCTGAGTCTGCTGGATGCGGCGGCCCTGGTGAAAGAACTCGAACAGGAGCTCGGGGTCTCGGCGGCGGCACCGATCGCGATGGCGGCGGCGCCGGCAGCCGGCGGCGGCGCAGCCGCGGCGGCGGTCGAGAAGGACGAGTTCTCGGTGGTGTTGACCGGCTCGGGCGACAAAAAGATCCAGGTGATCAAGGTGGTGCGCGAGCTGACCGGCCTCGGACTCAAGGAAGCCAAGGACCTGGTCGACAGCGCCCCCAAGGCAATCAAGGAAGGGGTCAACAAAGCCGAGGCCGAGGACGTCAAAAAGAAGCTCGAAGAGGCGGGCGGCACGGTCGAGCTAAAATAATCCGAGCCTTGCGGCCATCATTGGTCCGGGTTCGGGAGTTTGTGGGTCTGTTTCGACCAGGCGTCGAGATGGGCCCGGATTGTATTTGTGGCGGCGGGAGGGGTGCGAGGGCAAAGGGCGCGCGCGCCGGCGGGCACGCCGCAGAACACTCCGGCGGTTCGATTAACAGGTCACGTCCGTGACATGCGCCGGATGAGGTAAAGATGGCTCAACAATCACAGGTGACGAATAATCTCCGGCTTCGCCGTTCATTTGGGAAGATTCGCAAGATTATCGACATCCCCAATCTGATCGAAATCCAGAAGCGTTCCTACGAGGAGTTCCTGCAAATCGGCGTCTCGCTCGAGGAACGCCGTGACTCGGGCCTCCAGGCAGTCTTCAAATCAGTCTTCCCGATCAAGGATTTCAACGAAACCGCGTCGCTCGAGTTCGTCAGCTACGAGCTCGGCGAGCCCAAGTACGACGTCGACGAATGCCATCAGCGCGGCATGACCTACGCGGCGCCGCTGAAGGTCAAGATTCAGCTCGTGATCTGGGATATCGAGAGCGGGCGGCGCTCGATCAAAAACGTCAAAGAGCAGGAGGTCTACTTCGGCGAGGTGCCGCTGATGACGCCGAATGGGACCTTCATGGTGAACGGTACCGAGCGGGTCATCGTCTCGCAGCTCCATCGCTCGCCCGGCGTGTTCTTCGAGCACGACAAGGGCAAGACCCATTCGACCGGCAAGCTGCTGTACTCGGCGCGGGTGATTCCGTACCGCGGGAGCTGGATCGACTTCGAGTTCGATCCGCGCGACGTGCTCTACGTGCGTATCGACCGGCGGCGTAAGTTTCCGGCCACCGTGCTGCTGCGCGCGCTCGGCATGACGACTGAAGACCTGCTCAACTATTACTATCCCAAGGACGTCATTCTGCTCGACCCCAAGCAGCTCGCCAAGGAACTGCGTCCCGAGCATCTGCTTGGCACCCGCGTCAGCCGCGACGTGCGCGATCCGAAAACCGGCGAGCTGGTCGCGCGCGAAGGGCGGCGCTTCAACAAGGCGATCGTGCGCGCGATGGAACAGGCGCGGATGACCGAGGTGCCGATCGGGCTGGACGAAGTGGTCGGGCGGGTCTCGGTGCATAACGTGGTCGACACCCAGACCGGCGAGATCGTGGTGCAGGTCAACGAGGAGCTGACCGAGGATATTATCGAGAAGCTGCACGCGCACGGGATCAAGAAGATCGAAGTGCTGTGGGCCGAGGATCAGCCCGGCGGCGGTCCGCTGCGGCTCACGATCGCGCAGGACCGGATGGACGAGGAGATGCGGCGGCTCAACAAGGATCCGGGCAGTCCGCAGGACTCCGGCGCGGTCGCGATGCTGGAGATCTACAAGCGGCTGCGGCCCGGCGATCCGCCGACCGTGGAGACTGCGACCAGTTTTTTCAACGACCTGTTTTTCAATCCCGAGCGCTACGATCTCTCGAAGGTCGGGCGGCTCAAGCTCAACCACAAGCTCAAGATCGACGTGCCGCTCGAGCAAGGGACGCTGCGGCGCGAGGACATCCTGGAGGTCGTTCGCTACCTGCTCGAGCTTAAGAACGGCAACGGCCAGGTCGACGATATCGACCATCTGGGCAATCGACGCGTGCGCGCGGTCGGCGAGCTGGTCGAGAACCAGTTCCGGATCGGCCTGGTGCGGATGGAGCGCGCGATCAAGGAACGGATGAGCCTGCAGGATATCGAAACCCTGATGCCGCAGGAGCTGGTCAACTACAAACCGGCCTCGGCGGTGATCAAGGAATTCTTCGGCTCCTCGCAGCTCTCACAGTTCATGGACCAGACCAATCCGCTGTCCGAGATTGCGCACAAGCGCCGCCTCTCGGCGCTCGGGCCGGGCGGGTTGACGCGCGAGCGCGCCGGTTTCGAGGTCCGCGACGTGCATCCCACGCACTACGGCCGGGTCTGCCCGATCGAGACCCCGGAAGGTCCTAATATCGGCCTGATCGCGGCGCTTTCGACTTATGCGCGGGTCAACGAATACGGCTTTATCGAAACCCCGTACCGGACCGTCGAGCACGGACGCGTGACGGATCGAATCGTCTATCTGTCGGCGCTCGACGAGGAAGAGCGCAAGATCGCGCAGGCCAATGCGCCGCTCGATGCGCACGGCCGCTTCACCAGCGAGCTGGTCTCGGCCCGGGTCGGCGGCGAATTCACGGTCGTGCCGGCCGCCGAGGTCGAATTCATGGACGTGTCGCCTAACCAGCTCGTGTCGGTGGCGGCTTCGCTGATCCCGTTTCTGGAGAACGACGACGCCAACCGCGCGCTGATGGGTTCGAACATGCAGCGCCAGGCGGTGCCGTTGCTTAAGACCGACGCGCCGCTGGTCGGCACCGGCCTCGAGAAGACGGTGGGGCGCGATTCGGGTGTGACCATGATTGCGAAACGCGACGGCAGTGTCGAAAGCGTCGATGCCGAGCGGATTGTGGTGCGTTCCGATCGCCAGGGACGTGACCCGCGCGACGCCGGCGTCGATATCTACAACCTGGTCAAGTATCAGCGCTCGAATCAGAACACCTGTATCAACCAGCGTCCGGTGGTGGTCAAAGGCGAACGGGTCAAGGCCGGCGACGTGCTGGCCGACGGGCCCTCGACCGACATGGGCGAGCTCGCGCTCGGCCGCAACGTGCTGGTCGCGTTCATGCCGTGGGGCGGCTACAATTTCGAGGATTCGATCCTGATCTCGGAACGGGTCGTCAAGGAAGATCTCTTCACCTCGGTGCATATCGAAGAGTTCGAATGTATCGCGCGCGATACCAAGCTTGGACCCGAAGAAATCACGCGTGACATTCCCAACGTCGGCGAAGAGGCGCTGCGTAATCTCGATACCAGCGGGATCATCCGGATCGGCGCGGAAGTGCGGCCCGGCGACATCCTGGTCGGGAAGATCACGCCCAAGGGTGAGACCCAGCTTAGCCCCGAGGAAAAACTGCTGCGGGCGATCTTCGGCGAGAAGGCGGGCGAGGTGCGCGACACCAGCCTGCGGGTGCCGCCTGGGGTCGAAGGGACGGTGATCGACGCGCGGGTTTTTGCGCGCCGCGGGGTAACTCGCGACGATCGCACCCAGGAGATCCACAATCTCGAGGTCGAACGGCTCAAACAGGACGAGACCGAAGAAGTACGCGTTATCCGCCAGGAGACGCTGCGCAAGCTCAAACGCGCGCTGGCGGGCAAGAAGCTGGCGGGCCGCGTGATGGACGACGAGGGCGGCCAGAAACGGGTCGCGCTGCAGAAGGGCGAGACCCTCAACAACGAAATTCTCGATGAGCTGCCGTACCGGCTCTGGAGCGAGCTGCGGGTCGAGGACGAGCGGGCCGCGGCCGAGGCCGCGGCGGCGATGGAAGCGCTGAAGACCAACGTCGATGCGGTCCATTTGCATTACGGCACCAAGATCGATCGGCTGAAGGCGGGCGACGAGCTCGCGCCGGGCGTGATCAAGATGATCAAAGTATTCGTCGCCATCAAACGCCGCCTGCAGGTCGGCGATAAGATGGCGGGACGCCACGGCAACAAGGGCGTGCTCTCGCGCATTCTGCCTGAGGAGGATATGCCGCGGCTGGCGGATGGCACGCCGGTCGATATCGTACTTAATCCGCTGGGCGTGCCCTCGCGGATGAACGTCGGCCAGATTCTGGAGACCCATCTGGGATGGGCGGCGCGCGAACTGGGGCGCCAGCTCGACGAGGAGCTGCACAACGGCGCCAATCCGGCCGCGCTGCGGCGGCGCTTGAAGGAACTCTACAGCGAGCACGAGGCGCATGAGTTTATCGATGAGCTGGACGATACCAACCTGCTCAAGCTGGCGAACAAGGCGCGCGATGGAATCCACGTCGCGTCGCCGGTCTTCGACGGCGCGCGCGAAGAGGAAATCTTCCAGATGCTCGAGCGCGCGGGACTGTCGGATAGCGGACAATCGAAGCTCTACGACGGACGCACCGGTAACTCCTTTGAGCAGCCGGTCACGGTCGGCGTGATGTACATGATGAAGCTGCATCACCTGGTCGAAGATAAAATCCACGCGCGCTCGACCGGACCCTACAGCCTCGTCACCCAGCAGCCGCTGGGCGGTAAGGCGCAGTTCGGCGGTCAGCGGCTGGGAGAAATGGAAGTGTGGGCGCTGGAAGCCTACGGCGCGGCCTACACGCTGCAGGA
>DATJRJ010000239.1:0-50993 GCA_035504735.1 Binataceae bacterium (SeqCode)
TCCCGGAAATGCCGAGCGATGCTTACCTCACCTGGGACCAGGATCGTTGAATGGTGATGAACGAGTCGGGACTGACGCTGATCTCGCCGCGAAATGGCCAGTCGAGCGCGATTATCAGTACCAGCACCATGGCGAGCGTGGCCGCAAGCGTGCCGGTCATCGCTAGATGCATCCCGAAGCTTTGGTAGCCGAAGAAATAGCTGTAGCCGGTGGTGATAGACGCACCGAGGAATGCGATCCACCAGACCACGCGCGGAATATGCCCTTCGACTGCCGAGAGGCGGCTGTTGCGCGCCTGGTAGAGCTCGTTCCAGGTCTTGAGCAGCTCGGCCTGGAGCACCGCTTCACCGAGGTTTTGCGGCTGGATGTCGACGATCGCACGATCAATCTCGCGTAGCGGCTTCCATCCCTGGCTGGGCACCTTGCCCTGCCGCTGGAGCGGCCATTCGTCGTTGATGACTACCGAGACGTAGCGCGCTACCGCATCGCGGATTACCTGCCCTTTCGCTTGTGGCAAGCCCAGCGTATCGAGGTAAATGCCGCCCGCGAAGCCTGATTCGTTCTCCACGATCATCGACGCGTTGCTGAATGCTTCCCAGGTCGCAATAGCGATGAAGGCGAGCAGGACCGCATACAGAACCCCGATAACCGCAATCGTGAAACCGGCCAGATCATTGTGAGCTTTGCGTACGCTCACGTGCACTAACCGATGAACGATCATCAGCCCGCCGCACGCGGCCCCGGTGAAGAGTGCGACCAGGATGCTTCCCCAGAGCCACGTTGGGTTGTTGTAGATCCAGTCGATAATCATGCTGTCCCCCCCTCGGGTACTCCACCGTTATCAGATTTCCCCGGCGCAATCTGGCCGATTCGACGAAATTGTGGGAGGTGCGGCTTAGACGGCGGCCTATCCGCTGGCTACTCGGAGATCCAACTGTTGCGCAGCTACGCCGGCGAGCGCATTTGACGCGAGCGGCTATTCGCCGCTCACATCAAACGCGTCTGGCGTCCGAGCGGAAAACTCCGAGGCGTAAAAGGAGAACTCAATATGGCCGCGCTTCGAGTCGAAGCGCCGCCGATTCGCTGCGCGTTCCCATCCTGGCGGCAATACCAAAGGTCCCGCCATCAGGCGAAAACGCGCAGCTATTCGGTGAGCGACTTAAAACGCAGAATTCTCGTCAAAAAACCACATCACCTGAGTGCCAAACAGGTTGACATAGGAGATCGCGGTACCGGTTTCATCCTCCATGGTGAGGTTCCACGTCGCCGCGGTTTTCGGAGTCCCGGCGTAGTATTTGATCTTTTTGACATCCGTGGCCGTCGCATAGAACCAGGGATCAGCGATGTAATTGGCTAGATTAGCCAGTGATCCATCGACTTCCGGCCGCTCGACGATCCATTCCGCAGAATCGCCAACGATGTACGTTCCACCGAGAGAGGCCGCGGTGACTGCCTCGCTGGCCTGCCAGTTTTGGGTGACATCGGTATAAAGAAGGGTACCGGTCGATGACTGTCCATTCGACCATCCCGTGGCCGTTACCGTCACAATAAGGTAATCACCTGGCGCGAAGGGCAAAGGATCGCCATTGCTGTATGTAAGCACAATCTCGGATTCGGGCAGCCATTCTATCCAGGGCCGATACAGCTCGGACGTAGAGCCGCCCGAGCAATAGGCATCGGCCTCCGATCCGGCTTGGAAAAGCAGCGAGTTCGTAAGACCGTCGATGCCCACCCACTGAGACGAATAGTCCCATCCGTCGGAACACGAGCCGAAAGCTTGTTGAACGGGCGGGACCGTCCATGAACCAGTTACACTAGTGAATGCGGGTTTCTTGTGAGCCAGGGCATAGCCGCTCCAATTCGTGCTGGTATACTTTTTTGAACTTGGATTCGAACTCGAAACTTCTCTCAGACCAGCGGCCGGCCGGTGATAAATGTTCGTATGCACAAGTTGAGGAACAATCCGGTTCAGATTTGGATTGGTTACCGCTGCCCATTGTGCGCGATCTTGGGGCGTGGCGTCGGCGCCGGGCCGCGGCGGGTAGCCATAAAGTTGCAGTTCGTCGTCTGACGCCGTCGTTGGATCGAAAGTTGGTGGCGGCTGAGTGTATGCGTAAATGCCATGCAGGTTCGTCTCGACCGCATACGGCGAGGGCGGCTGCGCGTGAGCAAGCGATGAGAGGGTCAAAAGCCCCAACCCCGCAACTCCAACGATTCCAACCAAAAGGTTCCCTTTTAGCAGTTTCATATTCAGTAACTTCATTATTCCCTCTCCAAGGTATGCCCAATGTAGTTCCGGCTTCCGCATGAGCCGTCCAGTGTTGCATATTTATCTCCTTGGAGTCCAGTTTTGCAGAGACCATGGGTAATTAGCGGACTAATGGCGTTGCGGGCAAGAATGACGACCCCGGCTCCTCGGCATGCGAATCAAGACCTTCACGTGCCATACCTGTAGTATCAGGGCAAATAGAAGCGGCAGCGGATGAGCGTGCCTGCTCAATAACCGCGCCGCCGCAGAGCAGGGAGATGTGCGCCGATGGGAAAGTCGGATCTGGCCGGCAAGGTAGCGATCGTCACCGGTGGCGGGCGCGGAATCGGGCGTGCGATGGCGCTCGGACTCGCTAATTTCGGAGCCAGCGTGATCGTCACCGCGGCGCGTAATCCCGCTGAGGCCGGGGCAGTTGCGGCCCAGGCGCAAATCGAAACCGGACGCGAATCCGTGATTGCGGTCGAGGCCGACGTCGCGGTTGAGGCCGATTCGGAGCGGGTGGTCGAGGCCGCCCTCTCGAACTTCGGCGCGGTCCATATCCTGGTGAACAATGCCGGGCGCGGGATGCGGTTCGTGAGCGAGGATTTTCTCGAACGGCCGACCAAATTCTGGCAGACCGACGCGGCCACCTGGCGCATGATCATCGATACCAACGTGAATGGGCCGTTCATGATGGCCAAGGCCGTGGTGCCGCATTTTCTGACTAACGGATGGGGCCGGATCATCAACATCACGATGAACCAGGAGACCATGCGCCGCGCCGGCTTCTCGCCCTACGGGCCTTCAAAGGCTGCCCTCGAATCCGAGACGATCATCTGGTCGCAGGACCTCGCCGGTACCGGAGTCACGGTGAACGGGCTGAGCCCCGGAGGAATTACCGAGAGTGGGATGGTGCCGGAGCCGGCCCGCGAAAAATTCCGCCGCGTGATGCTCGACCCAGCCGTGATGGTGGCGCCGCTGCTGTGGCTATGTTCCGAACAATCGAATGGCGTGACCGGGAATCGCTATGTGGCCAAAGACTGGGACCCGCTGATGCCGCCGGAAGAGGCCGCCCAACACGCCCGCACCACCGCCGGCTGGACTTAGTCGTCCGGCCGCAGCGCCGATTGGCGAATCAATGCTTCGAGGCCTTGGCCGGCTCGCCATGCACGGGACCATAGGGCAGCGGCACATACTGGACGCTCGGACGCCGTACGGCGACCTGCGGGAAGAGCCGCATGAACTCGTAGATCTCGTCAGGCATATCGCACGAGACCGGTAGCCCGAGGCTACGCGCCTCTTCGACCGTGATCGGATAATCGTGTGTCCAGCGTCCTTCGGTCATCGCGTGCGACAACTCTTCGGCGCGCTCCACCGTCCAGCCGCGCGTGGTTAGCAGATGCTTGGCGTAGCTGCGCACCTGGTCCATCGCTTTGCCGGCAACGTCGGCCATGATGAGTGTTTCATCGTGCACATTCTGATTGGTCGCGGTCTTGCGCTCGACGGCCCGCAGGATCGAAGCGGCCGGCCACTGCCCGATCTGCGGGTCGAGCGGTCCCAGCACCGCGTGCGGCGCCATCACGATCTGATTCGCGGCCAGCGCCAGCAGCGTGCCGCCCGACATCGCGTAGTGCGGGACGAAGACCGTCACCGGTGCGGGATGAGCAGTCAGCGCGTGCGCGATCTGCTCGGCGGCCAGCACCAGCCCGCCCGGCGTGTGCAGGATCAGATCGATCGGCCGATTGTCGTCGGTGAGCTGGACCGCGCGCAGAACCTCTTCGGAATCCTCGATGTCGATGAAGCTGACCAACGGAAATCCCAGCACCGCCATGGTTTCCTGTCGATGGATGAGTGCTATCACCCGGCTCTTGCGACGTTTCTCGAGGCTGCGGATAAGCCGCGTGCGACGCGAGCCCAGCGACCACTGCCGCACGATCGGTTGCAATCCGACCAGGATCAGAAAGACCCAGAACAGATCGAAGAAGTGCACCGCATCCCCCTCCTCTTACCCAACGCCGCTGAGATCATCGACAGCGTTTGGGCAACGCGTGTGGTATTATGACCACCGGTGCAATGGCAGTCGACCTGACACAGGCACGCGAGCGGATGGTAATCGAACAACTCCAACGCCGCGGCATCACCGACCCCCGCGTGCTGGGAGCGATGCGCGCTATACCACGCCATCGCTTCGTCCTGCCCGAATATGCCGAACACGCCTACGACGATGGCCCGCTGCCAATCGGCGACGAGCAAACTATTTCACAACCCTACATGGTCGCCTTGATGACTCAGGTCGCCGCGCCGCGCGCCGACGAACGGGTGCTGGAGGTCGGCACCGGCTCCGGCTATCAGGCTGCGGTCCTGTGTCAGCTCGCCGCTCACGTCTTCTCGATCGAACGCATCCCGCTGCTGCATGAACGGGCGAGCCGCATTCTGCAAGAAATCGGCATCGGTAATTGCACGCTGCGGGTCGGCGACGGCTCCGATGGATGGGCCGAAGAGGCGCCGTTCGACATCATCGTGGTCACCGCGGCGATGCCCGGTATACCGCGGCCGCTGCTCGAACAGCTTGCACCTGCAGGACGCCTGGTAGCCCCCATCGGAGAAGACGAACTGCAATCGCTGGTGCGGATTGGACGCAGCGGTGGGCGCTGGCGGGAGGAATATTTCGGCGAATGCCGGTTCGTGAAGATGTCCGGCCGGCACGGCTTCAGCGACTAGCCGTCGGCCAAGGCCGTCGTGCTCTGCGGTAGGCGGCCGGGAAAGACCGCGAGATCCGCGGGCTCGCGAGAGTGGTTGCGTTGGTGGTGAGGGTGGCAGGTACACGATCCCGCCGGGCTGGTTATCTGTACGCGGCTTGTTTTATAGCCGCCGCGCTTGCCGGCTGCGCCCCTGCCCCGTCAGTCCCCGTCAATCGCAGCTACACTGCCCCGCTGACGCATATCGTGCAGCCGGGCGAGACTATCTACCACATCGCGTCACATTACGGCGTCGATTCTGACGGCCTGATGCATGCCAACGGCCTCAGCGATCCGCGCCAGTTGCGGGTCGGCCAGGTGCTGATGATTCCCGGGTCGTACCGTCGCTCCGCCATCGGACGCGCGGACACCACGAGTCCCGGCCCGAATCGTCCACCCGCGCCGCCGCATTCGTTTAGCTGGCCGATCGTCGGCGGCGTGGTATCGTCGGGATTCGGTGTCCGCCACGGCGTGATGCATGATGGCGTTGATATCGCCGCGCCGGTTGGGACGCCGGTACGTGCCGCCGATGCGGGCGTCGTGGTCTTTGCCGGCCGGTTGCGCGGCTATGGCAACGTGGTGATTATCGAGCACAGCGATCGCTTCGTCACGGTTTATGGGCACGACGAGGCGAACCTGGTGAAGGTCGGCGATCGAGTCGCCTGCGGGCAGGTGATTGGCGAAGTGGGCAGCAGCGGCCGCACCACCGGGCCCAACCTGCATTTCGAGGTGCGGCACGATAACCTGGCCTACAATCCACTCGAATTCCTACCTGCGCCGGGACCGCCTGCGGCGATCACCTTTGCCGGCGGCGGCTGCTAGTATCTCGGTCTGAAATCTTTCAATGGCCGCACGAGCGGCCGATAGGAGCAGCGCAGCATTGATGAGGCCCGACGAAATCAAGCAACTGGTGCGTGATATTCCCGATTTTCCCAAGCCGGGCGTGATGTTCCACGATATCACACCGCTTATCGCAAACCCGCGCGGCCTGGCCGCGGTGGTCGATCAGCTCGCCGAACCGTTCCTCGGCAAGGTCGACATGGTGCTCGGCATCGAGTCGCGCGGCTTTATTATCGGCGCGCCGGTCGCCTATCGGCTCGGCGTCGGCCTGGCGATCGCGCGCAAGCCCGGCAAACTGCCTTTTCATACCGTGGACGAGGTCTACGAACTCGAATATGGCAACGCGACCCTTCAGATTCATCAGGATGGCTTGCATGGCAACCGCCGTATCCTGATCGTTGACGACCTGCTCGCCACCGGTGGCACCGCGCGGGCGGCGGGCCGGCTCACGGAGCGGCTGGGCGGCGAGGTAGCCGGCTATGCGTTCGTGATCGAACTGAGAGCGCTCGGTGGCCGCGAACGGCTGGCGCCGGCAAGCTACCAGGCGTTGATCCACTATGATTGACCCGATCGCCGCGCCGCCAGCGAGTTAGCCTCAGCCCCGAAGGAAGATCTGCGCATAGAGGCCGTGCCCGAATCCAATCATCTGGCGCATGCCGCAGCGGACAGCACCAAGCTCAGAATGGTGCTGTTGGTAACGGTCGCGTTCTGCATTACCGAGTTCGTGGCCGGCTACTATGCCAACAGCCTGGCGTTGATTTCCGACGCGGTCCACATGCTGACCGATATCGCGGCGCTGGTGATCGGCCTGCTGACGCTTTGGGTCTCGACCCGCCCCGCCAGCGCCGTCAAGACTTATGGTTACCTGCGCGCCGAAATTCTTGGCGCACTACTGAACGGCTTGTTCCTATGGCTGCTGGTGGTGTTCATCTGGTTCGAGGCCGTGCGCCGCCTGAGATCGCCCCAACCGGTCGCGGGCCTGCCAATGATGATGGTCGCGATCGTTGGCCTATGCATCAACGGCTTCTCTGCCTGGCTCACTTCGCGCGGCGCCCGTCAGGCGCGCGGCATGGCGCTGCGGGCGGTCTTCGTCCATGTTTGTTCCGACCTGGTCGGCTCGCTGGGCGTGCTGTGCGCCGGGACGATAATCTATTTCAGCGGCTGGAACACCGCCGATCCCGCCATGAGCATTCTGATCGGCGTCCTGGTGCTTTGGGGTTCATGGGGGTTGGTGCGCGAGGGCGTGGACATCCTGATGGAAGCGGTACCCTCGGAGATCGATCTCGATGAACTGCGACACGATTTACTGGCCGTGAGCGGCACCGAGGAGGTACACGATCTGCACGTCTGGTGTCTCTCGAGCCGGCAGGTCGCGCTGTCGGCGCACGCCGTGATTACGGCCGACGCCGATCACGATCGCGTACTGTCGGACATCTCAACCGTGCTGGCCGAAAAATTCAAGATTCGGCATATGACCGTACAGCTCGAACGCGACAATCGCCGCGAGCAGGAGCCCGATCATTTCTAGTCGGACTTGTCTAATCAGACTCGTCTAATCCGATCTGCTAGAACACGCCACGCGCGAAGACACGTTTCAGCGGTGTATACCAGAGGCTCGGAAGGCTCGATGTGTTCTGCAAAAAATGCATCATCATGCAGATCGGCAGGTTGCGCCGCCATACGTACAGACCCGTGACGAACGCGCCCCAGACCAGATTTCTAACCACTCCCGCCGGACCCCAACCTGGAAGATGGCCAAAAGCGAAGAGCGTCAGCGAAGCTAATGCTGCTATCCACGTGCTGCCGGTGACGCGCTCGAATCGCTCGAGCAGATAGCCGCGAAAAAACAGCTCTTCCATCGTCGCCGCGAAGATTATCATCGTCCATCCCTTGAGCAGGGAGAACTCGTTCATTCGGAATCCGATTCCTCGGACGTGGGCATCCACCACCGGCCCGATCCGCGCCATCGTCACCATCGCGAAGACGAAGAACACCAAGCCCCAATCAACATCGATAAACCGCGGGCGCCGCAGCCCCATCGAGCTCAACGGCGCATCTTCAATAAACTTCACGATGCCGACTACGCCGAGTCCCATCAGCGGCGACCAGAAAGACACCAGCCGCACCGGATTAGTAAGTTGCGAGCCCGTGAGTCGGGTATCGTTCCACAATCCTAGCGCCAACAACGCCGCATAGGCCGACAGAGCCAGCGTCAAGCCGAGCCAAATTCTGATCGCGCTGGGGGCTGAGATCTCCGTCGTCGCGGTTTCTGCAACCTGCATCGTATCGCAGGAGTCAAACATATCGGCCGATACGAATCGAACCAGCGCCGCTGCGCGCCCCGCGAATGCCTGCGGCGTTTTAGCGCCGCGCGCCCATGACCGTCTCAATCGCGATGAGCAGCGCTCGCGCCGCCTCCCCGGGCGATTCGGCGCCGAGCACGGCGCCGATCGCTGCGGCACCGGCGAGTCCCGTCCCGCCGAGCTGCTGTACGCGCTCGGCGGTGATGCCGCCGAGCGCGTACAGCGGTATCGGCGCGGTCCGGCACGCTGCAGCAAGTTCCTCGCCGCCGCGTGCCGGACCATAGGCCGCGGGCTTCGAGAGCGGCTGAAACACCGGACCATAAACTACGAAGTCCGCGCCCCCCGCGGCAGCCTGTGCCACTTCCGCATCGCTATGCGTCGATACCCCTATCAGCCGCGATTCGCCAATTAGCTCGCGCGCCTGCTCGGGCGAGAACGAATCGACCGGCAGATGGACCCCGTCGGCGCCGCAGGCGATCGCTACGTCAATTCGATCATTAACAAGTAACGGAGCACCGTAGCGCGTGCACAACTGACGCATCCGGAGCGCCAACTCGTAGAGTGCATGGGCTGCGAGATCCTTTTCGCGCAACTGGATTGCGATCGCACCTGGCCGGTCGGAGGTCGCCGCCAGCGCCTGCTCGCAGGCGCCGAACAAATCGCCCGATCGGACCGTCTTCCGATCGGTAATCAGGTAGAGCCGAAAGCCGACTTCCCGCGCGCTGATCGCCAAGCGTCTAACGAATCAGGCCGTTGAGCGGACTCGACGCGGAGGCATACAGGCGCTGCTCGATACGGCCCGCGAGATAAGCGAGCCGTCCGGCCTCGACCGCCATCTTCATCGCGCTCCCCATCGCGATCGGATCCTTTGCGCATGCGATCGCGCTGTTGATCAGAAGCCCGTCGCTGCCCAGTTCCATCGCTTCCGCCGCATCCGAGGCCGTACCGACACCCGCATCGACAATCACCGGCACCTTGGCCTGTTCGATAATGATCCGCAGATTGTAGGGGTTGCGGATGCCGAGTCCCGAGCCGATCGGCGCCGCCAACGGCATCACGGCCGCGCAGCCGATTTCCGCGAGCCTCAGGCATGACACCGGGTCGTCCATGGTATAGGGCAGAACGATAAAGCCCTCTTTGACGAGCACCCGCGCCGCCTCGATGGTCGCCGCGACATCCGGGAACAGCGTCTGCTGATCGCCGATAACCTCGAGCTTCACCATGTTGCCGACGCCCATCTCGCGCGCCAGGCGGCAGGTGCGGATGGCTTCCTCAGCGGTGTAGCAGCCGGCGGTGTTAGGCAGAATCTGGTAGCGCGCGGGGTCGATATATTCGAGCAGATTTTCCTTGCTGCGATCGGTGATATTCACACGCCGGACCGCGACCGTTACGATCTCGGCGCCGCTCGCTTCGACCGCCGCGCGAGTCTCGGCAAAATCGCGATACTTGCCGGTTCCGACGATCAGGCGCGATTTGAAGGTCCTGCCACCCAAAACCAGCGCTGTGTCCTGCATCTTGAATCCTTCGGCGGCGCGGGCACGATCGCCCGCTCATCCGCCTCCCACGAAATTCACGATCTCGACCCGATCGCCGGCCGCGACCACGGTGCGTTCATACTCGGCTTTCGGGACCACGCGATGGTTAAGCTCGACCGCAATCCGCGCCGGCTTCATCCCGAGCCGCTTGATCAGCTCGACCAACTGCGTACGACCATTGAGTTCGTACGGTTCGCCGTTGAGGAGGATTTCGCTCGCGCTCACAGCTTCTGCGGCTCGCGGCCGCTCCGTGTCGATTCAGGAAGCCCTTGCAAGAACGGGGTGTCGATCTGGCAGGAGGGCTTCCCTACGCCGGCATTACCCGGATCAGGTTCAAGGGGTTCTCGCGAAGCGGTCTCAGTGCGTTTCCGCACACCCCCAGCCTTCAGATGGACTTATATCAAAGCCCCGCCGCGAGAGTCAAAAAATGCCGGTTTCCTCGATTGCCCTGTCCGGCGGGCGATCATCGGGCTTTCGCATGAAACCGAATCCCGCTCAGATGCTGATGCCTTTCAACCGAGCCCGGCAGTCACTCATCGCCAACCAGCCGAAGCCTGCGACTATTATAGGGTTCGCTACCAATGGTACGGCACCGTCAACTTAACCGACCCTTGATTGACTGGCACGGCGGCCGATGGTTATCTGACCCTCACACGCCCGCTCGGCGGCTGCTCGATGGAAACCACGGACCAATTCAGTCATCGGGCCGTTGCCGAAATCGACCTCGCCGCGCTGCGATTCAATTATCGCCTGCTTCGGGGATTGGCGCCCGACGCCGACATGATGGCGGTCGTGAAGGCCGACGCTTATGGCCATGGCGCGGTCGCCGTCTCGCGCACGCTCGCCGCTGAAGGATGTGCCCATTTCGGGGTCGCCACGGTTTCCGAGGCGGCCGAACTGCGCGCTGCGGAACATCGCGGCCGCATCTATCTGCTGGGCGGCTTTTTCCCGGGGGACGCACGCGCGATCGTCGCGCTCGATCTGACCCCGTTCGTTTTCGATAGCGACTCGATTCACGCCATCGGCGCCGCCGCCGCCGCGGTTGGCCGCCGCAACTTCCCGGTCCATCTGAAGCTCGATACCGGCGCGACCCGGCTCGGCCTGCGCCTCGACGAACTCGCGGGCGCAATCGATCAGTTGCGACGCCAGGAGAGTCTCACGCTCGAGGGTGTCAGCACGTTGCTCGCCAGCGCCCACGACCCGACGAGCCCCGTCACCGATCGCCAACTTGCCGAATTCTCCCAGGCGCTCGAGCGCCTGGCCGCAGCCGGCTTCGCACCGCCGGTCACTCATGTCGCCAATTCAGCGGCGCTGGTGCTGCGCGCCGATAGCCATCGCAACCTGGTGCGCCCCGGGCTCGCGATCTATGGCCTGCCCCCGGTCCCCGCAGTCGCCGAGCGCGCCGCGCTCCGACCCGCGATGACTTTCAAGACGCGCATCCTGCAGATCAAGCGCGTCAGCGCCGGCACCGGCGTGAGCTACGGCCATACTTTTGTCACGCCGCGCGCCGGCACTATCGGCGTGCTCGCCGTCGGTTATGCCGACGGCTACCGGCGCGGCCTCCAGCATGGCGGCGAGGTGCTGATTCGCGGGCGGCGCGCACCGGTGGTCGGCGCAGTCTGTATGGACCTCACGATGGTCGATCTGACCGAAGTTCCTGACGCGCGGGCCGGCGACGAGGTGATATTATGGGGCGTGAGCGGCGGCGAGACGATCAGCGTCAACGAGGTCGCCCGTCTCGCGCAGACTATCTCGTATGAAATGCTTTGCACGGTGGGCCGGCGCGTCGCGCGCGTTTACAAGCACTGACGGAAGCGCAATTTCATGAGCACCGACGATAGGACTATCCGGCGGGCGCTGCTTGGCGTCTCGGATAAGAACGGCCTGTCCGAGTTCGCTGCCACTCTCATTGAACTCGGTGTCGAGATCCTTTCTACCGGCGGCACCCGGGCCGCGCTCGAGCACGACGGAATCAAAGTCCGCTCGGTTGAACAGTTCACCGGCTCGCCCGAGATGCTCGACGGGCGCGTGAAAACGCTTCATCCGAAGATTCATGGCGGCATCCTCGCCCGCCGCGGAGTCGAATCCCATCGGCGCGAGATGGAAACCTACGGTATCGAGCCGATCGATCTGGTAGTGGTCAACTTCTATCCCTTCGAACAGACTGTCGCGCGCGCCGATGCCGGCCTCGAAGATGCGATTGAGAATGTCGATATCGGCGGCCCCACGCTGGTGCGGGCGGCCGCCAAGAATTATGTCGACGTGGCGGTGGTGGTTGACCCGCGCGATTATCCGGCACTGATCGAAGAGCTCAAGGCCGCCAAGGGCGCGCTCTCGCTCAAGACCCGATGGAACCTCGCGCGCAAAGCTTTCGCGCGTGTGACCGCTTACGATTGCGCGATCTCGAACTATCTCGCCACCCACGCGGGCCGCGACATCAAATCGCTTGGCGAGACTTTCAGCCTCTCGTTGCCGCTGGCTCAAACCTTGCGCTACGGCGAGAACCCCCATCAAAGCGGCGCGCTCTACGGCGACTTTCCGCGTATCGCGGAGCAACTCCACGGCCGCGAGCTCTCGTTCAATAACGTTATCGATATCAGCTCGGCGGTTAATCTGATCCTCGAGTTCGACGATTATCGCGACGCCGTGGTGGCGATTCTCAAGCACAACACGCCCTGCGGCGTCGGCGTCGGCGAAACGCTGAAGGCCGCATGGGAGAAGGCCTTCGCGACCGATCCCGATTCGCCTTTCGGCGGCATTATCGTCACCAATCGCGCCTGGGACCTCGAATTCGCGCGGCTAGTTGACGAGCTGTTCACCGAAGTTTTGATCGGACCCGGTTACGGCCCGGAGGTACTCGATTTTCTGCGCAAGAAAAAGAATCGGCGCGTAATGCGCTTCAATCCCGCGGCGCTTCGGCGCGACGAGCTCGACGTGCGCCACGTCATCGGCGGATTGCTGGTGCAGACGCCCGATCTGTCGCGCGAGGATCCGCGCCGGGGAAAGATCGTGACCAAGCGGCGCCCAAGCGAGGCCGAGTTGCACGCGATGGACTTCGGGATCCGGGTCTGCAAGCACATCAAGTCCAACGCGATCGCATTCGTTAAGGATGATCGCACGCTGGCGGTCGGCGGCGGCGCGACCTCGCGGATCGACCCGGTTTACGCGGCGCGCGAGAAAGCAGCGCGCCTCAAGATTTCGCTTTACGGATCGGTGCTCGTTTCTGAGGCGCTGTTCCCGTTTCCCGACGGCCCGCGGCTGGCGGCCGAGGCCGGCGCCACCGCGATCGCACAGCCCGGCGGCGCGCTCCGCGATAGCGAGGTGATCGAGGCGGCCGATGCTCACGGGCTTGCGATGGTCTTTACCGGGGTGCGTCATTTTCGCCATTAGGCGCCGGTCGCGATGAAAGTCCTGGTTATCGGCAAGGGCGGCCGTGAGCATGCGCTATGCTGGCGGCTCAGCCAGAGTCCCTCGGTGCGCGGACTCTTCTGCACCGCTGGCAATCCCGGAATCGATTCGCTGGCTCAGCCGGTAGCGATCGCCTCGACCGACATCGTCACGCTCGCCGAGTTCGTCGCCGCCAATCAGATCGATCTAACGGTGGTCGGCCCCGAGGATCCGCTGGCCGCAGGGATCGTCGATGAATTTGAAAAGCGCGGTCTCAGAATTTTCGGACCTGTGCGGGCCGCCGCCGAGCTCGAAGCCAGCAAGAGCTTTTCGAAGAGCGTGATGCGCCGCGCGGGCGTGCCGACTGCGGATTTTGAGAGCTTCACCGACACCTTAGCGGCGCGCCGCTACATAGAAAGCCGCCACGGATCGATAGTCGTAAAGGCCGACGGGCTCGCCCTCGGCAAAGGCGTCACCGTCTGTCACGATCGCGAGCGCGCGCTCGCGGCTGTCGGCGAAGCGATGGAATCCGGTCGTTTCGGTGAGGCCGGACGGCGGGTCGTGATCGAAGAGTTCTTGAGCGGCGAAGAAGTTTCGTTTTTCGCGCTCTGCGACGGCGAAAACGCCGCGCCACTCGGTCTGGTGCAGGACCATAAGGCGATCTTTGATAACGACCAGGGACCGAATACCGGCGGGATGGGCGCCTACTCGCCGCTGCCGCATTATGGCGCGGCGTTCGAAAGCCGCGTGATGCGCGAGATTATCGAGCCGACGATAGCCGCGCTGGGTGCGATGGGAATCCCATACAAGGGCGTGCTCTACGCCGGACTGATGGTCTCCGATGAACAGATAAACGTGCTCGAATTCAACGTCCGTTTCGGCGATCCCGAATGCCAGGCGCTGATGATGCGCTACTCGAGCGATCTCGCCGAAGCCCTGATGGCCGCGGCCGAGGGCCGGATTCGCGACGCCGCCGTGCGCCTCTCGCCGCAGAGCGCGGTCGCAGTGGTGATGGCCTCGGGCGGCTATCCGGGTAATTATCGCAAGGGGCTCGCGATCGGCGGACTGGAGCAAATCGAAGGCCAGCAGCCGTCGCAGCTTAAGGTGAAATGGGCATTGGAACGAATTCGTGTGAAGGTTTTTCAATCCGGAACTGCGCTCGAAAATGGCCGGCTGGTGACCGACGGCGGGCGCGTCCTGACTGTGACTGCGATGGCGAGCGATTTGCGGAAGGCGGTTGATAGCGCCTACCAGGCCGCAGAACTGATCGGATTCGAGGGCAAACATCTGCGGCGCGATATCGCGTCTCGCGGCTTGCAAAGCCGCGCAGCATTGCACCCGAAAAAAAATAATTGAATATCAGTGTGGCTATCGAATCGAAAATTGAAGAGCACGAACACACTGCGCTCGCACCGGCGCTCCACGCACTACGTGCCGGTGAAGTAATCGTCTATCCTACCGAAACCTTTTACGGCCTGGGTGTCGACTTCTCGGTCCGCGGCGCGCTCGAGCGGCTGTTCCTGGTCAAGGCCCGCGAGCCCGGCAAACCGATCGCGCTGATCGCGGCGACCGCCGAGATGGCGTTCAGCGTAGCGCGCGCCGTGCCGCCCGCCGCGAGGCGGCTGGCCGAGAAATTCTGGCCCGGTCCGCTCACGCTGGTCTTGCCGGCCGTGCCGGGACTGCCCGACGCCCTGGTCGGACCGGACGGCGGAGTCGGCGTCCGCGTCTCGTCGCATCGCATAGCCCGCGCGCTCGCCGCGGCGATGGGACGCCCGCTCACCGCCACCAGCGCGAATCTGGCTGGCGCGCCACCCGCGCGTACCATCAGCGAAGCGCGCGCCGCCCTCGAAAATCGAGTTGCGGTCTATCTCGATGGCGGTACGATGAGCGCTGCCGCGCCGAGCACGGTCGTAACCTTCGAGGGATCGCGGACGCGTCTGCTGCGCGCCGGCGCGATCGCCGAAGCCGCGCTCCACAATAATCTAAAGTGACGCTTTAAGATGGATCAGCTCGGCCGGCGTATCGAACCGTTTCGCGGTCTGCTCTATAACCCCGAGCGGGCCGGGCCGCTGCGCGAGGTAATCGCGCCGCCTTACGACCTGATCGACGCCGCGATGCAGGAGCGGCTCTACCAGCGCAGTCCCTACAACGTGGTGCGTCTCGAGCTTGCGCGCGATCCCGATCGCTACGCGGCCTCGGCGAAGGCGCTGGCAGCGTGGAACAAAGACGGGGTGCTGACCCGCGCGGCGCGGCCGGCGATCTATCTCTATAAGCAACGCTTCGCCATCCAAGGACGCACGCTTGAACGAAGCGGCTTCATCGTTCGCCTTCGACTCGAGAAGTTCGCATCCGGCCGCATTCTTCCTCATGAAAGAACTTTTCCAGCCGCCAAGGAAGATCGGCTGCGACTGCTTACCGCGACCGAAACGAACATCAGCTCGATCTTCGGACTTTACGCCG
Organism: Binataceae bacterium (SeqCode); assembly: GCA_035504735.1. Lineage (GTDB taxonomy): Bacteria > Desulfobacterota > Binatia > Binatales > Binataceae > JAJPIG01. The sequence continues at coordinate 15,512 of DATJRJ010000239.1, forward strand.
GGAGGTATCCGGAGCTCGACGCGCTGCGCGCGCGGGTTGCCGCGCGAGAACCGCTGCTCGCGGCGACCGACGACCTTAAGATCGAAAACGAACTGCGCGCCATCGTGGACGCCAGCGAGATCAAAACGATCCGGGACGCGCTGGACGCGCCCCGCATCCTGATCGCCGACGGCCATCATCGTTACGAAACTGCGCTGGAGTATAGCCAGCGCCGGCGCGCCGCCGACGGCAATCACGCAGACGCACGGCCATATGATTACGCCTTGATGACCCTGGTCGCGTGGGATGACCCGGGGCTCGTGATCCTTGCGACGCATCGCGTAGTAAAGCGGCTTGGAGCCGAAGCGCTGGCTTCGTTCGCCGCTCGCGTTGCGGAACAGTTCGAGGTCGAGGAAATCAGTGATCGCGATCGGCTTCGCGAGCGCTTGAAGGACGCGGGTAATGGTGCGATCGCCGTCGCGTTGCGGAATTATCCGAGCTGGCGATTATCGCGTCTGAAAGATCGCGCGGCGATGGAATCAATTTTGCCGAAGACGCCGCAGGCAGTCCGCGAGCTGGACGTCTCGATCCTGCATGGCGCCATCCTCGAACGTATTTTCGGCATCGGACCCGAGCAGGTTCGCGCGGGCGGAAATATCGATTACACGATCAACTTCGATGGCGCGCTCGACACGGTCGCACGCGGCGAAGCGGATGGTGCCTTCCTGATGAATCCGCCCTCGATCCGCGACGTCGAACGGGTCAGCGACGCGGGCGCGACGATGCCGGAGAAATCGACCTACTTCTTCCCCAAGCTCGCGACCGGCCTGGTCATGAACCCGGTTTACGACTGAGGTGAAAACGCTCGCGCTCGTGCGGCATGGCGAGACCGTGGGCGAGTCCAGCGTCCGCTATCACGGCATTACGGACGTCTACCTGTCAGATTTCGGGCGCGCGCAAATGCGCGCGGCGCGTAGCGAGTTGATGAGCCGGTTTCCCGACGGGCCCGGATTGGCCTTCACCAGCCCGCTCAAGCGCGCACTCGAAAGCGCCCGACTGCTGGTCGATGGCACGTGCGAAGTGACCATCATCGAGGACTTCCGTGAAATTCATTTTGGGCAGTTCGAGGGACTGACCGCCGAGGAAATTCGTGACCGTTTCCCTGATGAGTATCAGCGCTGGACTCGCGATCGTCTGGCACCCGATTTTACTTTTCCAGCCGGCGAAAACCGCCGCGCCTTCATCGCCCGCGTCGAGCACGGCCTCGAGCGGATGCTTGCGCTTTGGGGTCGTTCAGCGGCTGCCGAGGGTTACTCGCTGCTGGTCGCGCATCGCGGAGTAATCCGCACCATCGTAAATCGGCTGACCGGCGCCGAGCCGATGGTCGAGCTGGGCTCGATCCAGATTTTGCACTGCGATTCGGAATGGCGCGCGGCGCGCCTTGATTTGGCCGATCATCTGCGCACGCTCTGATGCATGCTTTTCAGAGCCGCCGCAGCACGCCCCACCATCGACCGTAACATCTTCCGATCGGCTTCGTGAACGAGAGATCCGCGTAGCTCGCAACCGGCTCAAAGCAGCCCGAGGCGCGGGCCGTCAACTCCAGGGTCGCCGGCACCGTGTAGCGCACCGGGATGATATCGCGCGTGGTCACGATACGGTTAGGGAAGTGGATGCGGCATTCGAGTTCATAGATCGAATGCAACGCTGAATCCCACCCAATTCGCCGATGATACTCGCGGACTTCCACGCCGATCCCGCCGACCCGCACCGAACGTTCGCGCCATAGCCGGCGGCGGTGAACGAGGTCGATACCGTCGTGCCGATCGATGTCAACGCAATATATTCCGCCGCACCGCAGTAGCCGCCCGACCGATCGCAGATGGCTTAGCAACTCGGAGTTCGTGACCATGATCGGAAAAGTTTCCGACATGAAAAATGCCGCGTCGAAAGGACGCTCGGGGATGCGGAAGCGTTCGATTGGTCGCCGATAAATCGGTATTGCCCGCGACGACTCGGCGCGCCCCTTAGCGATCATCGTTGGCGAGCGATCGACGCCCGCTACCTCGATTCCGGCGCGCAGCAGGATTTGCCCATGCGGAGAATCGCCGCAGGCAATGTCGAGCACCCGGCGGACCGGCCGTTTCAGATGACGGCGCCATACGCGTTTCAGGAAATCGACCTCGCGCAAGATCTCAGCCGGCTCCTCCATGTGAACGCGCCGGAAGATCTCGGGGAACTCGTAGATACTGTGGGCCATCGGCGCACGGATCACGGCACTGGCGTGCTTTTCGTCATGGCGCCGCGTCGGATTGCCGGCTTGGACTTTTTCTTCGGCCGGCGGGGCCCAGGTGTCGGACGCACGGCCGCAGTCGCGCTCGGCGCGGCGACCAGCTCGACCGGCTCGGAATGCGCCAAATGGAAATTCCAGTTTGCCACGTAGCGATCGACCAATGCATGCGCGCTGGTAACCAGCAGATCGTCCGCATTCCAACGTTCGGCCGCGTTGGTAAAATCAAACGAACCGGCCAATACAAAAATCCCATCGACGATCATCACACTGCTGCGCGCCGCCCCGCGCACGCTGGCATCGACCCTGATCGCGATGCCGGTCTGTGCCAGGCTCAGCACCAGTTGCGGTTGTTCCTGGAGCATCTGCTTGTCGACGATCAGCGTCATTGCGACGTGGCGATCGTGCGCCTTCAGCAGTGAATCGACCACCGCCTGGCTGGAGAGCACGTAAGTTTGGAGCCAGATGGTTCGTTTGGTCGAATCGATTGCATGGACCACCGCAGCCGCGGGGTCGCATCCGTCAGCCGGTACCGGCGGCGAGAAACAGAGGATAACGTCGCCGCTCTCGATGGCCGAAGCCGGCGGTGCGGGAGCCTGGGGGCAATCCGGCAGGCCGTTGGCTACCGCGGCGCCCGCTTCGCGTTGTACGCAATCGTGATACGCGTGGCAGTCATCCAGCAGCGGCTGGCATTTATCGATTTCCGCCACCACGTCGGCGTGCGACGGTGTGGCCGAGCCCCTGGGGCCGGAAGGCTGTTCCGCGGAATTTTGCACCGTCACGTTCGCCGGCAGGATGAACCAAATCAGCACTGCGCCTACGGCCAGGCCGACAAAAAAGGTTGCCACCGCGGCGACATACGCCGGTTTCATCGCGTAACCTTCGACGCGGGGACCGGCGCCCAGAGCGCGCTGGCCGGCAGGGCGTGGCTTTGCTCGATCATCTCTCGTAGAATCTGACTGCCGCTCGTTTAACGGGAAGCATAGGATGGCGTCAAGCGCGATAACTCAAATTCACGCCCGCGAGATTATCGACTCGCGCGGCAATCCCACCATCGAAGTCGATGTCCGGCTCCATGATGGCTCCCTCGGGCGCGCGGCCGTCCCGTCGGGCGCCTCGACCGGTGCGCACGAGGTGTTGGAGCTTCGCGATGGCGATCCGAAGCGGTACGGCGGCAAGGGCGTCCTGAAGGCGATCGCCAACGTCGATACCGTCATCGCGCCCAGATTGCTGGGAGCCGACGCGGCCGACCAGGTGGCGATCGATTGCCTGATGCTCGAGCTCGACGGCACTGAAAATCTTGCCCGGCTGGGCGCCAACGCGATTCTTGGCGTATCGCTGGCCGCCGCGCATGCGGCCGCGGCCTGCCGCAAGCTGCCGCTCTATCTTCATCTAAATCGCGAGGCTCGGTGCCTGCCGGTGCCGATGATGAACGTGCTGAATGGGGGACGGCATGCTGATTCGAGCGTCGACATGCAGGAGTTCATGATCGTCCCATCCGGCGCAACCACCTTTCGCGACGCGGTCCGGATGGGTACAGAAGTCTTTCACAAGCTTGCTGGGGTGCTTCGAAAAAGAGGCTGTTCAACCAACGTCGGCGACGAGGGCGGATTCGCGCCCAACTTGAAGAGCAACGAAGAGCCGATCGAGGCGATTCTGGAGGCGATTGCACAGGCCGGCTACCGACCCGGCGACGATATTGCGATCGCGCTCGACCCGGCCGCCAGCGAGTTCTTTGAGGATGGTCGCTACGTCTTCTCCCGTTCCGACCGGCGCGCGCGCGGCGCCGAGGAGATGGTGCGCTTTTACGGCGACTGGATCGCGCGCTATCCGATCATCTCGATGGAGGACGGGCTGGCCGAGGACGACTGGGACGGCTGGCAGTTGCTGACGCGCGAGTTGGGCGCCAAGGTGCAACTGGTGGGCGACGATATCTTCGTCACCGATCCGAAACGGCTCGAGCGCGGAATCAAGATGCAGGTCGCCAACTCAATCTTGATCAAGGTCAACCAGATTGGGACGCTGACCGAGACTCTGCGCGCGATCGATATAGCGCGCGCCGCCGGGTACAGCGCCGTGGTTTCTCATCGTTCCGGCGAAACCGAGGACACCACCATCGCCGACCTCGCCGTCGCCACCGGTATCGGTCAAATCAAGACCGGCTCGGTCAGTCGCGGCGAACGCACCGCCAAGTACAACCGGCTGATTAGAATCGAAGAGGAGCTCAGCGACCGCGCGATCTATCCGGGTGCGAGCGTGTTCACGCGCAGCGCCGGAACGAAGGCGTCATGAGCCGTCCGCCGGTTGCGGTCCTGGTAATTTTCGACGGCTGGGGATTGCGCGAGGCGCGCGCGGCCAACGCTATCGCTCAGGCCAAGACCCCAATCATGACGCGACTGTGGGCGACGCAGGCCCATACCGCGATCGACGCGTCGGGCGCGGCGGTCGGGCTCATGCCGGGGGTGATGGGGAACTCCGAAGTCGGCCATCTTACGATCGGCGCGGGGCGCGTCATCTACCAGGATGTGATGCGTATCGACAAGGCGATCGAAACCGGCGAGTTTTTCCGCAATCCCGTGCTGCTGAGCGCCATCCGCCGCGCGCGCGATGGACGCCGCACGTTGCACATCTGGGGTTTGCTCTCGGACGGCAGCGTGCACAGCCATATCGAGCATCTGCTCGCCCTCCTCGATCTGACGGCCAGGGAGAATCTCCAAGCGATTGCGGTGCATGCGGTACTCGATGGGCGCGACAAGCCGCCGCGCTCTGCGCTGCCGTTTATCGAGCAGCTCGAAGCGAAGCTCGGCGCGATCGGGCGCGGGCGGATTGCGACGGTCAGCGGCCGCTACTACGCGATGGATCGTGACAAGCGCTGGGAGCGTACCGAGCGGGCCTGGCGCGCGATCGCGCTGGGCGAGGGAATCGCAATGTCGTCGGCACGCGCCGCGATCGAAAGCGCGTACGCCAAGGGGAAGGATGACGAGTTCGTCGAACCGAGCGTGATCGGCGCGCCTCGTCCGATCGCCGACGGCGACCAGGTGATCTGTTATAACTTTCGCGCCGACCGCGCTCGCCAGATGACCGCCGCCCTCGCGCTCGAAAGCTTCGACGGCTTCAAGCGCCCGCGTTTTCCGAAGATCAGCTACGTTTGTATGACCGAGTACGACCGCAGCTTCGGCCTGCCGCTGGCCTTCGGTCCCGAGGATGTCAAAAACCCGCTCGCCGAGGCGCTCGCCCGCGCGGGGCTGCACAATCTGCGCATCGCGGAAACCGAGAAGTACGCCCACGTGACTTATTTTCTGAATGGCGGCGTCGAGCAGCCCTTCCCGATGGAAGAGCGTGTGCTGATTCCGTCCTCAAAGGTAGCGACCTATGACCTCGCGCCGGAGATGCAAGCGGACGCGATTGGCGATCGGGTCGCGAAAGAAATCGCAGGCGGCCGGTTCGGTGTGATCGTGGTGAATTTTGCAAATCCCGATATGGTCGGACATACCGGCAAGATGGAACCGACGGAGCGAGCGGTAGAAGCCGCGGACCAGGCGCTCGGAAAAGTAATCGACGCATTGCAACGCGCGCACGGCGTCGCGCTGATTACCGCCGATCATGGCAATGCCGAGTTCATGGCCGACCCGGCTACCGGCCAAGCGCACACCGCACATACCACGAATCCCGTCCCGCTGATTCTTTTCGATCCGGACTTCAAGGGACGGCTGCAAGATGGCGGCACTCTCGCCGACGTGGCGCCGACCCTGCTCGGAATGCTGGACCTCAAGCCACCGCCGGAGATGACCGGCCGCGATCTGCGTCTGCCGGCCTGAAACCGTCTACCAGCGCACTACCTGCTCGTAGATTTTCGGCAACTGGCGCGGCAGCGAGGTGATATCGTCGATCACCAGGTAGCGGTTGGGAGCGCACATCTGGCGCAGGTAATCGTGACCAGTGCGGTCGACCGTGATGCAGAACGGCAGCACGCCGATCAACTCGAGCTCCTTCAGCGCGACCATCGTATCCTGCACGCCATAGGCATTGGAGCGACGATCGTGGCCGTAATCAAAATCCTGCGGAAAGCCGTCGCTCAACAGGATCACGTGCTTGGCGCGCGAGTTAACGTCCTTGAATTTCTCGCGGACGTGCCGGATCGCCGCGCCCATCCGGGTCGACCGTTTGGGCTCGATCGCGCCGATGCGCGATTTCACTTCTTCTGAAAGCTCGCTGTTGAATTCCTTGATGCGGTAGAACTCGACGTTGTCGCGGCCATGGCCCGAAAAACCCATGATCGCGTAGGAGTCCCCGATCTCCTCGAGCGCCTGGGCCATGATCACCAAGGCCTCCTTGTTGACGTCGATAATCCGCCGCGGGCGCGAGGATTGGCCGCGCGACCAGTTGCGCGTCCAGTCGTCGGTGGTTTGTGCGACGGCGTGCGATTCGCGCGCGATCGGCTCGTCGGTCGAGGCTGACATGTCGAGCAGGAACAGCGTCGCAACGTCGCGCGCCTCCTTCTTGCGCGCCTTATAGACGCGATCATCGGGCACCTGCCCCATGCGGTAGGCCACTCGCGATTCGATGGTGCGATCGAAATCGATCTCCTCGCCATCCTCCAGTCCTCGCACCATCCGATACGAGGCCGGACGAATACGCTGAAAATGGCGCCGCACCTGCGGCAGCAGCTCGGCATAGCGCGTCAGCGTATGGGCGAAGAAATCGCCTCCGTCGCCGGTTAACTCGACTTCGCGCAGGCGGCACCAGTTGTGCCGGTAGTCGCCGAGCACATAGTCCCATTCATCGTAGGCGAAGTACGCATCGCGATTGCGTCCGACCATGAAGCGGCCGGCGTGACCGGCGCCGACCTCGCCGAGCTGCTCGCGCAACTGCTCCAATTCCTCGGCCTGTTTGGGTGTGAGTTCGGTATGATAAAGCCCGCCGCCTTCGTGCTCGCCGCCCGAGTCCGCGGGCTTGAGCTCGGCGCCCTGCTTGAGCAGCTCGCGGATCTCGTCGGCCGTGAGCATGCGGCCCTTGCCGCCTTTCGCGTCACGGCCCGAGGCATCAAGTTGCATGCTTTCGCCCTCGCCGCCGCCCTCGCCTTCTTCGCCGCTTTCACCGCCCGGCGTCTGCTCATCAGAGAGACCGCCGGCGCTGGCGAGGTCGTTGCCCAGGCGCATCGCATCTCGTGCGAGCTCGTCAGCCTCGGCCTGGCGCGCCGCCGCGATCAGTTCCTTCAACCATTTATAAAGTGCCGTGGTTTGCTGAGCGCTGGCCTCGATGCTCGCACCCGGCTGCCGGAGCGGCGCCATCAGGCTGGCGGCATCCTCGACGAATTTTTCGAGCCCCTCGTCCGGGTACGGCAAATCGAGCGCGCAATGGATCAGCATGGTACTGAGCGAACCGGGCTTGAGCGTCTTGGTCAACGCGCTATTGATACGACGGACGCGGGGCGACAGGCCACGATAGCGGAGGCGCAGCGCAGCATCGACGCGCGCCGTCTCGCAGAGTCTCAACAGCGCGCTTGCCAGGCCGGGGTCGTCGAACGCCGCAACGAACGAATCGATCGCCTCGACTCCGGTCTCGCCACGATCCTCGAAGCCCGGCAATTCGGACAGCTTGAGCGCGAAGGTGCCGAACTCGTGTCGCCCGGCGAGGTGCGCGGCAGTGATGAAGTAATAGCCAAGGGAACTATCGGCGCCGGCCAGCGATTCAACCTTCTCGGGCAGGTAGATCATCTCGCCGGCCATCAGCGGATAATGGAACGGCAGCATCGCGTCGCATCCAACCAACGAGTCGATGCGAAACTCGACGGGAAAGAGCATCCGCATGAACTTGGTCAGGACGCCCCGAATCGGATGAAGGTTCTGTGCTGTGTTTTCAGCTTCCACGGTTCGATGCGATAGTTTCATTTTCGCAGACGCGGCCCATCAGTGCAATTTGGCTCAGACTCCGTCAGCTTGACTTAACCAAACGCGATTGCCTAACTGGTTTCACTCATGAGAATCATTTTTCCGTTGCCGAATTGCCCGTCCTTCGTCACCACCTTGTTCGCCAGCCTGCTGGTGCTGCTGTGGACTGGGGCGTCCCACGCAGGGCTCAGCGACGCCGTCAAGATGCAGAAGCTGGGCAATGGCATGACCGTACTGGTGCTCGAAAATCATAAGGCACCGGTGGCAACTTTCAACATCTTTTTTAAGGTGGGCTCGCGCAACGAACAATTCGGCAAGACCGGCCTCTCACACCTGGTCGAGCACATGATGTTTCGGGGCACCAAGAAGCTCAAGCCCGAGGAGTTCTCGAATATCATCCAGCAGAACGGCGGGATGGATAACGCCTTCACGACCGCAGATTTCACCGATTATTTCGAGGTCATCAACCGCGATCATCTCGACGTGCCGATCTCGCTGGAGGCGGACCGCATGGCCAATTTCGCTCCCAAGGGCTTCGACTCCGAGAAGGCGGTCGTGATGGAGGAGCGCAGGATGCGCACCGATGACAACCCCGAGGACGCGCTCTCGGAGCTGACCCAGGCGCAGGCCTACCTCGCGCATCCGTATCATTGGCCGGTGATCGGCTGGATGCACGACATCCAGGGCCTGACGCTGGATGATGTGCTCGCCTATCACAACGTCTACTACAAGCCGCAGAATGCGATCGCCGTAGCCGTCGGCGACTTCGATGCCGATAAAGTCCTGAAGCAGATCAGCGAGGATTTCGATGGCGTCAAGAATGGCCCCAAGCCGCCCCTGGTCACCGAGGTAGAGCCGCCGCAGGAGGGCCCACGGCAATTGATGATGCGTCATGCGGCCGACGTGCCGGCCTTTGCCGAAGCTTTCCACGTGCCGAACTTCAAAAATACCTCCGACGCTTTTGCGCTCGAAATCGCTTCCGAAATTCTGAGCGATGGGAAGAGTTCGCGGCTCTATAAATCAGTGGTGATCGACCGGCGTATGGCGGTGGACATCGACGCCAGCTACGACATGACCTCGTTCGATCCGGGACTGTTCTGGATCTCCGCGCAGCTGCGGCCCGGCGTCAAGACGGACGACGTGCTTGCGGAAATCGATCGCCAACTCGCGGCGCTGCGCGACAAGCCGGTCGGCGAGCAGGAATTGCGCAAGGCCAAGAACCTCGAGCAGGCCGATTTCGTCTTCAGCCAGGACTCAATTTTTCGTGAGGCGATGCTGCTTGGGCTTTACCAGATGCTCGGCGATTACCGGATGGTCGATCAATATCTTCCGAACATCGAAAAGGTCACCCCCGCCGATATTCAGCGAGTCGCGAAACAATACCTGGTTGAAAACAACCGGACCTTGGGAATCCTGATTCCGACCGGCGTGCTGCCGCCCGGAGCGGGCGGCGGCGGCCCTTCCGGCGGCGCCATCCATCACGTGCAGGACGACGAGGCAATGCGATGAGCATCCGCCGCGTAATCCCCGGAGTGCTTACGATTGCCCTGGTTTTCGTGCTGTGGGCGACGCCCTCCCGCGCCATCGAGATCAAGCGGATGACGCTCGATAACGGCGCGATTCTGCTGGTCTCCGAACAGCACCAGTTGCCGATGGTCACGATGACGATCGCATTCGATGCCGGGGCGAGGCGCGACCCGAGCGGTAAAGCGGGACTCGCAAGCCTCACGGCACGCTGCCTGACCTTGGGCGCAGGCCGGCTCAGCGCCGACCAATTCAATCAGAAGATCGACTTCATGGGCAGTTCGCTCGGGGTCGATGCGGGCGAAGATTTTGCGGAAGCGTCGTTCACCACGTTAAAGAAGTATGAGAGCGATACGCTGGGGCTGCTCGCCGACGTAATTCAACGTCCTGCGCTGCATGACGACGATATCCTGCGCAAGCGCGCCGAGACGATCGCCGCCATCAAGGCGGCCGAGCAACAGCCCGACTATGTAGCGGGAGTCGCGTTTACCAAGCAGATGTTCGACGACCAACCGTACGGTCATAGCGCAGATGGCAGCACCGAAACGGTCGGGAAACTGACGCCGGGCGATGTCCGCAATTTTTATCACCAGTATTACAGGATGGGCAGCGCGGTTATCGCGGTAGTCGGCGACGTAGATGCAAACCAAATCAAGGCGGAGCTGGAAAAGCAGCTCGCCGGGCCGGCCGGAAAAGTTGCGCCGCAGCCCGTGCCTTCACCCCCCAAAGTGGCGGCCGGCGTCCATCTCACGCTGATCAATCGCAACGTGGCGCAGGCGAACCTGATCATGGGTTTTCCGGGGATGGAGCGTTCAGATCCCGACTACTACCGCTTCCAGGTGATGAACTACGTGCTCGGCGGCGGCGGCTTCGCCTCGCGATTGATGCAGGTGGTCCGATCACGCGCCGGACTCGCCTACTCGATTAGCAGCGGAAACGACGCGGCGAAATTTACCGGTGCCATCCGGATCGAGCTGCAGACCAAAAACCACAGCGCGAACGAAGCCCTGAAGCTGATCATGCAGCAAATCGCGCTGATACGCGCTCAGCCCATCTCCGACTTCGAACTCGCTTCGGCCAAGAAATTTTTGGTCGGCAGTTTCCCATTGAAGTTTGATCGCCAGTCCGCGATCGCCGAATACCTGCTGGATGTCGAGCTTTATGGCCTCGGGCTCGACTACATGGATAAATATCCCGGCTACATCAACGGCGTCACCCGCGAGCAGGTCCAGGAGGTTGCCCGCAAGTATCTGCATCCTGACGCGATGATCTTGGTCGCGGTCGCCAATCAGAGCGAAGCCGGAATCAATGCTCAGACTCTTCAGGAAGAGGCCAAGCGAAACTAGATCTTCATGCGGGGCGGCGATGTGATTAGACGGTGATTCGGTCGCGCCCGCAAGGTTATCCAACTGACCTTTGATCGGCGAGAAATGTCCGTCGCGTCCGTCAACCCGCCGCAAGACCGAATTAAAATTTCGGTTCTCCCGCTTATTAATCGCCTCGCCATATGGGGCGGGCTCGCGCTAATCACGATCCTCGCGTGGATTTACCTGCTCCGGATGCCGATGTCGGCCGGCATGGATATGCCCGGTATGCCGGGCATGAAGATGGCGATTAGCCAGCCGCATCAATGGATGCTTGGCGACGCGGTTACGGCCTTCGTGATGTGGACGGTGATGATGGTCGCCATGATGGTGCCGAGCGCGAGCCCGATGGTAACGATGTATGCGGGGGCGGTGCGCGCGCATGGCGCGAATGCGAGCTTCAAGATTGCCTTGTTCGCAACCGGCTACATCGTCGCCTGGACGCTCTTCAGCGCGGTGGCAACGCTAATCCAACTCGTGCTGCAGAAGACGGGTCTGATTTCCACGAACCTGGCGGTCGCGCCCGTCATTGGCGGCGCAATCCTGATCGTCGCCGGGCTTTACCAGGTCACGCCGCTAAAGCAGGCCTGTCTGCGCTACTGCCGCTCGCCGCTCGGCTTCTTCATGACTTATTGGCGCGAAGGCCCGGCCGGAGCATTTGTAATGGGTCTTCGCCACGGTCTCTTCTGCGTTGGATGCTGCTGGATGTTGATGGCGTTGCTGTTCGCAGCCGGCGTGATGAATCTGCTGTGGGTCGCGCTGATTGCGATTTTCGTACTGCTCGAGAAAGTTCTGCCACTGGAACGGCTGGTCACTAACTTTGCGGGTCTGGCGCTGTTCGGCGTTGGCATCTGGATTGCGGTGGTAAGATAACTTCGTTGCATTGCGTGGTAACGAGTCGCGCTGACTATGACTTCTTCGGACCAGAGCGCGATCGGCCATCTGTTTACGATCGGACACTCGACCCATCCGATCGAACGCTTCATTGAGCTGCTCCGGATGCATCGCATCGACGTGCTAGCGGACGTGCGTTCCTTCCCAAGTTCGCGCCGCTGGCCGCAGTTCAACCAGGCTGAGCTCGCCGGAGCGCTGGCGCAGGCCGGGATCGAATACCACTGGATGAAATCGCTAGGAGGCCGGCGCCACGGCGTTCGCCCTGACTCGCCTCATAGCGCATGGACGCAGCCGGCATTCCGCTCATATTCGGATTATATGGAGGGCGATGAATTCGCGACCGGCCTGCATGGCCTGGGCGTAATCGCGACGCGCGTCCCTACCGTAATCATGTGCTCGGAGGGACTCTGGTGGCGATGCCATCGGCGCATCATCTCAGACAATCTGTTAGTGAGGGGATGGCAGGTCGAGCACATCATGCCTGACGGAAAGCGCACGCTGCATCGGCTCGCGGAATTTGCCAGCGTCACCGACGGCCGTTTGATTTACGATGGCGGCCAGGCCACGCTGAAACTTAAAGTGTCGCTTTAATGTGGGCGCAGACGCCGAATCAGGCCGCAGCGCGATGGCTCAGCACTTGACGCAGAAACTGACCGGTGTAGGACTCGGTATCCGCCGCAACTTCCTCAGGAGTCCCTTTCGCGATCACGTTCCCGCCGCGGTCACCGCCTTCCGGACCGAGATCGATGATGTAGTCAGCCGTCTTAATCACTTCCAGGTTGTGCTCGATCACAACCACCGTATTGCCCGAGTCGGCCAGCCGCCCGAGCACCGCCAGCAGCTTCTTGATGTCATCGAAGTGCAGCCCCGTCGTCGGTTCATCCAGGATATAGAGCGTGCGGCCGGTGGCCCGGCGCGCCAACTCCTTGGCGAGCTTGATGCGCTGCGCTTCGCCGCCGGAGAGCGTGGTCGCTGACTGGCCGAGATGGATATAGTCCAGACCGACGTCGCGCAGTGTTTCGAGCTTCTGACGGATCGGCGGCACCGAGCCCATGAACTCGATCGCGTCGAGCACCGTCATATTCAGCAACTCGGCGATGTTCTTGCCCTTGTACTGAATTTCAAGCGTGTCGCGATTGTAACGTTTGCCGCCGCAGACTTCGCACGTGACATAGACATCGGGCAGGAAATGCATCTCGATGCGGATAATGCCATCGCCTTGGCACGCTTCGCAGCGGCCGCCCTTGACGTTAAACGAGAAGCGCCCGGGACCATACCCGCGCATCCGTGCGTCCGGCAACTGCGCAAACAGTTCGCGGATGTGCGTGAACAGGCCGGTGTAGGTTGCGGGATTCGATCGCGGCGTGCGTCCAATCGGGCTCTGATCGACATGAATTACCTTGTCGAGATTCTCAACCCCTTCGATCGCGCGATAGAGCCCTGCCCGTTCACGGCTGTTGTTGAGTTTCTGCGCGAGCGCGCGATGGAGCGTATCCAGGATCAGCGTTGACTTGCCGGATCCCGAAACTCCGGTGACGCAGGTCAGCGAGCCCAGCGGGAACGCCACCGTCACATCGCGCAGATTGTTCTCGCGCGCACCGCGAATCGTAAGCCAGCGCCCGCTTGGACGCCGCCGTCGCGCCGGCACCGGAATTTCGATTTCGTCCGCCAGGTAGCGGCCCGTCAGCGACTCCGGATTGCGCATAATCTCGCGCGGAGTGCCTTGTGCCACCAGGTAGCCGCCGAGCGCGCCGGCGCCGGGCCCCATATCGATTATGTGGTCGGCCTCCAGCATCGTCTCGCGATCGTGCTCAACCACCAGCACGGTGTTGCCGAGGTCCCGCAGGCGTTTGAGCGTTGTCAGCAGGCGTTGATTATCGCGCTGATGAAGCCCGATCGACGGCTCGTCGAGGATGTATAGGACGCCAACCAGGCTCGATCCGATTTGAGTCGCCAGCCGAATCCGTTGGCCTTCGCCGCCCGAGAGGCTGCCCGAGGTACGATCGAGCGTCAGGTAATCGAGCCCGACATCAACCAGGAAATTCAGCCGTTCGCGAATTTCTTTCAGGATGAGCCGCGCGATCTCATGCTCCTGCGCCGTCAGCTTCGGCTCAGCGAAAAACGCCGCCGCCTGCTTGATCGACATCGCCGTCACTTCGTTGACCGGCTTGCCGTTAAAGCGCACGAACAGGCTTTCCTTCTTCAGCCGCGCGCCCTTGCATACCGGGCATGGCCGCATACTCATGTACGATTCGAGCACCTCGCGGATGCCTTCGGACTCGGTCTCTTTGTAGCGCCGGTCGAGCCATTGCAGTACGCCCTCGAAGGGCCGCGCGTAATCGTGCCGATGACGCCCGCGCTGGAAGGTGAACTCGATCTCCTCATCGGCCGAACCGTTGAGAATCGCCTTGCGCACCTTGGCCGGAATCGACTTCCACGGCTGGTCGAGACCGAAGCCATAATGGGCGGCCAGCGCCTCGAGCACCGGCTGCATGTAGGTCATGGTGGCCCACGGCGCAATCGCGCCGTCGGCGATACTCAGGTCCTCGTTCTGCACCACCATTTCGGGATCAAAGTACATGATCGATCCGATTCCCGAGCATTCGGTGCAGGCGCCGTGCGGGCTGTTGAAAGAAAACATTCGCGGCGTGATTTCCGGGTACGAAATTCCGCATTGCACGCAGGCGAAGCGCTGGCTGAAATAGATTCCGGTATCGCCCTTGCTGTCGAGGCGCTCGACCTTGAGCAGATCCTGCCCGTGACGGAAAGCGACTTCGAGCGAGTCGGCCAGCCGGTTCTCGATTCCGGGGCGAATCGCCAGCCGATCGACGATGACCTCGATCGTATGGCGCTGGTTCTTGTTAAGTGCGGGCTCGGTGCCAAGCTCGTAGGGCTGGCCGTCGATCTTGACGCGCACGAAGCCCGCTCGCCGCAGATCGCTCAACTCCTTGCGATATTCGCCTTTGCGGTCGCGTACGATCGGCGCGAGGATATGGATTCGCGTCCCTTCCGGCCAGCCGGTTATGCGGTCGACGATCTGCTGGACGCTCTGCTGCGTGATTTCCCGTCCACAGTTGTAGCAGAAGGCGTGTCCCACGCGTGCGAACAGCAGGCGCAAGTAGTCGTAAATCTCGGTGATCGTCCCAACCGTCGAACGCGGGTTGCGCGAAGTCGTTTTCTGCTCGATCGAAATTGCCGGCGATAGCCCTTCGATCGAATCCAGGTCCGGCTTCTCCATCTTCTCCAGAAACTGGCGCGCATAGGCGGACAGCGATTCGACGTAACGCCGCTGCCCTTCGGCGTATATCGTATCGAAAGCGAGCGATGACTTGCCGGAGCCCGAAAGCCCGGTGATCACGACCAGGCGATCGCGCGGAATCTCGAGATCGAGGTTCTTGAGATTGTGCTCGCGCGCACCCTTGATGATAATGCGGTCCGCCATAGAGGCTCGCTTCGATCTGATCCGCGAATTATAGCGCACTGGCCCGCCATGCATAATCGATCGCCGCGATCATGCTGGTGGCGCTCGCCCGACCGCGGCCCGCGATATCGAACGCCGTGCCATGATCGGGCGAGGTGCGCACGAACGGCAAGCCCAGCGTAACGTTCACGGCGTGGTCGAAGTCCAGGGTCTTGAGTGCGATCAGTCCCTGGTCATGATACATCGCGACCGCGGCATCGAAGCGGAAGTTTCCGTCGATCCGGCCAAACGCGGTGTCGGGAGCAAGCGGCCCGAAGGCGTCGATTCGCGCACGTCGCGCACGCCGGATTGCGGGCACGATGAAGCGCTGCTCCTCGTCACCGAACAGCCCGTTCTCGCCTGCGTGCGGATTCAGGCCGAGCACCCCGATTCGGGGCCGCCGGACACCAAGCCGCTCGACCAGATGCTTAGCGAGCAGTGCGATCGTCCGATAAACCTTCTCGACACTGAGAGCCCGCGGCACCTTGGCGATTCCAATATGCACCGTCACCAGCGCCAGACGCAGTTCCGTGCCGACGAACATCATTCGCCACAGAGGCGTCTCGGCGAGACTCGCAAGCAGTTCCGAATGACCGGGAAAATGATGGCCCGCGTGATTCAGCCATTCCTTGCTGATCGGCGCGGTTACCACAGCCGCCGCTTCACCTCGCAGCGCCATCCGCGCCGCCTCGACGATATAGCGATAGGCCGCATCCCCGCCCTCCGCGCTTGGCTTGGCAGGCCTATACGCGGCGGCTGAAAGTCTGCCAACGCTCATCACCGCGAGCCCTCTGCGCGGCGCGGGTAGGGGTTCTCCGGGATGCCATTCGAGCGGTTCCGGCAGCCCGTCGATCCGATCCGCCGCCGCCCGCATGGCAGCCAGGTCGCCGATAACCACCATCGGCGGGACGCGCCTTCGGTGTTCGATGAATGCGGCCGCTTTGAGGATCACCTCTGCGCCGATTCCCGCCGGGTCGCCCTGGCTGATAACGATCGGCGGCTGCTTTCGCCGCAGTGTCATCGGCTAATAAAAGGTTTCGACGTGGTGCTCCTTGACCAGATCGTTCTCGACCCAGCTCTGGAAGCGGCCTTTGGCGGCCTCGGAAGCAAGCTTGTCCCGAATCTTGTCTGAAGTCGCCTGGTCGAGCGGCTGCAGGCCCGGCTTCTCGTGTTCCTCGAGCTTCAGGATATGATAGCCGAAATCGCTGCGCACGACCGGCGAGATTTGTCCCGGCTTCAGGTTTTCTACCGCGTTGCCGATCTGAGGCAGGATCTCGTCGGGGCCGAAGTAGCCCAGCTCTCCACCCTTGCTCTTGGAATCATCGTCCGAGTATTGGCTCGCAAGTGCCCCGAAATCCTCGCCCTTGACCGCTTTGGCATGAACCTCATCGGCCTTGGCTTTCGCCGCCGCGACCTGAGCGGGCGTGGCATTAGCGGGCACTGCGATCAGGATTTGCGCGAGCTTAAGCCGCTCCTTGGTGACCTGGAATTCTTCGGGATGCGACTTGTAGTAGGCCTCGACTTCGGATTGCGGAATCGCGACCTTGCTGCGCACCTCGTCCTGAAGCATCGCCATCCGCATCAGTTGGTCGCGCGCGTGGTGGCGGAATTCGTCGTAGGTCAGGCCATTCTGCGCCAGCTGATCGCGAAACTGTTGATCGGTGATATGATTTTGCGCCTCGATCGATTGGATATACTGGTCGACCTGGCTGTCCTCGACCTTGTCCGCGTACTTTTTGCTCTCCTGGTCGAGCATCTTGTTCTCGATGATGCCCTTGAGGACGGCTTTTTCCGCCGTGCGTTCGTTCGGATCGCCCGGCGGCGGCATCGAGATACCATTGGCGGCCGCGAAGGCCCTGATGTCATGGGTGGTGATCGGATCGCCATCGACGCTGGCGATAACCTGACTGATCATCTGGGCGCGCGCCGCTCCTGGTATCAGCAGCGCCGCGGCCAGCAAGCCCGCGCCGGCCGCCAGCCCTCGCCACCAACCGCGCGCTTCAATTTGCAAGTTCACCGCTTCGACCCGACCAGTTTTCCAACTTTTCACACGCCGCCAGTGCCTGCAAGACATCGCTGAGCTGCGTGAAGGTTTGCACGTAATCGCCGGCCTTAAACTTAATCGTCACCTGGAAAGCCGGGCTCAGTCGAATCCGCTCGCGATTGGCAGCGGCCAGCGCCGCCAGACGGGCCGGATCGACCGGCGCGTCGGCGTGGAACCGGACTTCGAGCTGCTCGCCCTTCAGGATCGCACTCGTGATCATGAGTTCCTTCATCTGCCGGCGCACGTTCATCGCCGCCATCAGGTTGTCGATCAGCGTCGGCAGCGGCCCGAAACGATCGCGCATCTCATCGCGAAGCTCGTCGAGGTCGCGATCCGATTCAGCCCGTGCCATACGCCGGTACAACACCAGTCGCTCGTTCTCGTCGGGTACGAAGTCCTGCGGGATGTAGGCTGGAATCCCGAGCCGGAGCTCGGGTTCGAAATCTGTATGCTGCGGCTCGCCCCGCAACTCGTGAATCGCCTGCTCCATCATCTCGGCGTAGAGCTCGAATCCGACGGCAGCGATCTGGCCAGATTGCTCGCGGCCCAACAGATTACCGGCGCCGCGATGCTCGAGATCGCGGATCGAGAGCTTGAAGCCGCTGCCGCCCTCCGACTCGACCAGCTCACGCAGCGCCTCGATGCGACGTTTGGCGTCACGCGTGATGATGTGCTCGCCGGGAATCAGCAAGTAAGCGTACGCTTTCTGGCGCGAACGGCCCACCCGCCCGCGCAGCTGGTAGAGCTGAGCAAGGCCGAAATGATCGGCGCGGTTGACGATCATCGTATTGGCGTTGGGGATGTCGAGGCCCGACTCGATAATCGCGGAACATACCAGCACGTTGATCCGGTTCTCAATAAAGTCGCGCATCACGCGTTCAAGCTCACGTTCCTTCATCTGGCCGTGGGCGACGCCGACCTGCGCCTCCGGAACGATCGCACGGACATGGCGTGCGAGGTAGTCGATGTTCTCGACCCGATTGTGAACGAAGAACACCTGCCCGCCGCGATTAAGCTCGCGCAGCATCACCTCCCGCAACAGCGCATCATCGAAATGCGCGACGAAAGTGCGCACCGATTGACGGTCCGGCGGTGGGGTCTGGATCACCGAAAGATCTCGTATCCCAAGCATCGCCATGTGCAGCGTGCGCGGAATCGGCGTGGCGGTGAGCGTCAGCACGTCGACCAGCTTGCGCATCCGCTTGACCCGCTCCTTGTCGGCGACGCCGAAGCGATGCTCCTCGTCGATAATCAGCAGACCGAGCCGCTTGAACTCAACGTCGCTCTGCAGTAGCCGATGCGTGCCGATCACGATATCGACCGCGCCGCGCCGTAGATCCTCGATGGTGGTCTTGGTCTCGCGCGCCGACCGGAAGCGCGACACCATGTCGATTCGCACCGGGTAATCCTTGAAGCGCCCACAGAAACTGTTCCAATGCTGCTCGGCAAGAATCGTGGTCGGCACCATCATCGCCACCTGGCGCCCGTCCATTACGGCCATGAACGCCGCCCGCATCGCAACTTCCGTCTTGCCGAATCCTGCGTCGCCGCAGATCAAACGGTCCATCGGCTTGGAGCGCGCCATGTCGCGCACCACTTCGTCGATTGCGGCAAGCTGGTCGGGCGTCTCCTCGAACTCGAAACGCTCGGCAAAGTCGTGGTAGTCGCGGCCTGGATGCGGGAAGGCGTGGCCTTCCAGCACCTCGCGAGCGGCATAGATGTCGAGCAGCTCGCTAGCCATCGCGAGCACCGCCTCCTTGGTGCGGCGTTTGACCCGATCCCATGAACCGCTGCCCAGCCGATCGAGCTTCGGCTCATTGCCGTCGCCACCGATATAACGCTGCACCAGATTGATACGCTCGACCGGTACATACATGGTGTCGCTGGCGGCATACTCGAGGTTCAGAAAATCGCCCTCCACGTCGGCGACTTTCAGATGCCGGAGCCCACGGTAGCGTCCGATGCCGTGGTCGATATGAACCACGAAGTCGTCGGGCTTCAGCTCCTCGAGATTGAGCAGTGCGCCCCTTGCCACCGGGCGCGAGCGCCGGCGTACGCGCGGCTCACCGAAAATATCCTCTTCGCTGAACAGATAGATCCCATCGTGAGGCAGCACCACGCCGGCCGCGAGCTCGCCTTCCATGATCGCCGGCCGATACTCGGGCCATTCGAGCAGGGCCGCAAAACTTTTGCAGTCCGTATTCACCTCAATCTGATAGGCCTCGAGATGGCGGCGCAGACGGGCGGCCTGGCTCGGTCCCTCGACCACCATCAGCGCGCGGCCCTGTGTCCGGCGCACCTCTTTGAGCAACGTCGCGAGCGGTTCGAACGAGGGTGGCGAGTGCGGACCCTCGATCCCCTTGGTGCCGAGCTTTAGGCTCGGATGCGCGCCGACCTCGATAGGGATAGAGCGCCCGGCCTGCGGCGGCGCGACCGTAATCAGCGAGCCGGTTTCTACCGCGACCCGGCCCTCGATGGTTCGCTCCCATTCGGGCGCGGTAAGGTAGAGTGCCTCGGGCGGCGGGTAGAAGGCCGACCGCTCCTGCGCGTCGGCAGCCTCGGCCGCGACTCGTTCGGCATAATTCTGCGCGGCGGCAAGGCCGCGGCCGGACTCGACCAGCCATGCAAGAGCGTTATCGGGAACGTAATCGAACACGGTGCCGAGCGTGCCGCCGTAGAGATACGGCATCAAAAGCTCCGCGCCGGGAAACAGCAGGCCGCTCTCCAGCAGTTCGAGCAGCTCGCCGGACTCCTTGCGCACCAGCCCGATCTCCGCGGCCCGCAGTGCGACTTCGTTTCGCAGGCTGCCGTCTTTCAGCGCGGCCGCCGAGACATAACGGGTCTGGATTACCACCGCCTCGGGCACCTCGCCCAGCGAGCGCTGGGTGGCAGCCTCGAAACGGCGGATCGAAACTACGATTTCGTCTTCCAGCTCGATACGGAACGGATCGTGGAACAGCGGCGAGAAGACGTCGACGATCCCGCCGCGCACGCTGAAGTCCCCGAGCTCATCGACCTGCGGCACCCGCTGATAGCCGAGCCGCGCCAGTGTCTCGATCAAGCTGTCGAGATCGATCGCGTCAGCCGACGCGATTTTCACGATTGAATCGGCAAACACCGGCCGCGGAACCGTTCGCATCATCAGCGCCTCGACCGACGTCACCACCACCGGCGTGCTGATGCGCAGCAGGGCGTAGAGCGCGGCGAATTGCGCGCCCTGGATGTCGACCGCTGGCGAAAGCTGGGCGAGCGGTTTCAGCTCCCATCCGCGCAGCAGATGCACGCGGCGCGAAACCGGATCCGACTCGGGCGGCTGGTCCAGGAAGAAGCCCAGCTCCGCCGCGAGCGCGTCAGCCTCGGCACCTCTCGGCGTTACGGCGAGAATCGGTCGATCAAGCGTCAACGCCGCCTCGCGCAGCATCAGGGCCTGGGATGCGCCTTTGAGCCCCAGCACCGGCACGCGCCGATATTGACCGGTTTCAAGCCGCGCCTTGAGTTCGCTTGCCGCTTCCTTGAGGCTTCGTTCCAATTTCGATCACACCAACACGCTGCTGCATCGTATGAAACATCGCTCACACGTGCGGCCGCGCGACCCTGATGCGGCGTCCGGGCCATTTTCCGAAAACGGCCAAACCGCCGCGGTATCCATTAATTATAGCAACGATCGGGGAAATTTAATGACTCGGAATTACTTTGGAACGAGCGGCGGGCGGTGCGGCGCCATCTGCCGATCCGAGCACGATCGGGATTTTTTCATTCTTCACTTTGCCGTCGGGCGTGATCCGCATCAAAGTGAACCAGACAGTTTCTCCGGGTGCGAGCCGCGCCAACACGCGATTCAGCTCCGCGCTCACGCTGACGCGCTGATCGTCGACCGCAACGATCATGTCGCCGGTCGCGCCCAACTGCCCGGAATGCGCCAACAGTGGTGACATCAACTCGCCCACTGGACCGAGAAAGAATGCCGCCGTCTCACCGGTCGCGCCAACCGTCGTCATCCCGGTCGGCGCGGTCAGTCCCGCGTGATCGGCAGGGCTGCCTTTATCGACTCCAATTATCTCGAGGCCATGAATTTCCTGCCGATGAAATCTGACCAGCGCGGGCTGCACAGAAACGCCGAGGTAGGGACGGCCGTGGGCCGCGGGAGCCAGCGACAATGGCGTACCGCTGGAATTATCGGCACCCTCCTGTTCGGACGGCTCAGTCTGATCGGTCGACGGCGGGACGACCGGTATGATCCGGGGTGCGACCTCGAGCGTCCTGTCATCCGTTGCCGGAGGTGGAGCCGGTGGCAGATTCGCAGATGGTCCAGCCGGCGCCGAAAAAGATTGATTCGCCGGCGCAGTCTGAGCGACCGCCTCCGGGCCGCAGATCATCAGGATCGCCGCTGTCAGCGGTAGAAGCAGTGAGAGGAATCGCATCCGCCGGTCGCTCTCGAAACCTATCGGTACCTCCTTTGCGATGATAGGCAGTGGCCGCGCGCGGCTCAAGCCGTGCTCTGCGCTTGAAGCCGGCGCAGGTCCGTGCGAAATACCATCAATATGAACATTGCCTCGGCTTTCTCATTAAATGAGCGACAGCGCAAAACGCTCCTCGACGCCGCTCCCGACTCGCAACTGGTCGATCGACAATGTATCTCGGGCGCAAATGTGCTCGACCTGATACGCGGCGGATGCGACGTCCTGTTCACCTTCTTCGTACCCGAAGATCTGCTGCAGGCCGCCCCCGCGCTCAAGTGGATTCAGCTCATCAGTGCGGGCGCCGACCACATGATGAAAGGGCCAGCGGGCAGCGGCAAGCTGCGGATTACGACCACCAGCGGAGTGCACGCCGCATCGCTCGCCGAGTTTGCGATCACGATGATGCTGATGCATGTGCATCGGTTGCATGCCACCAGCCGCGCCCAATATCGCCATCAATGGCTCCCGGCGCCCGAGTTTATGAAGACCGCGGACACGCTGCGGGGCAAGACAGTCGGGATTATTGGTTACGGCTCGATCGGGCGGGAACTGGCGCGGATCGCGCAGGCGCTTGGGATGGAGGTGCTCGCCTTGAAGCGCGACCCCAAGGTGCTGCGCGATGCCGGATGGTCTCCGGCGGGCATCGTCGGCGACCCCGAGGGCCGCATCCCGCGCCGCATCTTCGGTCCCGAGGAGAGAGAGGCCCTGCTCCGGGAATCGGATTTCGTGGTCATGCTACTACCCCTGACGGCCGCGACCCGGCATTTTATCGGCGCGAAGGAATTCGCCGTCATGAAGCCTAACGCGTTCTTTGTCAACGTCGGGCGCGGGGCGCTGGTCGATGAGCCGGCGCTGATCCAGGCACTCCAGGACAAGCGTATCGCCGGCGCGGGGCTCGACGTTTTCGAGCGCGAACCGCTGCCCATCGAGAATCCGCTATGGGACATGGAAGAGGTCATCATGACGCCTCATATGGCAGGGCCATTTCGAGGTTATTTGGATCTTGCCTGCGAGCTGTTCGCGCAAAACCTGCGCCGTTTTATCAGCGGACAGCCGATGCTGAACGAGATCGACTGGACCCTCGGCTATTAGATTATTCTCGTCTATGCGTCGGGCTTGTTCGCGACGCGCGCGTTCAACGCTTCGAGAAAGCGGCGTGGCAAGCGTTCGAAAGCGCCGTTCGACATGAACAGCACCACATCGCCGGCCCGAGCCTCGCTGAGCATCGCGCTCAGCAATTCGTCGTTCGACGCGCAGGTTATCGCCGCGGGCCCTCGTGCACCGACCATCGAAGCGAGCGTCACAATCGACAGGCGCTCTGCCGCCGGCAGCGGGTCGTTGTCCTTGAAATAAACCGGTGCCAGGTAGACGCGCGTAGCGCGATCGAAGGCGCTCGCGAACCCGTCCTGAAAGACATTGCGACGCGAGGTGTTAGATCTCGGTTCGAACGCTGCGAGTATGCGCCGACCGGCAAAACGCTCAGCGATCGCCTCCAGCGTGACCCGAATCGCGGTCGGATGATGAGCGAAATCATCGATTACCGTCACGCCGCCGGCCTCGCCCACGATTTCCTGGCGGCGCGCCACGCCACCGAAGGTTGCCAGGCCGCGTTCGATCTCTTCACCCGGAATTTCGAACTCCCGCAGCAGGACGTAGACGCCGAGCGCGTTGGCGATGTTCATCCGGCCGTTGATGCGCTGAAAGATTTCACTACTCACCGGTTTTCCGCGATAGGTGACCGTGAAGTGCGCGCCATCAGCGTCAATCCGAATTCCCTCGGCGCGGAAGTCGCCGGCATTCAAGCCAAAGGTCACGCGGCGCGCCGAGCCGGCGGCGCTCGCTTCCAGCGCGTCGCGCGAGTCGGCCGACACTACCAGCCAACCGTGCGAATCCATTTGCCCAGCCAGCGCCTGGAAAGAAGCCTTTACGTGATCGAGGTCGCGATAGATGTCGGCATGGTCGAATTCAACCGCAGTGATGATCGCACCTTCGGCGCCGTAATGAAGAAATTTCGGTCCCTTGTCGAAAAACGCGGTGTCATATTCGTCCCCCTCGATCACGAAATGTGGCCCCGAGCCGAGCCGGTAGTTCGAGGCAAAATCCCGCGCCAGCCCGCCCACCAGCATCGAGGGATCGCGCCCGGCCGCATCCAGCACATGGGCCATCATCGCGGTCGACGTGGTCTTACCATGCGTGCCGGTCACCATCAGGACTTGCCGATCGCGCAAAAAGAAATGCGCGAGCGCCTCAGGCATCGAGAGATATGGAACGGCCGATTGGAGCAGCGCCTCCGCCTCTTCATTGATGCGCGTGACGACGTTGCCGACGATTATCAGATCAGGTG
This sequence comes from Binataceae bacterium (SeqCode), assembly GCA_035504735.1. GTDB lineage: Bacteria > Desulfobacterota > Binatia > Binatales > Binataceae > JAJPIG01. The sequence continues at coordinate 39,762 of DATJRJ010000239.1, forward strand.
CCGGAAAAAGATTCTGCGCCCCGAACGGCGACACCCGCACATGCATCCGCGCCAGCAGCGAGGCGGTCGGCTCGTAAACCGGACCATCCGAACCGGTCACCCGAAAACCGCGCGCGATGAACATCCCGGCCAGCGCCGCCATCGCGGTGCCACCGATACCCAGCAGATGGACGTGATGGACAGCAACCGGCACCCGCGCGATCCGCGCCGCCGACTCTGCCGGGAGCGGGTGGCTCATCTGACTCTCCACGTGAGCGGTTTCATAATTCGACGTGTCTGAGCCTGAGGGCGTTAGTGACTACCGACACCGAACTGGCGCTCATCGCCGCGCTGGCGATCATCGGATTCAACATCAGTCCGCTCACCGGGTAGAGAACGCCCGCCGCGATCGGAACTCCGAGGACATTGTAGATGAAAGCGAAGAACAGGTTTTGACGGATGTTGCGCATGGTCGCGCGCGAGAGCCGCAAAGCTTTGAGGATGCCTCTCAGATCGCCACGCATCAATGTGATTCCGGCGCTCTCGATCGCGACATCGGTGCCGCTGCCCATCGCGATTCCGACCTGTGCCTGGGCGAGCGCCGGCGCATCATTGATACCATCGCCGGCCATCGCGACCACCCGCCCCTCGCCCTGCAGCCGCTTCACGACGCTGGCCTTGTCGGCCGGCATCACCTCGGCTTCGACCTCGTCGATGCCGAGCCGCCGCGCGACCGCTTCGGCGCTGCGGCGATTGTCGCCGGTGAGCATCACGATTCGTACGCCGCTCGCACGGAGCATTTTGACGGCCTCGATCGATGACTCCTTGATAGGGTCGGCCACCCCCAGCATTCCGGCCGGCCGATCGTCGAGCGCTACGAACATTACCGTTTGCCCCTCGGCACGTATCGTCGCGGCCTGCTCCGCGAGCTCTCGGGTTGGGTCGGCGTTCTGACCGAACAGGCGCTCGCCACCGACCGCGACGCGGCGCCCATCAATATTGGCGACGACCCCCATTCCGGCCAGCGCCTGGAACTCACGCGGGTCGGCGAGCGTGACACCTCGTTCGCGCGCCGCCGCGACGATTGCCCCGGCCAGCGGATGCTCACTGCTACGCTCGACGCTGGCTGCGAGCCGCAGAAGTTCCTGTTCGTCGATTCCGGGCAGCGCGACGAGCCGCACCAGGCGGGGCCGACCCTCAGTCAGCGTCCCGGTTTTATCGATCACCAGCGTGTCGACTTTTTCGAGCGTTTCGAGTGCTTCCGCGTTTCTTATCAGGACACCTTCGGCAGCGCCGCGTCCGATTCCGACCATAATGGACATCGGGGTCGCAAGGCCGAGCGCGCATGGACAGGCGATTATCAGCACCGAAACGGCCGCAACCAGCGCATGCGGCAGCAATGGGGCCGGGCCGATGAAAAACCAGGCCACGAAGGCGATCGCAGCCGCCAGCATCACCGCCGGGACGAAATAGCCGGCCACCACGTCGGCCAGACGCTGAATCGGTGCACGGCTGCGCTGTGCATCGGCGACCATGCGTACGATCTGCTGAAGGACTGTGTCGGCGCCGACCCGCTCCGCACGCATCACGAAACTGCCAGTGCCGTTGACCGTGGCGCCAATCAAACGGTCGCCCCCTCGCTTTGCAACCGGCATCGGCTCGCCCGTAACCATCGCTTCGTCCACGGCACTCGCCCCTTCGATCACAACGCCATCGACCGGCACCTTTTCGCCCGGCCGCACTCGCAATCGATCGCCCGCCGCGACGCGATCGAGATCGACGTCGCGTTCGACGCCGTCGCTCTCAAGCAGTCGTGCGCTCCGCGGCGCCAGTCCGAGTAAGGCGCGAATTGCGCCCGAGGTCCTGCTCCGCGCGCGCAGCTCAAGCACCTGCCCCAGCAGCACGAGGGTGGTGATAATCGCGGCGGCCTCGAAATAGGTCGGTGGCATCCCGCCCGCGCCGGTTAACGTGGACGGAAAGGTCCCGGGAAAGAACAGCGCCCAGAGGCTGTAAAGATAGGCGATACCGACGCCGAGCGAGATCAGGGTAAACATGTTGAGATGGCGACTCACGATCGAACGCCATCCCCGGACGAAGAACGGGCCGGCACCCCACAGCACCACCGGCGTGGCCAGGACGAACTCGATCCATGGAATGACGTTCGCTCCCAAAGCACGCTGCACTGGTAGGCTGGGGACGATGTCCGACATCTCGAGCAAAAGCACGGGAATCGCGAGCAGCGCGCTTATCCAGAAACGCCGAGTCATATCGACCAGCTCGGGATCGACGCCCGCGTCAGCCTGCGGTTCGAGCGGTTCGAGCGCCATTCCGCAGATCGGGCAGGCACCCGGAGCATCGCGCCGAATCTCCGGATGCATAGGGCAGGTATAAATGACGCCCGGCGGCACGGGCTTGCGTGCTGCCGTCTCAGGCTCGGGATGCAGATATTTTTCCGGGTTCGATTCGAATCGCTTGCGGCATCCGGCGGAGCAAAAACTATAGGTCGCCTGGCGATAGTCCGCCCGATGTTTCGTCGCGGCCGGGTCGACTGCCATGCCGCACACCGGGTCTTTGACCGCCGTGGCGGAGGAGGCGTCAGGATGCGCTCGCGTCGCTTCCATCGCCAATTCGCGCGGCTCAGGCCGCGTCCATCGATTCCATGATGAGATCGTGAATCCGCGGTCGGAATTCGCGGATTCCCTGGTTATCGCGGCGCGGATGGACCCGGTTGGTGAGCAGCGTAATCGAGATCGCACGCGCCGGCTCGATCCAGAGCGAAGTGCCGGTGAAGCCGAGATGGCCCACGGCCTGCGGAGAAAAGTGACGGCCCGAGCTCGAGTGCTGCGCCGACGGCGTGTCCCAGCCCAACGCCCAGGTGGAACCCGCTACGTTCGTGTCGCGGCGCCAGAACTCGCGCATCACCTCCTGCGGGATGAGTTCGGAGCGGCCCGCCCAACTTGCCATCAGCTCTGCGGCGATCAGGTCGACGTCACGTGCGGGCGCGAACAGCCCCGCATGGCCGGCGACCCCGCCCATCGCGAACGCGTTGTCGTCGTGGACCTCGCCGACCAGCAGGCGTTTGCGCGATGGGCAGATTTCGGTGGCGGCAAACATTTCGGCGACCGGTTCGAGGCGGCGCGAGCGTACCATCGAGATGTCGATAAAGTCGGTCGAGTTGAGTTTGAGCGGGCGGTAGATTTTCTCGCGGCAGACGCGATTGAGCCCGGTGCCCGCGATCCGCTCGACGGTTTCACCGAGCAACATGAAATTCAGATCCGAATAGATCATCCTCGTTGCAGGCGGCGCCTCCGGTTTCTCGCGATGGATTTGCTCGTAGACAAACTCCTTGGCGCCGTGGCTCGCCATGAAATTGACCTTGCCGCCCTTTTCGATCTCCGCCAACTGCTGAAAGTATGGCCGCCAGCTCGCCAGCCCCGAACAGTGCGCGAGCAGGTGGCGAAAGGTGATGCCGCCCTTGCCGTGCACGCCGAAATTGTGAAAAAACCGCGTCACCCGCTCGTCGAGACGCAGCTTGCCCTCGCGCACCAGCATCATCACGATGATGGTAGTTGCGAGCGGTTTGGTCAGCGACGAGAGATCGAAAACTGTGTCGAGCCGTAGCGGCTGCGGAGCCGGAATCAGCGTGCGATAACCGAAGGCGCCCTGGTAAACGATTTCGCCGGCGCGCCGCGCGATCACAACGGCACCCGGGATGACGCGCTGATCGATCGCCTCCGTGAATGCCCGCTCGACCTCCGCCCATGCCATCTCAGCCTCGCTCGCCAGCCGCCACCGCGGGTTCCGCGACCACCATTCGGCCGCGCTCGCCGTCAATCTCTACGCTCAGGCCGAACGGCAAGGTGAGATTCTCGCTGCCGTGGCCCGCCTCGATCCCAAATAATACCGGACAGCGCAGCTCGCGCGTCTGCTCGCGGACGAACTCAATCGTCATGCGCTGCTCGGCCGCGCTGTCGGCAGGCGCGCGCAGCGCGCCGAAGATTACCCCGGCCACGCGATCGAACACCCCGGCCTGCTTAAGTTGCACCAGCATCCGATCGATCCGATAGGCCTTCTCGCCGGTATCTTCCAGGAACAGTACCCGGCCAGTGAAATCCGGGACGTACGGCGTCGCCAGCATCGCCGTGACCACCGACAGACAACCCCCGACCAGTTCACCGCGGCCGGCACCCGGCCGCAGCACCTCGCGCGCCTCGAGCGCAAAGCTCCGCAATTCGCCGCTCAGCAGACCGCGTAGATGGTCGAGCGACCGCGGCGCCAGTCCATGCGCGAAATCCATCGCGACCATCGGACCATGAAAGCAAACCATTCGGCTGCGTGCGACCAGCGCGTTGAGGATAAACGTCGCATCGGAAAACCCGATGAAGGCCTTGGGCGTGCGCGCGAGCGCGGCGAAATCGAGCAGCGGCAGCAGTCGACCGCATCCATAACCGCCGCGCGCGCCGAAAATCGCTTTCACCTCGGGATCAGCGAAAAAGCTCCTGAGTTCATCGGCCCGCTCGCGATCGCTGCCCGCCAGGATGCCGGCCCGCGCCAGCGCCCGTTGCGAAACCTTGACCCGGTAGCCCAGCGCCGACAGCGCGTTTACGCCCCGTTCGAGATACTCGCGCTCCACGGCGGCCGCGGATGCGACCACACCGACCATATCGCCCGCTATCAGGGCCGGAGGCTTGATTGGATTCGCGCTCACCTGCTGCGACGAGCCTACCATGAGCATCGCGGGAAATCGCGCTCTGCGCGATAGCGATGTCTACAGCGAGCGGCCGACGGCTTCCGCGACCGGCTTGAGTGCCGCCATCAACTCGGCGAATCGCCGCGGCTTGAGCTGCTGCGGACCGTCGGAGAGCGCCTTTTCGGGCCACGGATGGACTTCGATCAGCAGACCGTCGGCACCGGCCGCGACCGCCGCCAGAGCCATCGGCATCACCAGCGACCAGATGCCGGTGCCGTGGCTGGGATCGACCACCACCGGCAGATGCGTCCATTCCTTGAGCAGCGGAACCGCCGTGAGGTCGAGCGTGTTGCGAGTGGCGGTCTCGAAGGTGCGAATCCCGCGCTCGCATAGCACCACGTCGGGATTACCTTCAGATAAGATGTATTCGGCGGCCATCACGAACTCTTCGAGACGCGTCGACATCCCGCGCTTGAGCAGCACCGGCTTGTTGATCTTTCCGAGCCGGCGCAGCAGCGAAAAGTTTTGCGCGTTGCGCGCGCCGACCTGCAGCATGGCCGCGTGTCCGACGACCAGCTCGATATCGTGCGGGTCCATGATTTCAGTAACGACCGGCAGCCCGGCCTTGCGCCCCGCATGCTCGAGCAGCTTGAGGCCCTCGTCCTCCATCCCTTGGAACGAATAGGGCGAGGTGCGCGGCTTGAAAGCTCCGCCGCGGAGCAGATGTGCGCCGGCCCGTTTGACGGCCTCGGCAGCGCTCTCGACTTGTTCTGCGCTCTCAACCGCGCAAGGCCCCGCAATAACGGTCAGCCGCGGGCCGCCGATCTCGACCCCGTTGACGCGAATCCGTGAGCCCTCGGGCCGCACCTCGCGGCTCGCGAGCTTGAACGATCGCAGCACCGGCATCACGCGCTCGACGCCCGCCACGGACTCGAGATGCTGCAACTGATGAACTTCGCCCCGCTCGTCGCCGACGCAGGCCACCACCGTACGCTCGATACCGCGAATCACGTGGGCGCGATAGTCGAGCTCCTCGACCATCCGGACGATCTGCCGAATCTCGTTCTCGCCCGCTTGCGCTTTCATCACGATTATCACGGAGCCCAGGGACCTCCACGGCGAACTTCGCGCTGCATCGTCAGTCTGGCCGGGCGCGCGAAGAGCCGGTAGACTCGAACTATCGGCTGCCGGGTTGGGAGTCAATACAGGTTTTCGGCACTGCGACTCGCGGTCATTTTCATTCCAGCCTGAGCCCCGGGATTGCGACTTTAAGATGCGGCCGCTCAAACTACTGCATACTTCCGACGTGCATCTCGAGAGCGATAGCGTTGGGGCTGGTCCCAACGGCGAGTTGATGCGCCGGCGGCTGCGCGGCGCGTTCAGCCGGGTCATTTCGATCGCTAACGAGCGCGATGCCGGCCTGCTCCTGATAGTCGGCGACCTGTTCGATTCAAGCCGCATCGCTGACGAGGCGCTCGACTTCGCACTCGGCGAGATCGGACGGGCGCGGATGGAAGTCGTGATGGTGCCGGGCAACCATGACGCGCACGATGACCATTCGATTTACGCAGCGCTCGCGGCGGCGCGGCTTCCGGGAAATCTTCATCTGATACTTGAACCTGAGGGCCGCGCGATCGATTTCCCTGAACTCGCTGCACATATTTGGGGTCGCGCCCTGGTCGACCATTCGCCCAGCTACCGGCCGCTGGCCGGGATGCCTGCGCCCGCGCCGGAGCGCTGGAATATCGCGCTCGCGCATGGGCTCTTCACCGAGGACCAGGGCAGCGAGCGCTCCTCGCAGATCACCGCGGCCGAGATCGCGGCCAGCGCCTACCATTATGTCGCGCTCGGCCACGTCCACATCTTCAGCGATGTCTCGCAGGCCACCACGCGCGCCGCCTATTGCGGCACGCCCGCGCCGCTTTACTCCAATGCTCAAGCCGGCTCGGCGGCCTGGGTCTCGTTCACCCCGGGCGCCGCGCCGCACCTCGAGCAGATCGTCATCACGGTTTAGCTGCCGCTTAACGGCTGTGTATTTGCCGCCGTCGGCGAGGCAGCAATGCCGCTCGCGCGGGGCTAAGATCAATTCCCGATCACATGGACCGCACATTGGCGATCTATCCGACCGCGCACAAGGTCGAAGATATTCTCAGGCGCGCGAGCCCGAGCGTCTGCGAATGGGACTATCGCGTCGTCACCTTTCCGCAACTCATCCGCCGGCTGTGGCGCGAATGCCGTGATGGCCGCGCCGCGATCGAGGCGGGCGGCGAGCGGCTGATCGTCGAGGAAGCGATGCGCGCCTCGGCCGGCAACGGGCTCGCTCCGGTTCCGGGACTGGTCGATCATATCCACGGTCTCATCCGCCAGTTCAAGAGTGCTGCTCTCAACCCTGGCGACCTGACGGAGGCTTCGGCGAGGCTAAAGAATCGCGGGCGTCTCGACGCCGTCGTCACGATCTTCGCCGCTTATGAGAACATCCTCGAACGTAATCGCCTCGCCGACACGCACGATCGCGAGGATGCCGTGCTGCGGATGCTGCACGCGGCCGAGGGGCGCGATGCGCGCCCTGCCCTGCTCGACGGCGTCACGCGGCTGATGGTTGCGGAGATCTACGACTTCAGCATCCTGCAGTTCATGATCGTCACGGCGCTGACGCGCATCATCGGCGACGCCATCGTAACCATCCAGGCGAGTGCCCGCGGCATTGACGCGACGCGCTTCGCCGATCTCACCTGGAACCGGTTCGTTGCCGAGGAATCGATCGCCGACCAGGTGCTGCCCGATTTCGTCAGGCGTGACGGCCGGCCCGGCGCGCTCGGCTTCGTGCTCGAGCACCTGTTCTCGGAACCGCTCGCAGAGCCGCCGCCGCACGACGCGACACTGGCGATCGTGCAGGCGCCCTCGCGTCTGGGCGAGGTCGAGTATGCAGCCCGCGCGATTCGCCGGCAACTGGAGGCCGACGATGGAATTCCACCCGCGCGCATCGCGGTCGTGGCGCGCGACCTCGCGCCCTACACCGATCACCTGCGCGCCGTCTTCCGCCGCTACCGCATCCCGCTGAGCGTCTTTCACAGCGGACCGCTGATGGCGGCGCCCGCCGCGCGCCTGCTGGCGGGCCTGGTCCGGGCCCCGCTCGACGGCTATCCGCGCGCTGCTCTCGCCGCGCTCCTCCGTTCACCGCATCTCGATCTTCGTTCGTATCCGGCCGCCCGCCTGCTCGACGAACTCGGCTATATCGATGCGGGCGCTCTGCCGTTGGCCGATTGTCTCGACGCTCGCCGCCAGGCGCTGACATCCGCGCTCGACGCAGCCGCTTCCGCTGAGGAGCGCGAGCGGCTCGAGTCAGCGCATCGGCGGCTCGATCGCGCCGCGCCTGCGCTCGAGCGCCTGATGGCGGCGCTCGCGCCGCTGGCTGAACCCGGAACCCTTGCCGAGCATCTCGCGCGCTTGGAGGCCGCGCTCGTGGCGCTAGGCTTCGACCCGGCCCGCGGTGAATATCTGGACGACGCCGGCCGCTCCTGGAACGCGCTCCGCGCCATCCTCGATGAGTCCGCGGCGCTCGCTGCACGCGGAATTGGCGCTGGCGCGCTGACGACCCTAGATTTCGCCGCCGTGCTCGAAGCCGCGCTGACCGCTGCGCCCGCTCCCGAAGCGGATGGTGATCCCGGCGGCGTGCGCGCAATGCCGGTGCTCGACGCGCGCGGACTCGACTTCGATCTGGTTTTCGTGGTGGGCCTCGATGACGGCACGTTCCCCACCTATCACGGCGAAGATCCGATCCTCACCGACGCAGTCATCCGCGCGATGAATCCCGCCCTGCGCGACGCGCTGCGCAAACGCTTCGGAGCGCGCGCGCCCTCCGCGCTGGGCAAAATTTTGCGCAGCCGTAGCGATCGCAATGCTGAGGACGCCTTCCTGTTCTTTCTGGCGCTTTCGATGCCCGCGCGCCGCGCGGTGCTCACCTTTCCCGCCGCCGAAACCAATCCTTTGGTGCGCTCGCCGTTCGTGGACGAAGTTCTGAGGGTGCTCGGCGGCGCTGACGATCTCGTCACCACAATTCCCGCCGAAAGCCTTATTCCGCTCGCCGATGATTGTTATGCGCGTGAAGAATTTCTCGCCCGTGCTGCGCTCGATCGTTTGCTCGATGGTCCGGCCGCCGAGCAAGTCATCGATCGTGGCGCGCGCGATTCGATCATCACCCGTTCGCGGGTCGAGCGCGATCGCGAAGCGTGGCTCGCAATGCCGGTGCGCCAAGACTTCGCCAGAGAGCAGTATCGGCCCGACCAAGGCAAGTTCGCGACCGCGGGACCATTCGACGGCCGCGTCACTCCGCCGGAAGGCCTGCGGCGGATGCTCCTGGCCGATCGCCCCGGATGGAGCGCCTCGCGCCTCGATGAACTCGCGGCGTGCGGCTTCAAATTCTTCGCCGGGCGCATCCTCCGGCTGCGCGACGATGACGAACCGGATTACGAGCTGAGCGCACTCGAATCGGGCAGCCTGGTGCACGAAGTCCTCCGCCGCATGGTCGGCGAAATCGATCCCGGGGCCGGCGCTTCCGCGTTCAAAGCGCTGCTCGAACGGATCCGTGTCGAACAACGCGCAATGGCGCGCGATCTCGGTTTCTTCGATCTTGAATGGGAAACCGTCGAACGTATCGTCGAGCGCGCGCACGAATTCGACTTGCAGGTGCGGGGTACCTCCCCCGGCGTCGAGATCCGCTCCGAGCATGATTTCAGTTTCGTGCTGCACGGCCAACCCGGCGGATCGGACCTCACATTGCGCGGCAGAATCGACCGCCTCGAGCTTTATCGCCGCGCCGGCCGCATCGAAGCAATCCGGGTGCTCGACTACAAGCGCGCCCGCAGCGCTAAAACGTACGCCAAACTAGCCGACCCGAAGGGCCTGGAGTTCGGCCGTATCGCTTTCCAGTTGCCGATCTATCTGATGGGCGCGCTGCAGGAGTTTCGTGCGCAACTCGGTCCCGATCCGAAACTCGAAGCGGGCTACCTGGTGTTGCGCAGCCGCCGGTTCGAAAACGTTCACGAGATTCCCGCCAAGCTGATCGATCCCGATCTGGCCGCGCGCGCGCACACCGTCGATTCGGTGCCCGATCGAATCGTGGCACTTGCCGGTGACGCGATCGCCGGCCGCTTCGACGTCGATCCGCGCAAGTGCGACGATTGGTGTCCCTATCGCCCGGTCTGCCGTTACCACCAGCGCAGGGGCGCGTGAGCGATGGCCCGCGTTGAGCTGAGCGACGAGCAGCGCCGCGCAATCTATGGGGCCGGCAGCGTGATCGTGCGCGCTTCGGCCGGTTCGGGCAAAACCGAGGTGCTGGCGCAGCGCTTCGTCGCGCTGCTCGCGGGCGATATCGAAGGCCGCGCAGCGATGGCTCCTGAAGCAATCGCGGCGATAACCTATACAGAGAAGGCGGCGGCCGATATGCGCCGCCGAATCGCCGAGGTGCTCGACGCGCGAATCGCGGACGAAAGCAACGTGCCGCGGCGCATGCGCCTGGTCCGCGCCCGGCGCAGTCTCGGCCTCGCGCGCCTCTCGACCATTCATGCCTTCTGCGGCCGGATTCTGCGCGAGTACCCGTTCGAAGCCGGCCTCAATCCCGGCTTCGAGATTCTCGACGAACCCGAGAGCACTACTTTTATCGAACACGAATGCCGCGCCATGCTGGTCGACTTCGTCCGCCGCAAAAATCCCGCCGCCCGCCGGCTGGTTCGCGCGCGCGGTCTCTCGGGAGGAGCCTGGCGCGAGGGCGCGGTGGCGATCGCGATACGCCTGGTGCGCGACCTCGAGCGTCTCGGTTATCCACCCTCCTGGCTTATCGATAAAGCTGCCGCTACCGCCGCCCGGCTCGAAGCGTGCGGCGCCGAGGTCCCGGATCGCGCAGCAATCGTGGTCAAATTGGTCGACGAGCTTACCCGGATCGCGGGAATTCCCGGCAAGGCCGGGGATCAGCTCGAAAAGCTATGTGCACAATGGCCCGAACTGCGACCCGCGATCGCGGCGATTGACGCCGAATCGGATTTCGAGCAATTCGCGATGCTTGATGTGCTCAAAGCGCTGCTCCCCGCCGCGCAGAACAAGATCATTAAGGAAACCGTCCAGGCAATCGCCGGCATCAAAAATGAGGGCGGCGCGATCGAGCAGCTTCGCGACGCTTACGGCGCAGGGCGCGCCGCGGGCGTGACGCGCACAACCGCCGAGCTGATTTCCGAGCTCGCCGTCCATCTCGACGCCCGCCGGCGCGCCGAGAACGTCGCTACTTTCGACGACCTGCTGGTGCGATGCCGCAATCTGTTGCGCGCCGACCCCACGATCGCCGGCCGCTACCGCAGCGAGCTTTCGGCGCTGCTGGTCGACGAATACCAGGACGTCGATCCCATCCAGGATGAAATCGTCGCGCTGCTCACCGAGGGTGGAGCGCCCGAACCCGAGCTCTTCATGGTCGGCGACGAGAAGCAGTCAATCTATCGCTTTCGCGGCGCCGACGTTGCGGTCTTCAACCGTGCTCGTGACTCGGCACCGGCGCCGACACCATTGCAACACAA
>DATJRJ010000240.1:0-4415 GCA_035504735.1 Binataceae bacterium (SeqCode)
CCATAGCTCCGAGCTGCGACCACTTGCTGTCAGACCCGTAACCTTTACCTGAAGCATAGATCAGTCGTGGAAAACGCGGCGCGAGCTGCGCGTAATCCAGCCCCAGCTTTTCCATCACGCCTTCGGTATAGTTTTCGACGAACACGTCGGCGTCCGCCAGCAGACGCATCAGGATTTCGCGGCCGTTGGGATGCTTCAGGTTCAGCGCGACCGACTTCTTGTTCGGATTCAGCAACAGAAACGCATAGCTGGCGCCGCCCGCCGACTGCGGCATTCGTAGGTACTCTCCCGATACCGGAGGTTCGATCTTGATTATCTCGGCGCCCAGGTAGGCCAGTTGAGAAGTGCAATAGGGACCGGCGTAAACCTGTCCAAGATCGATTACCCGGATCCCTTTGAGCGGCAATTCGCTCATCATCAATTTCCTCCGCTTACTATTTACTTCCGCGAAAGTTCCCGTCGATTAATTGCGATAGAATATCACTTTGCAATAGTATTTCTGTGCGGGATCAAAATCGAATTAGGAGGCGATCGTGAATCGGAAGCTGCTCCGCCCCATAACTGAGGAAGAGTTCCGGACTTATGAGCGCGACGGAGTCGTTTACCTGCCGAATATAATCGACGTTGAATGGGCGCGGCAGCTCGGCAACGTCATCGACGACCTCGCCGGCCGCAGCGAAACGCCGGCGGCACAGGCCGATCAGGTGCTCGATTTGACCGGTCTCGCGCTGGCGGCGGGTTCGTCCGCCGCCGCGCCGCCCCCGGGTGTGCCGGAATGGGGTTCGCCGCGGCAACTTGCCGGACGGGTCGCATTCGACAAGCGCGTTAGGCCAAAATCCAGCCGCGGACATTTCCTGTCGATCACCAGCGCCTGGCAGATTCATCCGCTGATTCGCGAACTGGCGATCGATTCTCCGGTGCCAGAGATCGCCGCGCTGCTGATGGGGTCGAGCAAGCTCTATCTGTACGACGATCAATTGTTGGTCAAGCCGCCGGGCACGATGGAGCGCACCGCCTGGCATCAGGATCAGGGTTATGATCACATTTCGGGCAACAAGGTCTGCGCGATTCGCGTGCCGGCCGATCGTGAAACTCCAGAGCAGGGATTGATTCAGTACCTGCGTGGTTCTCACAAGTCCGGCAAGATCTACAAGGTGAACTATTTCATCAGCGATGCGACCGCGCCCGACGACGCCGGCGAATCGATCCCCGCGATCGAAGGCCATGAGTCCGATTTCGATATTGCGACCTACGCGCCTGGGCCGGGCGACCTCGTGGTGCATCATCTGAGGACCCTCCACGGCGCGGGCGGCAATTCGTCGGAGACTCGCGCGCGGCGCGCAGTTACGTTCCGATATGCCGGCGACGACGTGCGCTACTTCTTCCGCAAGTTCGCCCCTCCGGCACAGCGCCCGAGCAACCTTCACGACGGCGACCTGCTCGATCTCGAGCCCGAGCGCCATCCTGTAGTTTGGCCGCGTTCGGAAGTCCGTGCCGAATAGTCAGTGAGAAACCACGATGTATCGCATCGAGATAATGTATCCGAACAAACCCGGCTCGACTTTCAACTTCAAACACTGGAACGAGGTTCATCTGCCGATGGGGTTGCGGCTGCTGAAGAAACATTGCGGCGTGAGCCCGTTCAAGGTTGAGGCCTGTCGCAATCCCTACGCGCCGCCTGGCCTCACCGCGCCGTATCATCTGATCAACTCGCTGTATTTCCATACGCGCGACGAAGCCGACGCATTCATCCGCCTGTTTGGAATCGAAGAAGCTGCGCGCGAGCTGATGGAAGACTGGCGCAACTACACGCAATCCGATCCGCAGGTGATGATCAGCGAACTGATCGAATGCGATCCGGTTACAGGCCGCGCGCGCTAAGTCTCACATGAGACAGCTCCGATGGCGGATTTGAACATCGTGCGACGAATCAGACCAAGGTCCGATTTCGCGCAGCCCCGGTTTGTAGTGACCTGAAATAGGAACCCGGAGTCTGGAGCGATCGCGTTTTCTGGTGGCTATTTGAATTTATCGGCGCCGCACAACAGCCCGATGGTAATCGTCGTCGAAGACGATCCCTCCGTGCTTCGTTCGATGCGGCGGTTAATAGTGGGAGCAGGCTTCGCGGTTCGGACGTTCGATCGTCCAAGCGCGCTGCTGGACAGCGAGCTGCCCACTTCCAACGCTTGTTTCGTCGTCGATCTTCACCTGCCGGAGATGAACGGGGTGGAACTCTGCGAGAAACTCGCCGCAAGCAACCGGCTGATGCCCGTGATTCTGGTAACCGGCCATACCGACCGCACCACCATGGCGATGGCCGCCCGGATTCACGCGGTCGCGCTGCTCTTCAAACCCTTCAGTCGAAGCCAGCTGCTCGAAGCTATCTCGCACGCGCTCGAACCTCGAGCAATAAGCAATTAGCGAAACATCGATGGAGTACAGTTGGGAAGCGTCGCGAGAACAGGCAAGCCTGGGAACATCGCATGCGAAGTTTGTTAACCAAACGTTACGTCCACGGACTTTCCTCGACAACGTAACGGTTTGACCTGGCGAATCGGTTCGTAGAGAATACACGGCGTTTACGTCTCGTCTGGATTGCGCTCGGTGAGACGCTAGCCACGAGAGTTCCTATCATGAGACGACCCGCGTCGACCGCGCGCACCCGCGGCGGCCTCCCAAAGAAGCGAACACAGACCCGCAGGGATGCGGCAAGCGGAAGTTTGGACAAACTCGTCGCTGAGCTGTCCGGCGCTTTCGTACGCGCGCCGCTCGAACAGATCGACCAAGAGATCAATCACTGGCTGAGACAAATCGTCTCTGCCCTCGGGCTTGATCGCAGTACCATCGCCGAGTTCGATCCTTCCGACAATTCCGCCGTCATCACTCATGGCTGGGCTCCCGAGGGACACGAACTCGTTAGCCAGTCAATCGACGTCAACAGTCTGCTCCCCTGGACTAAGACAAAGATGCTGGCCGGCGAGACGATCGTGATGTCGAGTCCGGATCACCTTCCAAAGGCAGCGGCGATCGACCGAGAAACCTTCCATCGCTATGGGCCGAAATCCAATGTGATGGTACCGATACGGGTAGCCGGTACGGTGGTTGCGGCGATGGGATTCGGCGCCCTCTATCGCGAGCGAACATGGTCTCGCCAGAATGTTAGAAAACTCGAACACGTGGCGGAGATTTTCGGCTACGCCTTCGAAAGGAAGCGCGCTGCGGTCGAAACCGCGAAGCTGCGCGCCGAGTTGACCCGCGCAGCGCGGATTGCGCCGATGGGCGAATTGACCGCCTCGGTTGCGCACGAAATGAATCAGCCTTTGGCCGCGATCCTGCAAAATGCCGAGGCGATTCAAAGCTTGCTCGCGACACATGATCCGGATCTCGGAGAAGTCAGAGCCGCTATCGGGGACATGATCGAAGACGCCGCGCGCGCGAGCGACGTGATAAAGCGCTTGCGCTCGCTTTTCCGCGGCGAGGAACTGAAAAAAACCGAGCTCGAGCTCGGGCATCTCGTCGGCGAGGTCGCGAAAATCGTCCGCAGCGACGCCCTCACGCGCAATGTCTCATTTGCTCTCGATCTGGCGCCCGCGGCGGCGATCGTTCTTGGCGATCGCGTCCAGTTGCAGCAGGCGGTACTCAATCTCGTGCTCAATGCATTCGAAGCGGTAGCGGGTGCAGGGCATGGATCGCGGCAAGTCGTGGTAAAGGTTCCCGTGAGTGAACGATCGGCGCAGATTCTGGTGCGAGACTCGGGAGGGGGAATCGACGCCGAGGCTCTTCCGCGAATCTTCGATCCTTTTTTCACTACCAAGCCTGATGGCATGGGTATGGGGCTGGCTATTTCGCGATCTATTGTTGAGTCGCATGGCGGCCGGCTGACAGCATCACCGAACCCTGATCGCGGGATGACATTTGGAATTGACCTGCCGATCTATTCCTCATCGAATTAGCGAAAGGTGGAAGACTTGGACGCCGCCGACAAGAGGCAAATCGCGATCATCGATGACGATGCATCGATTCGAAGATCGCTTGCGCGCATGCTGAAAGGCACTGGAGTCGAGGCTCGCGCCTTCGCCTCTGCACAGGAATTTCTCGCGGCGTCGAGCCTGGAATCGATTGCCTGCGTGGTCTCAGACTTGCGCATGCCAGGAATCAACGGCCTGGAACTTCAACGCATTTTGCACGAGCGGCTGCCGCACCTTTCGATGGTTTTCATCACCGGGCATGGCAATGTCACTGCCAGCGTGGCTGCGATGAAAAGCGGTGCGGTTGATTTCCTGGAAAAGCCGGCGAAGAGTGCCGCGCTTCTCGAAGCCATCAAGCAGGCAATCGATCGCAGCCGAAGCTTGATCACTTCCGCGAGCGAAATCGAAACACTTAAGGCTCGCCAGAGACGGCTCACAGCGCGCGAG
>DATJRJ010000241.1:0-6906 GCA_035504735.1 Binataceae bacterium (SeqCode)
ACATAGCGGCCGCCGTCGATCTCTTTGATCCATGGCACCGGGAAGCGAAGCAGGTCAGCTTCCTCGCGGTCCATGATCACCTGCTTGCACGGTGCCGCATCACGGGCGATCGAAACCGGCGGAATCGAGGACCGGAAGCGCTCACGCGCCATCTCGATCAAGTCGAGCTGCGAAGTAGTTTTGTCGGCGCCCATCGCGACCGCGGCGCGGGCCAATAGATCGGGCCGGCTGGGGCCAAGCAGAACGCCGGCGATGCTTTGGCCGGGATAGTCTTTGACGTTTTCGAACAGCGGGGCAGGGCCGCGCCGCTCGCATACCAGGCGGCTCATCGCGCCCACTTCGAAACGCCAATCGACCTCGGCATGAATTCGGCGCAACTCGCCGACAGCCTCAAGCCGAGCAATATACTCGCGCAAGTCGCCGGGACAGTTCAGCCTCGTTGCCATACGCTTGACGCCAGCGCGATCGAGATCGCGCGATGCGGCTCAACCGCCGTTCTTTTCGAGCGTCAGGTTGAGATGCGTGCCGTCGCAGAAGGGCGGCGTACTGGTCCGCTTGCATCCGCATAACACGACCATCTGGGGCTGCTCGATGTTCAGCTCGACCGGACGATGGCTGGTGCCCTTATGCGATCCGTCGCAGAACGGTTGATTCTTCGATCGGCCGCATGCGCACCAGAAATAGCTGTCCGGGTCGAGCTCGCGGAAATAGGGTTGATGGTCGTTGCCTTTTGGAAAGCGCTGTTTCACCCAGCCTGCCGCATAGGGACTGGCGATATTGAGCTTAAGGATCATCTTGCGGAACAACCAGCGGCCGTCCTGCTTGACGACCTCCGCATCGTAGGTTCCGCCGATCCAATGCGGCTCGGCTTCGTTGGTATCCGAATCGGGAACCGTGGCTGATTCCCACAAATACCAGAATGTGGTGGCGCTGGTGCCCGAAGGATCGAGCTCGATTTGCGGCGAGATCATGTAATGCAGCGACCACCAGATCTTCTCGCCGGCGATGCCTTTCAGCGCCGCAGCCAGATTCTCGCGGCCATGATAGGTGCCGAAGCCGGCGCATTCCCAGGTTCCGTCCGAACTGAACAGCGGCGCAATCAACGTTGGGTCGTTGCCGCGGTCGCATCCGCGGGCATACGAGGTGATCAGATTCTTGATCGATTCGAGATCCTTCAGTCGTCCCAGATCGCTGCGAATCTCCAGCAGCAGGTCCTTCAGTTCCCCGATCGCATCACTCATAGACTTTTTCCATAAACTTTCTCTTGGTCTTCCACGCTGCTCAGCGGCCGGCCGCGGCCGCGCGCTCGCGGGCTTCGAGAGCGGCGGCGTAAGACTTGTATCGCTGCACCAGCCAGCGATTCATATGGGACAGGGTTTTTTCTTTCGGTGCGTAGCGGCTGCGCGGAGCGAAGCGCGATTTCAGCCCGAGGTGCACGCTCGCGTTGGAAGCAACGTCCTGGTCGTTGTAGGCGCACAAGCCGTCGACCGTCATCTTAAAGATATACTCGAAGTTGCGATCTCTGAGCGTTTCCGCCGGATACAGGAAGCCGACCCGCAGCACGATCCGATTCGCGGATTGGGGCCGGATGATGTAGTAGAACACGCCGTCCGGCACGCAGCCGAAGAACAGATTCGGCGGCACCGTGACGAACATCACGCGCCGGCGCTCTTTCTCGGTCAGGGTCTTGATGATTGGAAAGAGACACTTGAAGCTCATGTTGAAGTTCTGATCGAGCTCGAGGAAGCCGGTCGGATGATACACCGCAGCGTCATCCTCGGTGTCCCATTCGTCAAACGAAGCCAGCCGCGATGGGGCGAAATCGTGAATGCCGCGATGCAGGTACCAGGTATGGTACGGCTCGATGGCGTTTTCCTGCATGTATTTCCAGTTCCAGTCGTAGGGCGGGAATTCGAAGGTGGGCGTCGCCAGCATCTCGCCCATATGATGATTTTCGATTTCTTTCGAAATCCGTTTGAGCCGCGGCACGAGCGGCCGCGCGTGGCCGTCCATATTGACGAAGATGAACCCCTGCCAGATTTCGCTGCGCAGTATGGGCAGAAAGGCCTGCTTCTTGAGCTCCGCCAGCGGCAACACGGAGTTCATCTCGGGCGCGCCAATCAGTTCGCCGTCGAGATTGTAGGTCCAATGATGAAGCGGGCAGACCAGCTTTTCCAGGTTGTTGCCGCTGCCCTCGCAGAGCACGCGTCCACGATGAGCGCATACCGCGGACATCACTTTGACGACCCCCTGTTGGTCACGCATCACGATCAGCGGGTCGTTGTTCATGTTGATGGTTTGGAAGTCGCCCGGATTCGGAATCATCCCGGTATGGGCGACGCAGACCCAATCCCGATCGAAGACCGCGCGTTTCTCGAACTCGAACCATTCCTCCGAGGTGTAGCACTCCGGTGGCAACGAGATGGCCTGCTTATGTTCCTGTGCGGAAGGATCGAGCCCGGCAAGAATCTCCCTGATTTTCGGGGTCAGTTCGACGTCTTCCAGCAAGGCGGAATAGTGGTCACCCATCTTGGTCAGGTTTGCAATCATCGAAATATCCTTAAACTCTTGGTGCTTTCTGACTTGACCAGAGGAAAAGCGGAGTGTCAAGGCGAGTCGGAGGCGTTAAGGCTCTCGCGCCGGTTTGCGCTCGACAGTGACGCCGGACGCGGGCTAGATTGATTCCAAGCCAGGCCGCGCACGGCCGGGTGATGAGTCTAGGGAGGAGCGTCCCGTGGAGGAAATTCCGGCCCGTACCAGTATCGAAAAAGCCGTCAATGGCGTCCAAACCAGCTCGATAGCGGCAGCCGCCACAGCTCCGCGACGCATCGGCTCGTTGCGCGATTTCCTGCAGTTCCTGGCCGAGAACCACCAGTGCATTACGTGGCCCGAGGCGGTGATGCCCGAGCCCGATATTCGCCATATCGCGGTTGCTGCCAGCAACGACGTGCAAGGCGGTCCGGCACTAATCTTCGATAAAATTCGTGGCTATCCCGGCCGCCGCCTCGCGATCGGCGTGCATGCGAGCTGGGCCAATATCGCGGTCCTGCTCGGTCGGCCCAAAGGCACGACCGTCAAGGAAATGTTCTTCGAGATGACCCGCCGCTGGGGCGCCAAGGGCGCCAAGCCCGAGCTCAACTGGATCAAACCGGAAGAGGCTCCGGTTCACGAGGTCCGGGTCGAAAAGGACGTCAACCTTTACGACATCCTCCCGCTGACCCGCATCAACGAGTTCGACGGCGGATTCTATATCGGCAAAGCGGCGGTAGTGAGCCGCGACCCCCGCGATCCGGAGGACTTCAACAAGCAAAACGTCGGCATCTACCGGCTCCAGCCGCATGGCCCCGACCGGTTCTCCTTAATGACTATCCCGTCGCACGATATTGGACGGCAGATCCTGATCGCGGAGAAAGACCGGCGCCCGTTCCGGATTGCGGTGATGCTCGGGAACCATCCGGCGATCGCGATGTTCGCCGCGACGCCGCTCGCCTACGACGAGAGCGAGTTCGCCTACGCCTCGGCGATGATGGGACAGCCGATGACGCTCACGCAATCGCGCAACGGACTCGACATCCTGGCCGAGACCGAGATCGTAATCGAGGCCGAGCTGATACTCGGCGAACGCGTCCTGGAGGGGCCGTTCGGCGAATTTCCCGGCAGCTACAGCGGCGTCCGCCGCGCACCGGTGTTCAAAGTGACCGCGGTGTCTCATCGGCGCGACCCGATCTTCGAGAGCATCTATATCGGCAAGGGATGGACCGAGCACGACACGCTGATCGGGCTCAGCACCTCGGTGCCGATCTATTCGGTGCTCAAGGATCAGTTTCCCGAAGTGCAGGCCGTCAACGCACTCTATCATCACGGGATGACCGGAATTATATCGCTCAAGAACCGCTACGGCGGTTTTGCGAAATCGGTTGCCTTGCGCGCGCTCGGCACGCCGCACGGGATGATGTACCTGAAGAACCTGATCATGGTCGATGACGACGTCGATCCTTTCGATCTCAACCAGGTGATGTGGGCGCTGTCGGTGCGCACGCGCGCGAGCGATATCATCCTGCTCCCCAACATGCCGATGATTCCGATCGATCCGTCCGCGGAAGTCTCGGGCAAGGGGCATCACCTGATAATTGACGCGACCACGTTTTTGCCGCCCGACAATGTCGGTCCGGATGTGAAGCTCGTTAACCGTCCGGCCGGGGAGCACATCGAAGTCCTGATGCGACAGATTCGCCGGCTGCAGGAGGATAGCGCGCAATGAGTGCGAAACAGGACGCATGCCCGCGATGTCGCGGCAGCGAGATCGAGACGAACTACCAGGGCAAGGAAGATGGCCACGTGCTGTGGAGCATCCTGCACTGTCTGCGATGCTCGTTCACGTGGCGAGATAGCGAGCCGGCCACGTCGATCGTAACGGACCAGCGCGATCCGTTCTTCAACGTGAAACCCGAGGATATCAATCGTTATCCGATCGTGCTGCCGCCGACGCCCTAGCTCTCCTGTCACCGAAGGACTCAAAACATGGCGAACGTTGAGGTAAGAACCTCGCAGCAGGCGCTGGACACGATTCTCGCTGCGATCGGGCTGCGCGAATCACGCTATAAGGGTAGCGTAGCAATTCAGGGGAAAGACCCCATTCTGGCTTCACGGCACCGTTTCGGTGAGCTGATGGCCGCATCTCAAGCGGCGTTTGGCATGGCGCTCGGCGAGCTCTGGCAACTCCGAGGTGGCAAGCCCCAAAGCGTGAGAACCAACGTGCGCGACGCCGTGCATCAGCACCATGGCATCGCCTTCATGCGTCAAAATGGTCGACAACTTCCCTTCACCGACTATGGCTCCGGTGTCGGGGTTGATTCGCCCCTGAGCGGCGAATTCTATCCGACTCGCGACGGACGGTTCGTCAAGATTGAGCTGTTCTATCCACGCCTGCGCGACGCCATGTTCAAAGTCCTCAAGTGCGCTCCCACTCAGCGGGCCGCAGAGGCTGCCATCATGCAGTGGGATGCCGAAGCACTTGAAACTGCCATCCGTGATGAATCGGGGGCGATCGGTGTGGTGCGCACGGCTGCGGAATGGCAGGCCCACCCGGTCGGGCGCCGACTGGCCGCCAAGCCGGTAATCGAGATTGAAAAGATCGGTGATAGCGATCCCGTGCCCCTCCCCAAAGGTTGCGTCAAGCCGTTGGAAGGCATTCGCGTGCTTGACTGCACCCACGTCATCGGCGGACCGATCACAGCACGCACGCTCGCCGAGTTCGGCGCGGACGTATTGCACCTCTCTAGGCCGAACTATCCCGACCATTTGAATTGGCGTTTGGAAACCGATATCGGAAAGCGTGCCGCTTATTGCGACTTTGACAGCGAAGCCGATATGCGCCGCTTCTTTGCCCTGCTTCAAAAGGCGGATGTCTTCACCTGCTCGTATCTGAACCTCGACCAGCGTGGTATTTCGCCGCATCGTCTTGCCACCAGCAGACCGGGAATCATTTCCCACGAATTGCGTTGCTTCGATTTCGAAGGTGAGTGGGCAAACTTCCGGGGCTTCGACATGATCGCGGTGGCGGTATCGGGCTACGTCGATTCTGAAGGAGCGGTTGACGCGCCAATCATGCCCCTGCAGGTGATTTTCGCCGACTACCTTGCGGCCTACGCAGGCGCAGCAGGAGTCGCAGCGGCGCTCTATCGCAGAGCCACCGAAGGCGGCAGCTACCAGGTTAGGGTCTCTCTCACCCGGATGTGCATGTGGGCGCAGGAGCTCGGACTCCTCGACGGCAGCGCGCTCAACGGCACGCTTGCCTTCGCCGATATCATGAAAGAGACAAACGTACCGGTTACTACCATAGGCAGCCCGTTCGGCGAGATTACTTATCTCCCGAGCCTCATAGACATGCCTGACATCAAACCGGGTTTCGTGAGAGGTCCTCAGCCGCTCGGTTCCTCACTGCTGGAATGGCAGGATTAGGTTGTTTTTCAGCAGCTTTCCGGGATGCCCTTCTGTTGATGTAAGGCGACGGCGACCGGCATCCGAAAGATCACTGCACTGCGGGTGACCTACAGCGCGTTGATCGTGCGATGACCCCACAGGCTGGTCATCCGGTTCATGACCACCTTCCACGTGCGATCGTCGATCTCGCGCCCGCCGTAACCGAATTCGCAGCCGAAGCCCGACGGCGTCTTCATGTAAAACGAGATCATCAGATCGTTGGCATGCCGCCCGATTGAAGAGACCAGCGGCAGTTCACGATCGGCGCAGATATCGAAGGTTACGCCGACGTCGTCGATGTCGCGCACCTGGACCAGGAAGTGGTTAAGACGCTTGGTATAGCTCCCCGAGCCGAAGGCGATCGAATGATGGCGTCGGTTGCAGCGAAAAAAGATCATATGCGAGTCGATGCCGATGCGCCGGGCGCGCTGATCGGAAGGCGTCGCGATATCGGTCACGCGCATCCCGAGCGCCTTTTCATAGAAGCTCGCACTCTTGTCGAGGTCGTCGACCGCGATTACCACGTGGCCCATTCCGTAATCCTCACCGGTCATAAATCCGGCAATTGCCCGCGGTGACTGGAACGGTGCGTTGTACTTGAGCGGTCCATAATAGGCTTCGGACTGGATGCCGCTGGGGTCCTTGAACTTTATCAGCCGATAGACTGCGCGATCGGCGGCCTCGGCCGGCGTGCCGTGCTCGAAGTTGATGCCCCATTCGACCAGTTGCGCCGCAAGTTCATCCAGCGCGCGATGGTCTTCGACTTCCCATCCGAGCAATCGCAAATCGTCGATGGGATCGGGATGGACTGAAATCCGATGGTGATAGTCATCCATGCGGAGATAGAGCGTGCCGTCCGGGCCGCGCTCGCAGATTTGCATCCCGAGGATTTCCGTGACGTAACGTTCCCAAGCCGCGAGATTG
>DATJRJ010000242.1:0-42355 GCA_035504735.1 Binataceae bacterium (SeqCode)
TCGGCGGCGGCGGCTTCATGTTGATCTACCTGGCGCGCACCGGGCAGTTCTATGCACTCGATTACCGCGAGCGAGCACCGCTACGGGCCCACGCCGACATGTTCCTTCAGGGCGGCCATCCTAATGAAGCACTGGCGCAAAATGGCCCGCTGGCTGTGGCGGTGCCAGGCGAACTGGCGGGTATCGACGCGGCGCTCAAACGCTTCGGTACGATGAAGTTCGCCGAGGTCGCGGCTCCCGCGATCCATCTCGCACAGGATGGTTTCGCGGCCAGCCCGCATCTCGCGGAAGAGATCGCGCACATGGCGCCGAAGCTCGCGGGCGACCCGGGACTGCGTGCGGAATTCCTCAACGCCGACGGGTCCCCGGTTCGGGCCGGCCAAATACTCGTCAACCGGGCGTTGGCGTCGACCCTCAAAAAGATGGGCAATCAGCCGGTTGCTGATTTTTATCGCGGGGCCGTCGCCGCCCAGATAGTAAGCTTCATGAAAGAGCGTGGCGGTCTCATCAGCGCTGAGGATCTCGCCGCATACCAGCCGATCTGGCGCCATCCGCTCAATTTTTCATTCCAGGGCTACGAGGTCTATACGATGCCGCCGCCGTCGTCGGGTGGCGTGGTGCTGGAGATGCTCGGCATGCTCGAGCCGGGCCATCTGGCCGGCCTGGGGCTCGATTCGCCGCCCTATCTGGCTCGTCTGACCGAGGTGATGCGCGAGGGTTTCATTGATCGCGAGGAATATGGCGATCCTGCCTATGTGCATGTGCCGCTCGCAACCCTGCTCTCGCCGGCTCATATCAATGAGGTGCGCAATCGTGCCTTGCATCGTAACCCGCAGCGTCTCCCGGCCGAGGCCGCTCACGACCACGGCACTTCCAACCTGTGCGTGGTCGATGCCGATGGCAACGTGGTCGCGCTGACCACCACGATTAACACCGTGTTCGGCGCCAAACTGATGGTCCCGGGAGCAGGCATCATCCTCAACAACGAGATGGACGATTTTGCCGTAGCGCCCGGCGTCCCCAACGCCTATGGACTCGTTGGCGCCCAGGCTAACGCGATCGCGCCCGGCAAGCGGCCGCTTTCGAGCATGACGCCAACCATCGTGACGCTTGGCGCCCGTCCGGTCCTGACCCTGGGCGGGTCGGGCGGCCCGACGATAATCACCGGCGTGCTGCAGGTCAGTCTCAATGCTCTGGATTTCCATCTGGCGCCGCCGGAAGCGGTTGCGGAGCCGCGTATCCATGAACAGGCGACACCGGACGTGGTGTTCGTCGAATCAACGATGCCGGCGGATACGATTAAGGGACTTCAGGGGATGGGTTACAAACTCAAGGTGAGACGTTTCTTCGGCGCCATCAATGCGATCCAGATTGCACCTGATGGCACATTGAAAGGCGCCTTCGATGAGCGCAAGGGCGGCGGCCTCGCGGACTACTGAGCACATCATCAAAGGCAGGCTGTGACGGGCACGGCGCTCAGGTTAGACTTGAGCGCCGTGCCTGACCAAGGATATCGGGGCGGCGCGGCGCGAGACATGGCGATGGCGCCCGGCGGTGACTTCGCCACCGGCCGCCATCGCCCATGGTCTGCGGTGGGCGGCGCCGCCGCGATCGCCGCTTTGGGGGCGGCGCTCTTCGGCTTCCATCTCGGCAGCTACGGCCTTTGGGAGCCGGACGAGGCGCGCTACGCGGAAATCGCGCGCGAGATGCTCGCGTTGCGCGATTTCCTCGTGCCGCACCTCAATTATGTGCCCTACGTCGAGAAACCCCCGCTGCTTTATTGGATCACCGCCCTCTCCTTCCGGATCTTCGGGCTGAGCGAGTTTGCCGCGCGTCTCGCACCGGCGCTCGCTGCGATGCTCGGATTGCTCGCCACCTGGCTGTTCGCTTCGATGGTTTTCGGCCGCCGCTGCGGAATCGCCGCCGGCGCAATTCTCGCTACCACGCCGCTCTATGTCGTGATGGCCCAGGTGCTAAACACCGACATGCTGCTGACTGCGATGCTCACGGTCGCATTCTTCGCTTTGTTCCTGCATTGGCGCGACGGCGGGCAATGGTGCTGGCTCGCCTATGTTGCAATCGCGTTGGCGTTGCTGACGAAGGGACCGATCGGAATCGTCCTGCCGGCCCTCGTCTCCCTAGTCTTCCTATGGTTGGAGCGCGACCTTCGCGGCGCGCTGCGACGGTTTCAAGTCGTCGCGGGACTTGCTCTGATTATCGCGATCGCGGCGCCCTGGTTCATCTATATGACCCTGACGGTGCCCGGGTTTTTCGATTTCTACTTTATCGGCGAGCATCTGCGTCGTTTTCTGCAGCGTGGCTACAGCCATAACGAACCGATCTATTTTTATCTACCGGTAATCGCGGCCGGATTGTTACCGTGGTCGGCGATGGCGCTCTTCCTGGACTGGCGCGCGCTGCGGTTGAATGCGGCCCATCGCTTCTGTCTGATCACGGCGCTGGTAGTCTTCGTCTTTTTCTCGCTCGCTCGTGCCAAGCTGATTCCATACATGCTGCCGGTCTTTCCCCCGCTGGCGGTGCTGATCGGCGACGCGATCGTTCGCACGATCGAGAGCCGTCCGTGGCGGCTCGTCGCTGCGGCTCCGATTCTGGGAATGATTGGCGCGGCTGCGGTGGCCGTAGCGATCCTGACGCCCGCTTCAGCGAACCCATACCTGGTTGCGGCGCGTCCTGCCCTCGCTGCCGTCGCAAGCGTAGCGCTGGCCGGCGGCGTGCTTGCCTCGATTCCGTTCTGGACGAACCGCGCGGCCGGCCGCTTTGAATTTGCGATCCTCGTGCTCTGCACCGCGCTGGTGTTGATGGCGGGAAGCTACGGACGGCTGGCGGCAGAGCCGCTGCGGTCCTTTGCGGAATTATGCACGAGGGTCGCCGCGAAGGCGCCCAATGCACGGCTAATCTGCTATCGGCGCTATGTCCAGGCGCTGCCGTTTTATACCCGCCGCCGGGTGATCCTGGTTGGCGCCAAGACCGAGCTCGCCTTCGGCGCAGCCCACTCGCCGAATGCCGATCAGTGGTTCTTTTACGGTGAGCCGGCACTGCTGCGGCTGTGGCGAGCGCCCGGGGATGTGGTGGTCCTGATCGACCGGACCGATTTGGACCACTTGCAAAGCAGGCTTGGCCGGTTCAGCGTGATCGGCTCGGAGTGGAAGAAAATTGCTATCCGCAAACCCGCAGATACCGCAGCCGGACGCTGAAGCCGAGCTCGCCGCCACATCGGCCCCGGGCCGCGCCTGGACCGGCTTCGCGATTCGCGCGGCACTCGGGCTGGCAGTGGTCAGCCTGCTGCTATGGCGCTACAACCCGCGCACTATCGCGACTCTCTTCGCGCGCGAGCGACTAGCATACTTCTGCGCGGCCTTCGCGATTTATATCAGTGGTCTGTTGCTCTCATCGCTGCGCTGGCAACTGCTCGCCCGTCTGGTCGGCATCCGCGATTATTATCTGCGCTTCGTTCGCTATTACTTCATCGGATCGTTCACCAACCTGTTCGTGCCGGGTCTGATCGGCGGCGACGCGGCGCGCGCGATCTACCTGGGACGGCGCAACCATCGGGTCGCCGCGGCGGTGGCGTCGGTAGTCGCGGACCGCGGCACGGGAACGCTCGCGCTCTTCTGGTTGGCGGCCTGCGCAGCGATCCCGATGGCTTCGGAATTGCCTCGCTCCTTGCTCGCGATAATCCTCGGTATCGGGTTCGCAACGATCGTCGGTTTTTTTTGCGCGCCACTTATCAATCGCTTTCTCGCCGCGACGCACGGCCGCCTCAAAGCTCTATCCGAAACCATCGCACCCTACCTCGGCCATCCCACCGGGCTGTTGCCTGCGATCGGACTATCGCTGGTTTTGCAAATCGATTTGGCGATCGCGCAGTGGACCCTGGCGCTCGGACTTGGCCTCAAGATTCCGCTGCTGGTCTTCCTGCTCAGCATGCCGATTGCCAATGCCTTCGCCAGCATCCCGATTACACTCAATGGACTCGGCCTGCGCGAGGCGACTTACCTGGTGCTGCTCGGGCTGGCCGGTGTCAGCCATGGCGACGCGGTGGCGCTCGGCTTGCTATGGTTCGCCACCTCCGCCTTAGCCGGGTTGACCGGTATCGTACCGTTCCTGATGACCGGCACGCCCATCTTCGGGCGCGGGACCGAGGATGCGCCAGTGGTGCAGCGGCCCTGAGCTCCCCGGCCGGTTGTTGGTATCCTGATTTTTCCCGCTTGAAGCATTGGTTTTTAGCCTGTATAGTCTGCACTAACCAAGCGGACAGGCTTGTGGGAGTCGGCCGAAAAACCTATGGATGTGATGAAGACGCTGTTCCTGAATCCCCCCTCCTACGACGACTTCGATGGTGGTGCCGGCTCGCGCTACCAGGCCACGCGTGAGGTCTGGTCGTTTTGGTACCCGACCTGGCTTGCCTATCCCGCCGGGATGATTCCCGGGGCGCGGCTGCTCGATGCCCCGCCGCACGGTTATAACCCGGCGCGCACAATCGAAGAGGCCAGGCATTACGACCTGGTCGTTCTGCACACTTCGACGCCATCGCTGCGGCAGGACATCCGCACCGCGGAAGCTATCAAATCCGCCAATCCCGACGCGATCATCGCCTTCGTCGGCGGCCATCCGACTGCCCGTCCCGAAGAGACGCTCAAGCTTTCGAGCGCCATCGATATCGCCGGACGCAAGGAGTTCGACTACTCGATGGTCGAGGTCGCCGAAGGGCGGGACTGGTCGAAGATCACTGGTATCAGCTACCAGCGCAATGGCTCGATCACTCACAACGACGAACGCCCTTCGCTGACCAACGAAGAACTCGACAAGCTGCCGTTCGTCACGGAAATCTACGAGCGCAATCTCGACTACCTGAAGTACAACAGCCCTTACTGCCAGTATCCATACGTTTCGATGTACACCGGGCGCGGATGCCCGGCGCGATGCACCTTCTGCCTGTGGCCGCAGGTCACGCAGGGCCATCTGTATCGCGTGCGCAGCCCCGAAAACGTCTACGAGGAAGTGGCCGCGATGCGGCAGAAGTTCCCAAAAATGAAGGAGCTGTTCTTCGACGACGATACTTTTACCGCCGATCCGATGCGGGCGCGGAAAATCGCCCAACTGCTGAAGCCGCTTGGAATCACCTGGTCCACCAACTCGCGCGCCAATGTCGATTACGAAACGCTCAAGATCATGAAGGAAAGCGGCCTGCGGCTGTTCGTGATCGGCTATGAGAGCGGCAACGCCGAAATCCTCAAAAATATCAAGAAAGGCGTACGGCTCGATCGCGCCCGCAAGTTCACCCAAGACTGCCACAAGCTCGGCATCCTGATCCACGGCACCTTCATCCTCGGCCTACCCGGCGAGACCCGTGAGACCATCGAGGAATCGATGCGCTTCGCGCGTGAGATGGATTGCGAGACCATCCAGGTTTCGCTCGCGTCGCCCTATCCCGGTACCGAACTGTTCGAGTACGTCACCAAGAACGGCTATCTCGCGGTCGATCCGCTGCTGGATGAATCGGGCTACCAGAAGTGCACCGTCACTTACCCGGGGCTCTCGGGTGATGAGATCTACGGCGCAGTCGAGCGATTCTATCGCAGTTTCTATTTCCGGCCGCGTTACATTTTCAAGGCCGTACGCAAGATGGTGAGCTCGAGCGAGGAGTGCAAGCGGCTCTTGAAAGAGGGGATGCAATTCCTGTCCACGATGCGCCAGCGGCGCGCGCAGATGCGCCAAGCGGCCTGAGCATTTCATCACCTCGGGCCTGAAGCAGAGAGTGGGCCGGTGCGGCGGCCGGGGGACGGCGGCGCGATGGATGTTGACGCCTGAGCCATGCACATACTGATCGTTCTATCGGCGCTGGGCACGATTGCCTCATTGACCTACTATCTCGGCGCCACCTTTGCCGCGTTGCGCTTTGCCTATCAGGCCGGCATACCCGCCCCGCCATTGAACTGCCGTCCGCCGCGGGTCGCGATGCTCAAGCCGCTCTACAGCCTCGACGCGGCGCACATCGCGAATCTCGAAAGCTTTCTGCAAGCCGACTATCCGGCGGCCGACGTCGTGGTCGGGGTGTCGACCGTCAGCGGATGGGCTGCCGACCGGCTTGCGGAGCTTACGGCCCGCTATCCGGATAAGCGTCTGATCGTCGTGACCGATGCCGAACCGGGATGCGCCAATCGTAAGGTTGCCAAGCTGATTCGGATGGTCGAGCAGGTTCCGGAGGCAGAAGTGTTCGTGCTAAGCGACGGCGATATCGTCGTCGAGCGCGATTACCTGCGGCGCCTCGTCGCCGAACTCGCCGCCAACCCGGGCGTCGGCGTAGTCACCTGTGCCTATCGCGCCCATTCGGCTGCCACGCTGGCCGGGCGCTTCGACGCAATGTTCATCAATACCGATTTCGCCCCGATGGTAATGCTGGCGGAGATGCTGGAGCCGTTGCGTCACGCCTACGGCGCGACTATCGCGATCGATCGCACGGCGCTGGAAGCGATTGGCGGCTTTCGCGCGCTCAAGGATCTGCTGGCTGACGATTTTTTTCTCGGCCGGCTGGCGGCCGAGCGCGGCTTCAAGATCAAGTTGTCGCGGACGCTGGTATCGATCAATTGTCCTCAGCATCACTTGGCTGAGTTCTGGAGCCATCAGTTGCGCTGGGCGCGCACCTACCGCACGACGCGTCCCGAAAGCCTCGCCACGATCGCCATTCAAGGTCCCTTCTGGGTACTGGTGCTGGTGCTGGCCTCGCATTTCTCACCGCCCGCGGTAGAAATGTTCGGGGTGGTCATTGCCGCGCGCCTTGCGATGGCCGCAGTGCTGCTCGATCGCGTACTGGGCGCCAAGCAGATGCTGGCGGACCTCCTGCTGGTGCCGATCAAGGACCTCGCGATGACCGGCATCTGGTTCGCGAGCCTGGCCAGCAACGAGGTCACGTGGGGCGGCCGCCGCTTTCGCATCCTGAGCGGCGGCGCGATGCGCGAAGTCGACGGCTGATTCAAGCCGCGAGGCTCAACCATCTGTAGCGGCCCGCTTTCTCGCTCGGGATCGTCTAGCAGATTACGGTTGCCGACTTGAGTCGCGCGATCTCCTCGTCGGCGTAACCCGCCCATCGCATCACCTGATCGGTATGTTCGCCGAGGCGCGGCGGCAGCTCGCGAATCTCAGCTTTCGCGCCGTTGAGATTGAGCGGGATATCGATCAGATTGAAGCCGGGGACGCGAAAATTCTCGGCCGGCTTGAGCATCCCAAGCGCCTCGATCTGCGGATCGCCGACCACCTTGTCGAGCGTGTTGATCGGACCGCCGGGAATTCCGGCCACGCGAATCTTCTCCAGCCAGTACGCCGCCGGATGCTTGACGGTTTCGCGCTCCACAATTTCGCACAGTTCCTCGCGGTGGGCCACGCGCACAGCATTGGTCGCATACCGCGGATCTTCAACTAACGCTTCAAGTCCGAGCAGCGTGCAAAGCCGCGCGAACAGGCGATCATTGCCGGCCGCGATGAACACCACGCCATCAGCGCACTTGAAGGCCTGGTACGGCGCCAGTATCGGCGAGGCCGAGCCGCATTTCTCCGGCAGCTTGCCGGTGGCGATAAAATTCGCGAGCTGCAGAGTATTCCACGTAATCCCGACTTCGAGCAGGCTGGTGTCGACCTTGGTGCCCCGTCCGGTCGCGTGACGATCGAGGAGCGCCGCCAGCACTCCCATGCATAGCCACATCCCGGCGCCCATATCGATCAGCGGGATGGCGATCCGTGACGGCTGATCGCCGGGATAACCGGTCGAGGTCATCGCGCCCGAATAAGCCTGCGCGACCGGATCGTAGCCGGGAAGATCCTTTAGCGGTCCTTTCTCGCCGAAGCCGGTGATCGAGCAGTAGATCAGGCGTGGATTTTCGGCGGCGAGGTTTTCGTAACCGAGACCGATCTGTTCGGCACCGCCGGGCTTCAGCGAATGCACAAAGACGTCGGCCTGGGACGCGAAGCGGCGCACGATCTCGCAGCCGGCGGCCTGTTTAAGATCGACGCAGACGCTCTGCTTGTTGCGGTTGAAAGCCAGAAAGGCCGCCGACTCGCCGTGGGTAATCGGCGCGTAACGACGGACGTCGTCGCCGCCATTCGGACGCTCGACCTTGATT
Organism: Binataceae bacterium (SeqCode); assembly: GCA_035504735.1. Classification (GTDB taxonomy): domain Bacteria; phylum Desulfobacterota; class Binatia; order Binatales; family Binataceae; genus JAJPIG01. The sequence continues at coordinate 8,139 of DATJRJ010000242.1, forward strand.
ACGCTCGCGCCGAAGTCGCCCAGCAGCTGCGTGCAGTATGGTCCGGCGATGTTCTGGGTGAGATCAACGACGGTCAAACCGTCAAGCGTTCGTGGCATCGAACAAGTGCTCCATGGTTCAGTTCTGCTGCGCACCGCTCCCCTGCGGCCTTTACGGCAAAAGCCGATTGGTTGACTTTGGCCCGCATGTTAGCGTTCAGACCGGGTGGAGTCTCACCGTGGAGGGGGGGAACATGCTTCGCAACAGCCTGGGGTTTGCGTTCGCTCTGAGTTTGATGTGCAGCGCGGCGCTCGCCGCTTCATCATCCGATTCGTCGCCACCGGCCAGCGTTCCGGTCCTGACCCAGGACCAGGCGTCTCTGTATCTCGCCTGCCTCGAAGAGTCTTCTCTCGCCAGCGCCAAAGACGGCAATCCGGTGGGAACGCTCGGCGCGCTCAACACAACGTGGGTCAAGACCGTTAAACATACCTCTCTCAAGGGGCTCACGATGCTGCAACTGGTGCAAGTAACCGACGAATCCGTCAGAGCCCTGGCCGCGCTACAGTTCGGCAACGCGAGCCTGACCGGCAAAGTGTTCAAAGAGTTCGGCACCCAGACTCCGGCCGGATGCCTGAGCATCGCTCAGTCCCTGCAACAGTAGGATCGCGACTGCGCGCGGCTCAGGCACGCAAAAATTCGAGGTGCAGCCGGTTGAACTCCTCGACCTCCTCCCATTGCGGCCAGTGCGCACTGTTCTCCAGCACCACCATCCGATGGTTCGGGACAAGTTTCGCGCCCTCGCGCGCGACCTCGACCGAGCGGCCGGGATTATGACGGCTCCACAGCACCAGCGTCGGGCACTTGATTGAGCGCATCTGCTCGGGATCCCAGGCACCGCTGGGATGTTCCTCGAGCGCCGCACCAAAGACGACTTCGGAAATGCGCTTGATCGTCGCGCCCATCCCGGGCTGCGAGTAAATCTTGTAGCGGGCGTCGATCAATTCCTCGGTGACGCTTTTCGCCGGCTCGTACATCAGCCACTCGAGACGTTTCTTGACGGTCTCGCGGGTGACGCCGCCGGCCGCCGCACGCGAACGCTCGAGTGCATCGCGAATTTCTTCGCGTCCCTTCTCATCGCGCGGCCCGAGCATCCCGGTGTTCAGCACCAGCTTCTGTACGCGTTCCGGAAAACGGCTGGTGAATCGAATCGAGACCATCGCGCCGAGGGATTCGCCGGAAAGAATCGCGCTGGGAGCGCCGATCGCATCGAGGAAATCGCGCAAATGGTTGGCGAAGTCGTCGGGCTGGTAGGCAACCTCGGGGCGATCGCTGAAACCGTGGCCGATCATGTCGATCGCGTAGACATGGAAATATTTGGCGTGCTCGACCAGATTGCGCGAGTAGGCCTCGGCATGGCCGCCGGCGCCGTGCAGGAGGATTAGCGGGGGACCGGATCCAGCCTCGAGCACCCGCGTGCGGACCGACCCGGCGCGGTAGAAGCTCTGCTTCACCTCAGCGCCCATCAATGCAACCCAAATCGATTCCATCGCATCCTCCCGAGCGCAGTAACGGTTGCGCCGGATCAAAATCTCGCCGCCAAATTAGCCGGATACGAAGGTCCTGAACAGTCTTACCGTCGAGCTGGCTTCCAAGCCCGTCCGCTCCTTCGATTTTCTCGACTCAGGCGAAGTGGCGCTCGATATAGTCGATTGCGCCTTCGAGGTCAGGCAGAATCTTGGTACAGAAGCGCACCATCCAGGGCGAACAATCCTGGAAACTCAGCGGACTGAAGGCGATTACGAACTTGCGCAGATCGTGGCTGGCGTAGAACACTTCCATTGCGGTGCCGAGCGAGGCCTTGCAATAGTTGACCAGCAGCAAGTCGGCCTCGCGGACGTCCTGGAGATCGAACTCGACGATTTCATTAGCCGAGTCGATTTCGTTGTCGCGAAAGCTGCGCCGCAGCGGATCGAGCAGGATGAAGCGCCCGGCCAATCGCTCCTTGGCACGTGTGCGCCAATCCTTGGCGGCAGCCGGGGTCGCGTCCATGATAGGACCGCAGAGATAGATTTTTTTAACCGATTCCGGCACGGGCGTGGTTAATCCTAATCCACGATCGGCGCGGAAAGAAATGGCTGGCTGCAATGCTCAAACGTCGGGTAGCGAAAATCCGATTGCCGTTCGATTCCATCTGGAACCGGACTAATCTAGATGGCAGACTCGTGGCGAGAAGTCCCCAGCGATGGCGAAGCTAGCACGCATAAATCCAGACAATGGCGCCGGCGCGGAGCATGCCCCCGCGCAACGCGAGGCGCTCCAGGGCGTCGCGCTCACCAAGGTCTACGGTGGACGCGCGGTGGTCAACGATGTCGCCGTGACCGTGAATCGCGGCGAAGTGGTGGGTCTGTTGGGACCCAACGGCGCCGGCAAAACTACCACCTTCTACATGCTCGTCGGCCTGGTGAAGCCCGACAAGGGCAGCGTGATGCTCGGACCCGACGACATCACTACCCTCCCCCTCTACCAGCGGGCGCGGCGCGGAATCAGTTATCTGCCGCAGGAGCCGTCGGTCTTCCGCAAGCTTACCGTCGAGCAGAACCTGCTCGCCGTGCTCGAGACTCTGTCGCTGACGGCCGAGGAGCGACAGGCGCGGCTGCAATCGCTGCTCGACGAACTGGATATCGCGCGCCTCGCGCACGCGCGGGCGGGAGTGTTATCCGGCGGCGAGCGGCGCAAGGTCGAGATCACGCGGGCGCTGGTGCTCGAGCCGCGCTTCTTATGCCTCGATGAACCGTTCGCAGGCATCGATCCGATCACGGTGGTCGAGATTCAGCGCATCATCACCTACTTGAAGGAGCGCGGAATCGGCGTGCTGATGTCCGATCACAACGTGCACGAGACCCTGTCGATAATCGATCGCGCCTACGTCATTCACGCCGGCAAGATCCTGTTCGAGGGCGGGCCGAACGAAATCGTCGACAGCGAGCAGGTGCGCGAGGTTTTCCTGGGCGAGCGCTTCAAGCTGCATTAAGCCCGGCGGCCGCCCCGCCCCGCTCACCCGCGCGGTTCGATTATCTCCAGGCCATCCATGTAGGGCCGCAGCACGCGCGGAACCACGACGCTGCCGTCTTCCTGTTGATAATTTTCCAGCAGCGCGATCAGCGTGCGTGGAAGTCCGAGGCCCGAGCCGTTGAGCGCGTGGAGCAGTTCCGGCTTGGCGCCTTTGGCCGCACGGAAACGGATCTGGGCGCGACGGGCCTGAAAATCCGTGCAGTTCGAGCATGAGCTGACTTCGAGCCATTCGCCGACGCCGGGCGCCCACATCTCAATGTCGTAGGTCGCGGCGCTCGCAAATCCGAGGTCGGCGGTGCAGAGCTGGATGACGCGAAATGGAATCTCCAGCCGCCGGCACACCTCCGATGCGTTCTCAACCAGCTGGTCGAGCTCCACGTCCGAAGTCTCGGGCCTCACCAGCTTGACCATCTCGACCTTGTCGAACTGATGGCCGCGCTTGATGCCACGGACGTCGCGTCCCGCCGACATTTTTTCGCGCCGAAAACAGGGAGTGTAAGCGGTCAGATAGATCGGCAACCGCTCGGCGTCCAGAATCTCTTCGCGATAGAGATTGGTCAGCGGCACTTCAGCCGTCGGCACGAACCAGTAATCCTCCTCGACATCCCGATACATGGTGTCAGCGAATTTCGGCAGATGGCCGGTGCCGATCACGCTGGCGCTATTGACCATCAGGGGCGGGATGACTTCGAGGTAGCCCTGTTCGCGCGTCTTTAGGTCGAGCATCCAGGCGATTAGCGCCCGCTCCAGGCGCGCCCCCGCTCCGATCAGGACATAAAAGCGCGTGCCCGAAAGCTTGACGCCGCGATCGAAATCGATGATTCCGAGGCGCTCGCCCAGCTCCCAATGCGGCCGCGCCTTGAACGGCAGCGCGCGCACCTCGCCCTCGCTGCGCACAATTTGGTTGTCCGCCTCGCTGTGGCCGACCGGCACGTAGAGACGGGGAAGATTCCGCAGGTTTAGCATCAGCTCTTCGAAACGCTTCTCGATTTCGGCCAGGCGCTGCTCACCGATAGTGATTTGGTCGCCGAGCGCGCGCATCCCGCCGCGCTTTGCCTCACGCTCCTCGGCGCTCGCGCGGCCGAGTTCCCGCGAGACCCGCGTCCGCTCGGCGCGCTGCTCGTCGAGCTCATGTTGCGCACGGCGACGCTCGGAGTCACATTCGATCACTCGGTCAACCTCGGCCGGATCGACTCCGCACTTGGCCAGCTCGGCTTTAACGAAATCGCCTTGTTCGCGAATCACCCTGATATCGAGCATCAGAAAGCATCCTTCAGCAGTTCGAATCGCGCCTCTCCCCGGTCCATTAGGATCGCCACCACGTCGAAGCGAACCGGATAATCGTGGGCATTCATGCGGGCGACGTAAATCTCCGCGGCGCGGCGGATTCTGCGCTGCTTACGGTCGTCGACCGCCTCCTGCGGAGTCCCGGTGCCGATTCCGCGACGCGCCTTGACCTCGACGAAGACCAGTGTGCCGCCGTCGGCCGCGACCAAATCGATTTCGGCACCCGCCGCGCGGAAATTGCGTTGCAGGATCCGGTAGCCGTGGCGCTTCAGATAGCGCTCGGCGTCGCGTTCGCCGCGGCGGCCGAATCCCTGCCGCCCGCCATCCTCGATGACCCCCGCGAAGCCGCGCAAGCGCGCGGCCAGTCGCGACACCACCCCGCAAATCATCCCAAATCTAATATGCCGAACCGGCGCGAAACGAAACCCGCCCTGCCGGCATCGCAACGCCCTGACTTCGCGCGAGACGCATGTTACGATTTCGTTCTGATGGCCCAAAAGCGAATCAGCCGCGAGCAGGTGATCCACGTGTCCGAACTGGCGCGAATCGAACTGACCGACAGCGAGCTGTCGCAGCTCGAAACCGACCTGAGCAATATCCTCGGCTATATCGATAAGCTCAATCAGCTTGATACCGCAGCCGTCGAACCGACCTTACAGGTGGGTGATCCCGGCACGTTATGGCGTGAAGACGCGGTGACGAACCATCCGGAGCCCGAAGCGATGTTGCAGAATGCGCCGGCGCGCGAGGGACGGTTTTTCAAAGTCCCCAAGATTATCGACTAACCGATGACTGACGCGCCCCATCGTCCTTCGCTATCGGATCGATCTGCTAATGACTTCGCCACTGCATAAACTAACCATCGCGGAAGCCGCGACGCGTTTGGACCGGCGCGAAATCTCAGCGCGCGAGCTGACCCGTGCCTGCCTGGATCGGATCGCCGCGGTCGATCCGCGCCTCCACGCCTTCCTGACGATCTCCGAGTCCCAGGCGCTCGCGCAGGCCGATGCGGCCGACCTCCGCATCAAGGCGGGCGGCGCGCCGGCACTGTGCGGAATACCGCTCGGAATCAAGGACATCTTCTGTACTCGCGGCGTGCGCACGACCTGTGCGTCGCGAATTCTGGAGAATTTTGTGCCGCCCTTCGACGCCACCGTGATCGAACGGCTGCGCGCCGACGGCGCGATCTTTCTCGGCAAGACCAACCTGGACGAGTTCGCGATGGGCTCCTCGACCGAGAACTCGGCCTTCGGTCCGACTCGCAACCCGTTCGACCTCGAACGCGTGCCCGGCGGCTCCTCGGGCGGTTCAGGAGCGGCTGTCGCGGCCGACGAATGTATCGCAGCGCTCGGTACCGACACCGGCGGCTCGATTCGCCTGCCGGCAGCATTTTGTGGAATCGTCGGGATCAAGCCGACCTACAGTCGCGTCAGCCGCTATGGCGTTATCGCCTACGCTTCTTCGCTTGACCAGGTCGGGCCGTTCACCAAGTGCGTGCGCGACGGAGCAATCATGATGCAGGCGCTGGCGGGCGTCGACCCGCGCGATTCGACCTGTTCGGCGCGCCCGGTGCCCGACTATGCGCGCGCGCTCACCGGCGAGGTGAAGGGGCTGCGTATCGGCGTGCCGCGCGAGTATTTCGTCGAAGGGATGCAGCCCGAGGTCGAGCGAGCGGTCCGCAGCGCGCTCGCGAACTATCGCGAGATGGGCGCCGAGACGGTCGAAATCTCGCTGTCGCATACCGAGTACGCGATCGCTGCCTATTACCTGATCGCGACCGCCGAGGCGAGCGCCAACCTGGCCCGGTACGACGGCGTGCGTTACGGCCTGCGCGTCGCGGCGGATAATCATATCGAGCTTTACAACCGCAGCCGCGATGCGGGCTTCGGCGCCGAGGTCAAGCGGCGAATCATGCTGGGGACGTTCGCGCTCTCGGCCGGCTATTACGATGCCTATTATCTGAAAGCGCAGAAGGTCCGCACGCTTATCCGGCGCGATTTCGAACAGGCTTTCGAGCGTTGCGATCTGATCGCGACGCCGACCACGCCGGCTACCGCCTTCCGGATCGGCGAGCGGACTTCCGATCCCTTGCAGATGTATCTCTCGGATATCTTCACCATCTCGGTCAATCTTGCCGGGCTGCCCGGCCTGGCGATGCCATGCGGCTACGACCAGGGCGGGATGCCGATCGGCCTGCAGTTGGTCGGACCGCCGTTCGGCGAGGAAACCATGTTACGCGCCGCCGACGCCTTCGAGCGCGCTTTCACGCCGCAGCGGCCGGCATTGTAGCGGGACTCACGATGGCTTCAGAAGCATACGAGGCGGTTATCGGGCTCGAGGTCCATGCGCATCTGCAGACCGGCTCGAAGCTGTTTTGCGGCTGCTCGACGAAGTTCGGCGCGCTCCCGAATGACAATGTCTGCCCGGTCTGCATGGGGATGCCGGGCGTGTTGCCGGTGTTGAATCGGCGCGTGGTCGAGCTCGCGGTTCGGATGGGGATCGCGGCGCACTGCGAGATCGCGCCGCTCTCGCTGTTTGCGCGTAAAAGCTACTTCTATCCCGACTTGCCGAAGGGCTATCAGATAAGCCAATACGAAGTGCCGATCTGTCTGGGCGGCTATGTCGAGCTGCCCGGTAACGGCAACGGCGCTGGGCCGCGCCGGGTGCGATTAGTCCGGATTCATCTCGAAGAGGACGCCGGCAAGAACATCCACGAGCACGACGCCAGCCTAGTCGATTTCAATCGCTCCGGAGTGCCGCTGGTCGAAATCGTCAGCGAGCCCGACCTTCGCTCTTCCGCAGAAGCGGTTCAGTATCTGCACGAGCTGCGCTCGATTCTGATCTATGTCGGCGCCTCGGACGGCAAGATGGAAGAAGGCAGTCTGCGCTGTGATTGCAACGTCTCGGTGCGGCCGCGCGGCTCGTCGGAGTTCGGCGTGAAGACCGAGATCAAGAATCTGAACTCGCTGCGTTTCGTGGAAAAGGCTATCAACTACGAAATCAAACGCCAGATTGAGATCGTCGAAGCGGGCGGTCGCGTTCTGCAAGAGACCCATCTGTTTGATACCGAACGCGAGGTCACGCGGCCGATGCGCTCGAAGGAGTTCGCTAATGACTACCGCTACTTCCCCGAGCCCGACCTGCCGCCGCTGCGTGTGCCGCTGGCGATGGTCGAAGAGATTCGCGCCACGATGCCGGAGCTGCCGGCCGAACGCCGAAAGCGCTTCAAAGAGGACTTCGGCCTGACGGATTACGAAGTCGGCGTGCTGCTCGAGGAGCGCGAATTTGGCGATTACTTCGTCGGCCTGATCGCCTTCGGCCTCAAAAACTACAAGGCCACGGCCAACTGGGTGATGACCGAGGTTCTGCGGATCGTGAATGAGACCGGCAAATCGATCGGCGAGGCGGTACCACCCGCGGCGGAAACCGGCGCGCTGCTCAAAATGGTCGAAGGGACGAAGATAAGCCTCAATGCCGCGAAAACCGCTTTTGCGGCGATGGTGAAATCCGGCAAGAGCGCGGCTGCCACGATCGAAGAGCTAGGACTGTCACAGGTATCCGACGAGCCGGCGATCGCGGCCGCCTGCGAGGCAGTGCTGGCGGCAGAGCCCGACAAAGTCGCCGAATACCGAGCGGGTCGCGACAAGTTGTTCGGTTTCTTCGTCGGTCAGGTGATGAAGTCGATGGGGGGCAAGGCGAATCCTAAAGTAATCAACGAAGTCTTACGCAAGAAGCTACAGGGCTGATCTTGCTCGTGCCGCCTCGGCAGCTATGCGGCGGCCGTTCCCATCGATAGCCGTGAAATCGATTTCATCTTAATTCTCGGTCTGAGCGGCGGGACTGCCGGGCAGATTCTCACGCCGTAAAGCGCTGAACTGCTGCGCGATTTCGAGCTTCGCGACGGCACAATTTGGCTGCCAGAATTCCATCGGTGAAGGCTGACCTTTTGTTCTCCTTATAACATTTAGTTCGCTTATAACTACCGAAATCTCATACACTCTGTTGCACAGCCTGCAACAAGGGGTGCGCCTTTGAATGGACCACGAAACTCTTCGGACACGGATCTCGACAAGCTGAGCGGCCTCAAAGCTCTGTCGTGGCTTTCGCCCGTAGAGATGGCCTCGCTGGTGAGCGCGCTGGCGCTCGCCAGTTTTGAACGACACGAGGTGATTTGGCGCGAAGCGGCGCTCGCGTCCGAAGCTCACATACTGCTGACGGGTATCGCGCGCATCACGTGTATGAATGCCCGCAGCGAGCGGGTCACCGTTGCGATGCTGGCGCCTGGACCCGTACCCGAATACCCCACCGCGCCAACCAGCCGCTTCGATTTTCGTTGCGAGGCGTACAACGATTGCCGGGTTGGCAGTCTAAGCTGGAACGACCTCAGCAATATCACCAGGCATAACGCGGAGTCGGTCTTCCAGAAATTTCATCAGAATAACTTGCAGCACTGGTATCGGGTGTTATTGCGCAACTCGAACATCCTGAGTCTCGACCTTCACCAACGGATTGGTCTCACTTTACTCGAACTATCGGCCGACTTCGGTATCAAGGAATCGCGCGGCATGTTGCTGAGAGTATCTTTCAGCCATCAGGATATCGCGGACCTGGTCGGCGCATCGCGGCCCCGGGTCACCGAGCATCTGGCCCAGTTCGAGCGCGAGCAGGTGATTATTCGCCAAGGCCGGCAATTGATTATCTGCCCGGCTAATATCGTGCAACCGCCAAACTAATCGGCCCGACATCGTTATTTGCAGACGCATCATTCAGCGCTTGGCTGGACCGGACTCACCAGACACGCAGAAAGGCAATACTCGATGCCGCGCGCGTTAGCAGCCATAGCGGTGTATCGCGGCCGTTGATTGGCTAATGGATTAGAATGGATAGTTGACGCCTGAAAACACCGCCAGGCCATCGCCAGCTACGCCAAAATCGAGAAAGCCGACGACATACGGCAACGCGATGGCGCGAACGCCCAGACCGCCCGCCGGATGCAGCGCATCGATGCGGACCGGATTGCTGTTGGCATAATGGTAGACGCGGCCTACGTCGATAAATGGGGCAAGTTCCAGCGAGCCATGGGTGTTGAAGACGTCGGCCTCATAGACCCGGGTGCGCAACTCCATGTTGGCCGATTCGAGATTGTTGTCGATGTAACGGCCCGCGCCGTAACCGCGCCAGGTAACCTGGTCGGAAAGCGGGACACCCAAATCGCTGACCTGGCCGGGTCCATCGCCGCCCAGCCAGCCCATCTCCCAGAACGGAGTCTCGTTACCGGCCGGCACGTAACGCACGTACATATGACCCGCCAGCGTCATCCGGCTGTTGAGCGGCATGTAATGGCGCGCGTCGAATCCGAACTCGCTGTATGAGTAAGAGCTTCCCAGGGCACGATCAGCATCGCCGGCGAAAGCGCTCACCATCGTTCCATGGGTCGGCACCTTCAACGAATCGCGCGTGTCGTAGGTCGCCATCAGTCGCCCCAGCATCACGCTGCCGCCCTCGATGCCTTTTACGTCCGGAAACAAGGTTCCCAGCGACGGGATGCTGTTGTAGGCGCCGTGCAGGATACGTATCCAGCGCGGCCGAAAGTACGCCGCTACCTGGAAGTATTCGGTTAGGTTCACCCCGAACAGCATGTCGCTATAGACCTGTTCGGTCATGTAGTTGGTCTGATTATTGAAGCTCGAGTTATTACCGATTCCGAAGAAACGCTCGGTCGGGTCGCGCTCAAACAAGAAATGTATCTGCGCCGACCACCAGTCTTTTTTCGACAACCCGGTGCCGTAGTCGAGCTCGACGTGGCTCGCCATCCGTTCCGATGCGCCAGCCACCACGAACCATTCCGTGTCCTCGGAAGGATAGGAGAAGTAACGGAACGTAGTACCCACACCGAGCGTAGTATTGACGTTGAAGTCGGGCGCTAGAATGGAATCAATCTGATGCTTGGCATCGGTATTGAGAAAAGCCGTCAGCACGCCGACGGTGGTACCGCTGTTTGGATCGGTGGCAACTTCGGGCACCGGAATGAAGGGCCAGGTATCGGGGTCCGTGGCGCTGAAATTCTTCGGGAGCTGCCAGGTCGATGGATCCAGCAGCGAAAACGTACTCGCCCGCGCGGTTCTGACCGAGATCAACAGGCACGGCGCCAGGATCAACAGGCAGATGAGTCCTCGAACGAACTTCATCATCTAGCTTCAGCCGTCATTGATTTTCGGCCATTACAGTCCTGCACTTTTAGCGATTAGACGCGGGACGAAATTGGTCCAGATAGTGCCAGAGTCGCCCCTTGGTATCAACTGTATACTGCTGGTTTTTCGGCAGTCACCAGGTCTCTGCGCCAAACTCTATGCTTTCCGCCACGGTCGCTAATATGCAAGGATTCGGCGTTAGGCTTGCGAACTGCAAGGGAGGTTTAGCCAATGGCCAAAATAGACGGCGGCGCGCTGGTCGCGCGAGTGATGCGCGAGAACCGGGTACGCTACTGCTTTACGATCAATGGCGGCCATCTGTTTCCAATCCTCGCTAACCTCCGCAGCAACGACATCAAGATGATCCATATGCGCCACGAGCAGACCACCGCTTACGCCGCCGACGCCTATTCGCGAATCAGTGGCGAGGCCGGGGTCTGTATGGTCACGGCCGGCTGCGGGCTGACCAACGCCGTCACCGGGCTCTGCGTCGCGGGCCTGACCAGCAGCGCCGTGGTCTGCATCTCAGGGCAGCATCCCAACACTGAAGACCATCTCGGATCATTCCAGGAGGCCTACGGCTCCGAGGTCGTACAGAGCTTCTCCAAGTACACGAAACGGGTGACCGATTGGAGCACCATCGAGTTCGACGTGCGCTCGGCGTTCCGCGAGGCCATTTCACCGCCGCAAGGACCGGCGCTGGTCGAGATTCCGCAAAACGTGCTCTATCACGGCGACGACGAGTCGCGGCAGCGGCGCGGCGCGCGGCCATTCACGGTCGATGATGTGCGCTCGGCCGGCGAGCCGGCCAAAATCGATCGTACGCTCGAGATGCTGGTGGCGGCGGAGCGGCCCCTCATCGCCGGCGGCGACGGGCTCTTCTGGTCGCAGGCCGCGCCCGAACTGAAGGAATTCGTCGAGCTCACTTCGATTCCGGTCTATACCCGGCGCGCTGGCCAGGGCGCGGTCTCCGAGGAACATCCGCTGGCGATTCGGGGCGCCTTCAAGAAGCCCTTCACCGGCCGCGCCGACGTGGTGTTGGCGCTGGGCTTCCGCTTCTGGAGCGGCGAGCATTTCGGACAGCCGCCGACCTGGACCGATAAGGCGCGCTATATCCAGGTCGATCCCACCGCCACGCGCATCGGATGGCAGGTCAATGCCGACCTCCCAATCGTCGGCGATCCGAAGCTGGTGCTGCGCCAACTCATCACGCGGGCCAAGGAGCTGAAGCTGGATTTCTCGAAGAATCGCAATTCCCAATGGGTGCGCGAGATCGCCGAGGTGCGCAGCAACTTCATCCGCATGATCCAGGAGAATGAAAAAAAATCTCACGACAACCGGCCGCTGCATCCGGCCCGCCTCACTCGCGACCTGGTCTCTGTGCTCGACAAGAACGCCACCGTCATCATCGACAGCTTCACGCTCTCCGGCTGGATGAGCCAGTGGTTCAACTGCCGCTTCCCTGGCCAGGTGGTCGACGCCGGTCCGCTGGCACCGGTCGGTCATGGCGTCGGGATGGCGATCGGCGCGCAACTGGCGCGGCCGGGCGCGCAGATCGTCGCGGTGATGGGTGATGGAGGCATCGGCATCGGCGGCTTCGACATGGAAACTGCGGCGCGCTACAAGCTGCCGATCATCTGTTTGTTGTGGAACAACAGCTCCTGGGGCCCAAGCTTCGAATCGATGCCGCTGTTGAAGGATCGCGTCGAGCCCTTCGATATGCTGCCGAAGATCCGCTATGACAAAATCTTCGCCGAGATGGGCTGCTATGGTGAGAACGTGGAGTCGCCCGACGAGTTGATACCGGCGCTGGAGCGTGCCTTTAAGTCCGGCAAAACCGCGTGTATCAACGTGATCGGCGACAAGACCGTCGGCCATCCGACGCTGGGTGGTAATCTGCTCGGCTCGACCGGCTCGAACTGAAGAGTCGATAGGCGTACGGGCGGCGCGCGGGTCTCCGCGCGCCGCTGAGCTATCATTCGCCGGCGCCGACCCCCGATAGATTCACCGCCTCGGCGACTACGGCCGGCACATAAAAGATCTCGGGCGCGCCCCAGACGATCGCCGGCCCGAGGCGCTTGCCGAGCGCCACCGGCGAGCCGAAAATCTCGGCGAGATTGGCGTTGATCCGTAGCACGTTGGGCCGCAGCGGCGCGGCAATTTCGCCGTTGCGAACCAGGTACGAATCACCCGTGATGGTGCAGGTGAAGTCGCCCGCTCGCTGCCCGTTTATCGGATAGGTGTACCAGACCCGCCCGACATAAATTCCATTACCCAGCGCGGCGATCAGCTCACGCTCGCCGAGTCCGCCGCGCGCTCGCATAACGACGTTGGTCGCCGCCGTGCCCGGCGCGGAATCGAAGCGCCGTCCGCCGCCCTCGCCCAGCCGATAGCCGCTGGCCGCGTGGAATAACGGATCGGCCGGCGCGTGCGGGCCGAGTTTCTCGCCTCGATGTTCGTCGTGCGCGAGCCGATGGGCGTCATAGAAATTTGAGAGCAGGCCGGTAAGACGACCGTCACGGATCAATTGCGATCGCCGGGCCGGCAGGCCCTCGCAGGTGATGTGGCGCGTCAGCGCCCGTCCGCGCGCCGCCGGTTCATCTGCGATGCTGATCCGCTCATCCATCACCCGATCGCCGAAGCGGCCGTGATACGCCGAGTTCGACGCAAAGAACGCGCCGGTAGTGAGAGAAGGAACTACCAGATAGCAAAGAATCTCCGCGATCGGCTGGGGGCCGAACAGTACGCGATGGCGTCCGGGCGGGGGTTGCTCGCCGTGCTTGAGCACCAGCGCGCGCATCACCGCTTCGCGCCCCAGGCTCGGAACCGTCTCGCGCAGCGCAGCCAGCGAAGCGCCGAGCGCCGTCACGCTGCTGCGGGTGTCGAGCGCCTCGATGATCGCGGTGACCGACGAGCTGAAGCAGGCTCCCTGCTCCGCGCGTACATCCTCGAAATTCGAGTTGGCGATTGCGAAGCGATCGCGGGTGACCGAAAGATCGCCGCCCACGATCAATCCCTGCCGCTCGTTTCCGCCCGGCGAGTTGCGCGCGAAAGCCTGAACCGCGCCGCTCACGATTTCCCAACCCGTCTCGACCAGCCGTGCGCTGCCGGCGCGCATCAACTCGACACCGGTACCATTCGCCTCGATCCGGAGCCGGCGCGGCACATCCGGCAGACCTGAGAAATGCGGGTCGATCACAGCCGCTCGACGCGCCTGCATGAGTGCCTCGCGAAGCGCCTCGGCGCTCAAATCGCCGGCAATAAAACTCGTGCCGATTTCATGGAGGTTGCGGCGCGGAACGATCCGAATTGCGAAACCGTCAGTGCTCAGCGACTTGCATTCCTCGAGACCATGGCTCGGGATGTCGGAGGTGTAATTGAGCCGCATCACGAGCTGCTCGGCGCTCGAGCAATAAATCTCGAACTGGGCGAGATCGGCCTCCGTGCTCAGGATTCGCGCCGCTTCGCGCGCGAACTGTTTCAATGCCGCTATCGAAAGCATCGTCGATCGTGGCTCTCGCTCCGATCCCGTTTCCTAGCCGCCGGCCAGGCGCGCGCGCGAGCGCAGCGTCGGCCCGCCGTTGGACATCCGCTTGGCCTGCATCGGTTGCCCCTTGCCGCAATTGGGGATTGCAATCAGGCGCAGATCGCTGCCCACCGCGTCAACGTTCATAAAGAAGCGCCGCGAGTCGCCGAGCACGCTGCCCGATCGATACAGTCGCCCCAGCCGCCCATGCTCGATCTCGTAAACGCGGCGGGCCGAGATCCGGAAGTTCTCGCGCGACTCGGCGATCGACGGAATTTGACTGCCGCAAACATAATAGCCGTGCTCGACCTCGCCGATGATCTGCGCCGGGTCGTCCGCGCCCGGCATGAAAAACGTATTCGACATCCGGATAAGCGGCATGTAACAGGCCGCAGTGGCGCGGGCCGAGCCATTGGGCTCCGCCGCCAAAATCGCCGCGGTCGCGCGCGAATTGAGAAAGCCGCGGAAGATGCCGTGATCGATATGCATCACGCGCCGGCCGGGCGTGCCCTCGTGGTCGTAACGATAGAATCCATAGCCATCGAGCGTGGGGTCCGAACAGGCCGAAAGCATCGGCGCGCCGATCTGCATGCCGATTTCGCTGCGCGCCGGCGAGCGCAACAGCCAGCTCCTCCCCGCATACGCGGCCTCCATCTTGAGCGCCCGATCAGCTTCGCTGGGATGGCCGACAATCTCGTGGGCGACCAGCGCGTTGAAATGCGGATCAGTAACGACCGTGACTTCGCTCCCGGGCGCTCTGAGCACCGGCGCATCGGCAAGCTCGACTGCCTCGCGCGCCATCGCGAGTGCAAAGCTGGCCAAATTCGGGTTCGGCTGCAGCTCGCTCACGCATCCTTCGGTCAGCACCTCACAACCGCGCTGCTGGCCGATGGTGTCATAGGTCTCCTGATGGCCGTGCGCAGTTTCCGCGACCACGTAGCAATCGCCCTGCGAGAAGGCGAACGCCTGTGTGACAGCAGTGCCGTCGGTGCTGACGAACAGCTCGCGCCGAAGTTCGCTGAGCGCGGCGACCCCGTTATACACGATCGCGGAAGACACTCCGGATGTGGCGGCCGAAGCTTCGCGCGCGATGCGTTTCAGCGCCTCCGGATCCAATGTCCGCGGATCGTCGCGAAACACCGCGGCTACGTCATCGCGCACCGGCGCGATTCCGACGCCCGCCGCAGCCGCAGAGCCGAACAATTCCGCGCCGAGCCGCCGCCGCATCGACGTCCCCGCACGCGCGCTGGACCGCGCACGCTGATAGGCCTCGTTCAGTCCGGCACGCAGCGCGGCGACGAGTTTATTCCGATGCATCGCGAGACGGCCGAGTTCCGCACCATACTGGCCCGTACCGATGAAACCCGCGGTGCCGCGCGCAGCCGCGACCTGCGACCCATCGACCCAGACCGTGACGCCGAATGACGCGCTTTCGTTCTCGAGACTCTCACGCGGCTCGCCGTCATTGGCGACGCATGAACGATGGAACACCACCTCGAACCGCAGATCGGCGTAGGCGGTACCGCGATGAGCACGGGCGAAGCGGCGCAACAGCTCTTCGCCGTCGCGGCGCAGAAAATCCACCGCCTCGAACAGGTCGTGATTTGCCATCGAATGTTCGGTCGGGTCCGGAGACTAGATAACGCCGTCGCGGCGGAGTTCGGCCAGCTCGCCAGAACCGAGCCCCAGCAACTCGCCGTAGACCTGCGCATTATGCGCGCCGAGTAGCGGCGCACTGCGCATCTCGACCGGGGAGTCTTCGAGCTTCACTGGACACGCCGGCATCGTCACCTCGCCGCGCACCGGATGGTTCATCTTCACCACCATCTCGCGGGCGACGAGCTGCGGATCACTTAGAATCTCCAGGCTGTCGAGCACCGCGCCGGTCGCGACGCCGGTCTCGCCGAGGATTTTCATCACCTCATGCTTGGTATAGCGCGCGGTCCATTCGCCGATCAACTCATCGACGGCGGCCGCGTTCTCGACTCGCCCCTCGCCGGTACGAAAGCGCGCGTCCGTGGCGAGTTCGGGACGGCCGACTGCGTTGCATAGCCCGGCCCACATCTCGTGAGTCGAGCAGAACACCACCACGTAATCGTTGTCGCCGCCCGGCGCGCACTTGTAGAGATACCTAACGTTCGTGACCGGGACGGTATTACCGTGGCGCACGACCGGCCGATGATCGATGAAGGTCTGGAGCATCGCAACCCGGGTCAGATTCACGACCGCATCCTGCATCGAGAGCTCCACCTTCTGTCCACGTCCGGTCCGCTCACGCTGAATGTAAGCCGCCAGCACGCCGCACGCCGCGTGGATTCCGGTGCCCGTGTCGCCCACCGTCGGTGCCGGCTTGAGCGGCTCCGAGCCCTCATAGCCGGTCATCGAAAACGCGCCGCCGCAGGCCTGCGCGATCATGTCGAAGCTCTTGTAGCTGCTGTAGGGGCCATAAGTGCCGAAGCCCTTGATAGTCACATAGATAAGCTGCGGGTTGATCTCGCGCAGTCGGTCGTAGCCGAGATCAAGGCGCTCGAGCGTGCCGAGCGAGAAATTCTCGGAGAGGACGTCGACCTTGCGCACCAGGTCGGCAAAGATCTTGCGGCCGCGTTCGTGTTTGAGATCGAGCGTGATGCTGCGCTTGTTGTTGTTGAGCAGCAGGAAGTAGTACGAGTCGACCCCCGGCTGATCGACGAACACGCGACGCCCCTGCTCGCCATGGCGCGGCGGCTCGAGCTTGATCACGTCCGCACCGAGCCACGCCAGCATCTGCGTACACGAGGTGCCGGCCTCGAACTGGGTCAAATCGAGCACCTTCACACCGGCCAGTGCCTGTTCCATCGACGCTCCTCCCGGCTGGTTTGCTGAGAACCTGATCAGGCCTGCAATCCGGCCTCGCCCCCGTTCTATCGCCGACGCCCGCCCGCGGCAAGGCGCAGGGCTGGGCACTGCACGCAAAACTGAGCCCTCTACTGATGCGCTGAATGCGCCAAGGCAGCGCTAGCTGCCGAGCAGTTCCGGGAGTCGCGCCGTGAATTCGCTGCGGGAGAGCGTCTCGGTAAAGCCGGCGGAGCGAGCGCTCTTGAGCGCCTTCAGATCGACGTGCGAAGCAAAGCCGATGACCCGTATGCCGGGGGCGGCGGCGTTGAGCGCTTCGATTGTGCGGTTGGCGGGAAAATTCGCGTCGTTGAGATCGACCATCACGACGGTTGGCATCGACTCGGCAATGCGCGCCGACGCCACCTCCAGATTGGCCGCATAAACGACCGCGGCGCCGAGTTGATTCGCGAGCGCGTCGAGCTTCGAGCGAAAGAACAGATCGCGGATGAGCGCTAATGCGCGCACCGGCGAGCTCATCGGGCCACACCCTCTTGCTTGAAACGATCCGGCAGGAACGGCGTCAGGTCGAGCGGGGGCTTACGGCCCTTGACGAGCGCCGCGACGACTTCGCCAGTCAACGCCGAGAGCAGGATGCCGCTGCGGAAATGGGCCGTAGCATAAAGCACATTGGGATATGCCGGCGAGGGGCCTAGCACGGGCATCTTGTCGTCGGTCGCCGGACGAAAGCCCGCCCACGCTTCGCGAAACGGGGTTGAGCTGAGATTCGGGATCAGCGCGTTGGCGCCGGCCAGTATCCGTCCCATCCCGGCCATCGTGACGCTGCGATCGAAGCCCGCGTCCTCCATCGTGGAGCCGGCCAGCAGCCGACCGTCGCGGCGCGGGACAAGGTATCCGCGCAGCGAGAAAATGGCAGGCCCAAGCATTCCGGGCCGCGCCTGGAAGCAGACGATTTGACCACGCACCGGACGCAGCCTGACGCCGTCGGCTTCGAGCCCACGAATCTCGGAGGCCCACGCGCCGGCCGCGTTGATGACGAAATCCGCCTCATAGTGCGAGCCATCGTCGAGCCGCACCCCAGCAATCTGAGATTTGTTCGGGATAATTTCGGCGACCCGCGCACCTTCGCGGAACTCTGCGCCGGCCCGAGCCGCAGCCGCAATATAGGCTTGCGTCAGTTTGCGGTTTTCGACCCGGCGATTGGTCGGCAGATGGAGTGCGTAGACTATTTCGGGACTGAGCATCGGCTCGATACGGCGCGCCGCCGGACCGTCGAGCTCCTCGACTTCGCCGCCGAGCCCGGCCTCACGCTGCCATCGTGCACGCCGCTCGAGCTCGCGCTGTTCATCCTGATCGAGCGCGCAATATAGGATACCGGCCTGATCATATTCAGGATCGATGCCACTTTCGCGCGCCAGACGATCGGCGATCCGATCGAATGCTTCGCGACCGCGCAGGCTGATATCGAGGATCGGACCGGGCCCTTCAGCTTCGGCCTGCGGCGCTATCATCCCGGCCGCCGCCCATGAGGCTTCATTACCGAGCCGCCCGCGCTCGAAGACAACGACCTTCACGCCCTCGGCGGCGAGCCGCCATGCGACGGAACCGCCGATGATTCCTCCGCCGATAACTAACGCCTTCAAAATTGATTCGCTCCAATCCCGGAACGTCGTGTATCCGCTCCTGATTGTCAGCTTAGCGGCGCATGGGACGGCGTGAAACCCCTGTCCGATGGTGATACAACGCGGAAGCGGGGGCAGAGTCTTTGCGGACGAGGTGAGCCGATGGAGAAGGTTCTGGGGGGCATCGAGACCCGGCTGATTCACGCCGGCAAACCGGAGCCGCCGATCGAGGGCGCGGTGGTGACGCCGATCTTCCAGTCCTCAACCTTCGAGTCCGAGGGTCAGCGCAGCTACCACGACCTGCGTTACATCAGGCTCAGCAACACCCCGAACCATAACGGGCTCCATCGCAAGCTGGCGGCAATCGAGGGCGCCGAGGCGGCGCTGGTGACGGCGAGCGGGATGGCGGCGATTTCGACCACGCTCCTGACGATTCTCGGCAGCGGCGATCATATCTTGAGCCAGAACTGCATCTACGGCGGAACCTATGGCCTGATGGCCGCAGAGTTCCCACGGCTCGGACTGGACGTGACGTTTATCGATACGGGCGAGCCGGCGACGTGGAAAGAGGAACTGCGCGAGAATACGCGTGCGATTTACGTCGAGACTATCTCGAACCCGCTGCTGGACGTTGGCGATCTGCGCGCCGTGACCGAGTTCGCGCGCGCCAACGGCCTAGTCTCGATTATCGACAATACCTTCGCAACGCCAATTAATTTCCGGCCCTCGGAAATCGGCTTCGACCTGTCACTCCATAGCTGTACGAAGTACCTGAATGGTCACTCGGATATTGTTGCGGGCGCAGTGATCGGCGGCCACGAAATCATTCAGCGTATCAGCCATACCTCGAATCATCTGGGCGCCGCGCTCGATCCGCACGCCTGTTTTCTGCTCGACCGCGGATTGAAGACGCTGGCGGTGCGAATGCGCTATCAAAATGAGAGCGCGCTCAGGATCGCGCGTTTTCTGGAGCAGCATCCGAAAATCGCGACCGTGTATTACCCCGGCCTGGAGGCGCATCGCGACCATCTGCGAGCGTGCGAGCTGCTGGACGGCTTTGGCGGCGTGCTCAGCTTCGAGGTTATAGGGGGACTTCAGGCGGCCGAGAGGGTTATCGAGCGTGTGACGCTGCCGGCATCGGCGCCGAGCCTGGGCGGCGTCGAGAGTCTGATCACGCGGCCTGTGACAACCTCGCATGCGGACATGTCGGCGGAGCAGCTCGCCGCCGCGGGTATCAGCGCGAGCCTAATCAGGCTTTCGGTGGGACTGGAGGCGACGGATGACCTGATCGCGGACCTCGAACGGGCCTTGGAATCGTGAACGGCGTTGCACTATTTATAGTCTTTAATCATCCATATCTGCTAAAATAATGCTTCTCCATGAAAATCACCCTTGATTTAAGCATAGGCACGGCAGCCCATCGATTCAGGGATTAGGAAGGAAGACCATCGAAATGATGGGGGGAGCAAAGTCAGGAATCGCCGAAGCTGGGTTTGGCCGCCGGCTGCGGGATCGATGGCGAATTGCCGTCTTCTGTGCCGGCGTGATCGTGGCCGTGGCGGGTGGCGCGATTGGTCTCGCTCGGATGCGCCCCGAATCGCGTCTGATCGCCATTGCCATCCTGATCTTGAGTGCGATTCCGATGCTCCGCGCCGCGCTTCGCCGGATACCAGTTGCTTCTTTCGCTCCCGGATCGAAATCAGGGGCGGCCGAATCGATACTGCGGCGAGTCTTCGAGGTCAGCCTCGATGCGATTGCCGTGAATCGCCTGAGCGACGGCCTGTTCGTCGAGGTAAATCCGGAGTTCGCGCGCATCACCGGCTACGAGCGGCACGAACTGATCGGTCATACAGTGGATGCGGTGGGACTTTGGGTAACCCCCGACAGCTACCGCGATTACCTGCGCCGGCTCAATTCGGAGCGCTCGGTGCGCAATGTCGAAATCGCTTTCCGCCGCCGCGACGGTAGTGTCCTGCCCGCAGTGACGTCGTCCGTTATCGTCGAACTGAACGGCGAGCCGTGCGTGGTCTCGGCGGTGCGGGACATCAGCGAGTCGAAGCGCACCGAGGACGAATTGCGCGAGGCCCATCGTACGCTCTCAGAGCAATTCGAGGCGCTGCGCGAGAATCAAGTGCGCCTGCACGAGAGCGAAGCGCTCGTCCACAAGGTCTTCGAGGCCAGCCTCGACACGATTTCGGTTCAGCGGCTGAACGACCTGGCGTTTGTCGACGTGAATCCCGAATTTGAGCGCGTCACCGGCATCAGCCGGGAGCAGGCGCTCAGCAAGAGCCTCGACGAGCATGGGCTCTGGATTGACCCCGGGCACCGCGACGAGTTTTTCAGACTGCTGCGCACGCAGGGCGTCGTGCGAGATTGGGAGGAGGACTTTCGAATCCACGGCGGGCAGATCGAGCCGTTCCTGATTTCGGCGGTAGTGGTCGAACTCGAGGGCGTACCGCATGCGATCATGGCGGTGCGCAATATCGTCAATGTCAAGCGCAGCGAGCATGCGCTAATGATTGCGCGCGAAGAGCTGTCAGCTCAGATCGAGGCCTTGCATGAAAGCCAGGGCCTGCTGCGGCTGGAATTCGCCGAGCGTGAGCAGGCCGAGAAACGGTTGCGAGAGAGCGAGGCCAAGCTGCGTAAGGTTTTCGAGGCTAGTCTCGATGCGGTTTCTATCCGGCGGATTCGTGACGATCGCCTGATCGAGGTAAACCGCGAATGCGTGCGTGCCTTCGGGCACTCGCGCGAAGAACTGCTGTCGCGACCGATGAGCGAGCTTCATATGTGGGGCGATCTCAACCAACGCGCGGCCTTTTACCGTGAAATCCGCGCCCGCGGTCACGTGCGAAACTTCGAGTCCGAGTATCGGACCAAGGACGGCCGCATCGTCCCGAGCGTGGTCTCAGGCGTCGTCCTGGAGTTAAGCGGCGAGCCCTGCGTTCTGGTCGTGACGCGCGACAATACGCGCTTCAAGCAGGCCGAGCGCGAGCTGGTCCGCGCACACGAGGCGCTTTCCGCTCAGGTGCAGGCCCTGCGCGAAAGCCAGGTGCGCCTGCAGGCCGAGATCGAGCAGCGCGAACGGATTCTGGCCGAGCGCCAGGAGGCCCAGCGTATGGTGCGCGAAAGCGAGGCCAAGCTGCGCAAGGTCCTCGACAGCAGCCTTGATGCAATCGTAGTCCGCCGCCTGCGCGATGATAGCTATCTCGATATCAACCACGAATTCATGAACCTGACCGGCTACAACCGCGACGAGATAATCGGCCATACAGTGGACGAATTGAAGCTGCGCCCCGATCATACCAAACCCATCTTCGTGGCCTCGCTCCTGGCCGACGGGGTCGTACGCAACGTAGAACGGATGCTGCGGCGCAAGGACGGTTCGATTGTCCCGATTTCAGAGTCGGGCGTGCTGCTCGAACTCGATGGCGAGCCGTGTGCCGTGAGTATCATCCGTGACATCACTCAGCCCAAAAAAGCGGAGGCTGACCTGATTGCCGCGCGCGAGTCGGCGCTGTCCGCCTCCGAGGCCAAGTCCGAGTTCCTCTCCAGCATGTCGCACGAGATCCGCACGCCGATGAATGCGATTCTCGGGATGGCGCAGCTCTTGTGGGAGACGCCGCTCAGCCTTTACCAGCGCCGCTATCTCGAAACCATGCGCGCCAACGGCGATGCGTTGCTGGCGCTGATCGACAATATTCTCGATCTCGCCAAGGTCGAAAGCGGCCAACTCATCCTGGAGAGCGTCAACTTCGAGCTGGACGACCTGGTCGAAAAGGCGATCGAAACACTTGGTATCCGGGCCCACGAGAAAGGCCTCGAGCTGGCCGCGCGCATCGCACCGGATGTACCTCTGGGACTGGCGGGTGATCCCCTGCGCCTCCGACAAATTCTCATCAACCTGCTTGGCAATGCGATCAAATTTACCAGCCAGGGAGAAGTGCTGCTGACCGTTGAGCGCGATCCTGCACCACCACAAGCTGCTGGCCGGACCTCGGCGGCCGCATGGCTAAGCTTTTCGATTTCCGATACCGGCATCGGCATCCCCGCCGAGAAGCTCGCGACCATCTTCTCGAGTTTCACCCAGGCCGACTCCTCCGTTACGCGGCAGTTCGGCGGCACCGGCCTGGGACTCGCCATCGTTAAGCGGCTGGTCGAGTTCCACGGCGGGCAGATTAAACTTGAGAGTCAGGTCGGCTCGGGAAGCACCTTCAGTTTTTCGATCCCGGTCGCCGTCCGGGCCACCGAAACGCCAAAGGATACGATCAATGAAACAGCATTTCCCGGGCGGCGGATGCTGGTGGTCGATGATACCGAGATCAATCGCCGGGTAGCCCGCGAGATCCTGGCGGCACGCGGCGCACTGGTCGATGAGGCCACCGGCGCGGAGGCGGCGCTAAAAATTATCGAGCAGGCGCGCGCCGCCGGGAAACCCTATGATCTCGTCCTGCTCGATTCGCGAATGCCGGGGGCGAGCGCCTTCGACATCGTAAGCCGCATGAAGCTCGTCCGAGCCCGCGACGGCACCGGCCCGGCTGAGGCCAATGGTGCGCCCGAGTCCGCGGGGACGGACGGGACTCCCGAGCGGGTAGTGCTGATGCTGGCCTCCGACGATCTCGTTTCAGGATTGGAAGGGATGCGCGAATTGGGGCTAACGACTTATATCGTTAAGCCCATCCGGCGCCGCGATTTGCTGGAAGCGGCCAGCGCTGCGGTCGGGTCGCTCGGGCCGAGCCTCGCCGTGCAGAGTGCTTCTCCGACTCGGGCGGGAAGCGCCGAGCCGGCCACACCGCTCAAGATCCTGTTGGCGGAAGATTCCTCAGACAACCGGATGCTGATCAGGGCTTACCTCAAAAGCGGAAATTATCTGATCGACGAGGCCGAGAACGGCGAGAACGCGATCGACAAATTTATGGCTTCGCAATACGACCTGGTGCTGATGGACATCCAGATGCCGATCGTTGACGGCTACACCGCGGTGCGCACGATCCGTCAATGGGAGGCCAACCACCAACGCCCCCGCACGCCGATTATCGCGCTGACCGCTTCCGCAATGAACGAGGCCGTTAATCGCAGCCTGCAGGTCGGATGTGACTCGCACGTCAGCAAGCCGGTCAAGCGGACGACTCTGCTCGAAGCGATCCGCGCTGCGACCGCCGAGCGCCGCCCCGAACCGGCCCCGGCAGCAGAAACCGGCAACGGATTATCGCCGCCGGCGCATCCAGCGGCAGTCGAAAAAATCGTAGTCGAGATCGACGCTGATCTCAGTGAGCTGATTCCCGAATATCTGGCGCATAAACGCGCCGACTGTATGACTCTCAACAGCGCCGTCGAACGGCGCGATTTCGCAACCGTCGCCGCCCTCGGCCATCGAATGAAAGGCGACGGCGGCAGCTACGGCTTTGAGCCGATCAGCGAAATCGGCGCGGGGCTGATGAGTGCGGCGCGCCGCGAGGACGGTAGCGACGCACGTCGGCTCACCGATCTGTTCGCCGACTACCTGGCGAGAATCGAGATTGTCTTCAAGGCCGAAGACGCCAGCGCCTGAGCGCAAAGTCAGGAAACTTCCAGCACTGCGGCGCCTTTGAGTTCGTCATGCTTGAGCATGAGGAGCGCGCGGTTGGCCTCGGCGAGCGGGAGCGAGATAGTCCGGGTTCGGATCGGAATCTGGCCGGCAAGCTTCATAAACTCGTCGCCGTCGGCACGGGTATTGGCGGTGACGCTGCGCAGTTCGCGCTCCTCGAACAGATGCCGAGCGTAATCGAGTGGCGGAATCGCGCTCAAGTGGATGCCGGCGATCGCGAGTACGCCGCCGCGGTCCAGTGCCGCCATCGCGCACGGCACGATTTCACCAGCGGGTGCGAACAAAATAGCCGCATCGAGGGGAGCGGGTGGCTGCTCCTGCGCATCGCCGATCCAATCGGCCCCAAGCTCTTCGGCCAGCTCCCGATGGCGTCCACCGCGGCTCATCACAAACACCCGGCAATCCCAGTACTTCAACACCTGTAACGTCAAATGCGCGGAACCACCGAAGCCGTAAAGCCCGACTGTCGATCCCGGTTTGACGGCTGCGCGCCGGATGGCGCGATAACCGATTATTCCAGCGCATAACAGCGGCGCCGCCTCTTGGTCGCCGATCGCATCAGGTATCGCATAAGCGAAGTCCTCGCGCACCGTCGCCAGGTCGGCGTACCCGCCATCATGGTCCCAGCCGGTGAAGGTCGCATTCGGACAAAGGTTCTCGTGTCCCGCCGTACAGTATCGGCAGATGCCGCAGGTCGAGCGCAGCCAGGCGATTCCGACCCGGGCTCCCGGCGCAAAGCGGGTGCATCCCGCACCGCATCTTTCAACGATACCGACCACCTCGTGGCCGGGCACAATGCGTGGATGGTGCGGCGCAAGATCGCCCTCCGCGACGTGCAGATCGGTGCGACAAACACCACATCGGCGCACCCGCACCAACAATTCGCCGCGCCCCGGCTCGGGATCCGGGAGCGCTTGGAGCTTGAGTGACTGACTCTCGATCGGCGCCGGCGTCTCAATCACTATAGCTCGCATATCTTCAACCGACGCTTGAGATTACCTAGAAGTCGAAATCGGCTTCCTCGAGGATGCGGGCGACGCGATGGAGGAAGCGATTACCCAGTACGCCGTCGACCACGCGATGGTCGTAAGAGAGCGCGAGGTACATCATCGCGCGAATCGCGAGCGCCTCGCTGCCGCCACTCTCCACCACGATCGGGCGTCGCTTGATTTCACCCATGCGGAGAATCCCGACCTGCGGCTGGTTGATAATCGCGAACCCGTAGAGGTTACCTTCGCGTCCCGGGTTAGAGAGCGTAAAACTGCCGCCCGCGAGATCGTCGGCAGTGAGCTGGCGGCTTTCGATTTTGCGGCGCAGCCGCTCAATTTCGCGCGCAAGGCCGACCACCGACATCGCCTGGGCGGAACGGATTACGGGCACCAGCAGACCTTCTTCATCGTCCATCGCGATACCGAGGTTGATCTCGCGGCGAATCACCAGCGTGTCGCCGACCACCGAGGCATTCATGCGCGGAAATTCCTTCAAGGCCCGCACCGTGGCCGCCACGGCCAGCGGCAGCATCGTCAGTGCAAAGCCCTCCCGATCGCGAAAGCTCTGCTTGTGCGCCTCGCGCAGCGCCGTCGCTCGGGTCATGTCGACCTCGGCGACCGTTCCGACGTGCGGCGAATGGGTCTTCGAGTAGACCATGTGCTCGGCGATAAGCTTGCGACGCCGTGTGAACGGCTCGACGGTATCGCCTTCGCGCGGCTCGTAAAGCGGCGGTCGGAAGGCGGCTCCTGGCGCCGCTGCCGCCACCCGAGGCGGCGATGCCGGGAGCCGCTCAGCCGGCGCCACGGACGGAGCGGCTATCGATGGCCCGGCGGCAGCCGGGCTCGGCAACGACGCCGCGGGCTCGCGGCCGATGGCGTTGTGATCGAGCGGGCGAGCGCCGAGCGATTCGACATAACTCAGCAGGTCGCGCTTGGTTACCCTTCCGCCGATTCCGGTCCCCGGAATGCGATTGAGGTCAACCCCATATTCAGACGCCATCCGCAATACGACCGGCGAATAGCGGCGCGGCCCCGACGTATCGTGCTCGGAGGCGCTCGTCGGTGCCGCAGAGTTCGAGGCGGCCGGCGCGCGATCTACTCGCGAGACGGTTGGGGGTTCAGGCTTTGGGTTCGGCGTCGCATTATCGCCGGCAACTGCGGCGCGCGGCTCAGCCGCGGAACGCGGCATGGCCGCGGAACGCGGCATGGCCGCGGGCTTCGGCTGCGAGGAAACCGCCGATTCCGCCGGCTCGATGATCGCTATCTTGCCGCCCACCGGTACGGTCTCGCCTTCCTGCGCGACTAACGTGCTGATCACGCCCGCACCCGGGGAGGGAATCTCGGCATCAACCTTGTCAGTCGAGATCTCGGCGAGCGGCTGATCGAGCGTGACCTGATCGCCCACGTGAACCAGCCATTTTGCGATGGTCCCCTCGACCACGCTCTCGCCCATCTGGGGCATCGTCACTTCAATCGCCATCTCAGTATGCCGCTAGGCTTCGGATCGCAGCCAGAATTTTGTTGGTATTGGGCAGCATGAATTCTTCGAGCGGTGGCGCGAACGGCACCGGTGCGTCGAGTGCAGCGAGGCGGCGCACCGGACCATCGAGATACTCGAAAGCATGCTCCGAGATAATCGCCGCAACCTCGCCGCCCACGCCGCCCGTCAGCCGATCCTCGTGCACCACCAGCACCTTGCCGGTACGCCGGGCGGTCTCGAGAATCGCCTCGCGATCGAGCGGCAACAGCGTGCGGAGGTCGAGCACCTCGACCGCCAGGCCGTCTTCCTTCTCGGCGATTCGCGCCGCATCAAGCGATTGATGGAGCGTACCGCCATAAGTGATTATCGAAAGGTCGCGGCCCGCGCGGCGTACCTCGGCGCGTCCGAGCGGTACCGTGAAGTCGCCGTCCGGCAAATCTTCCTTGATACTGCGGTAGAGCCGCTTATGTTCGAAGTAGACGACCGGGTTGTCATCGCGAATCGCGCTCTTCAATAATCCCTTGGCATCGTAGGCGGTCGCCGGGGCCACCACCTTGAGGCCGGGCACGCGCGTGAACCAAGCCTCCGGATTCTGCGAATGGAACAGCGCGCCATGCACACCGGCTCCGGATGGCGCCCGGACCACCATCGGGCAGCTCGCCTTGCCGCCATGCCGATAACACAGTGTCGCGGCGGTGTTGACGATCTGATCGAAACCGCACGAGATGAAATCCGCGAACTGCATCTCGACCACCGGCCGCATCCCGAGCACGGCCGCGCCGACGCCCGCGCCGACGATCAGGGACTCGGAGATCGGCGTATCGATCACCCGTTCCTCGCCGAAGGCCGCGAGTAGTCCTTCGGTGACCTTGAAGGCGCCGCCGAGCTCTGCCACGTCCTCGCCCATCACGAGCACGTTCTCGTCGCGCGTCATCTCTTCGTGCAACGCCTGGTTGATGGCCTTCAGATAGGTTACTTCCATCAGCGTGCCGTCACTTGCTTGCGACGGTGCCGAGGGCGGCACCGTTGGCGTTCTGGAGGCCCGCTGCGGCCGTTTCGCCGACGTATATATCTTCAAGCGCTTCTTCAGATTTGGGGAACGGGCTCTGTTCGGCGAAATCGACTGCCGCCTGGACGGTTCGGTTGACCTTCTCGTCGATTTCGGCGCGCAGCCGGTTCACCTCATGTCCGCGCTTGGCGAGATAAAACTCGAACTGCGGAATCGGGTCGCGGCTCTCCCATTCGAGCAGCTCCTCCTGATCGCGATAGAGCGCCGGATCATGCTCGCTGTGCCCGCGCCAACGATAGGTCTTGCATTCGATGATGCTGGGACCGCCGCCGGCACGAACCGAATCGATCACGCGTTCGGCCAGCCCGACCACCGCCAAGAGGTCATTGCCTGGGCAGACGTGCCCACGGAAGCCGTAGGCGGGGGCGCGATCGGCGATATTCTCGATCGCAGTCTGTTTCTCGAACGGCGTCGAGTAGGCGTAGCGATTGTTTTCGCATACGAACAGCACCGGCAGTTTGCGCACGCCGGCGAAGTTCATGGCCTCGTGAACGTCGCCGCGCGAAGCCGCGCCCTCGCCGAAAAACGCCACTGCGATATGCTTTTCGCGCTTGATTTTGAACTTCAGCGCCGCGCCCACCGCGACCGGCAGCGATGAGCCGAGCATCGAGGTCGAGCCGAAGACGTTATGCGACATGTCGCCGCCGTGCAGGAACGAATCCTTGCCTCGCGACAGCCCGTCCTCCTTCGCCATCAGCTGCGCCATCAGGCGGCCCGGATCGACCCCGCGCATTAGGAAGACCCCGAGGTCGCGATGCAGAGGTGCGACGAAATCGCCCTCGCCCAGCGGCGCGCAGATGCCGGTCACGATCGCCTCCTGGCCGGCGCCGGAATAGACGCCGCCGAGGATCTTGTTCTGGCGATGCAGCCGCGAGACCCGCTCCTCAAAGGCGCGGATGAGCTTCATCCAGTAATAGAGCTGAACATCGTGCTCGCCCCGGGTGGCGCTGGCAGCGGCTGCTCCGTCGTGTTCGGTCATCGCACTCCGCTTCTCTTCGCGGCAGGATTCAATCAACCGCGGATCTCCAGACTATCCCAACCGCCGTGTTGCCCGCAAAATCCTTGTGGCGACCCGCGATGGCTGCGCGGCGCAGGTTGCCTGCCTCAGAATGATGGCTTATAAGGGGCGATGAATCATGCTGGACGGGGCGCTATCGGAAAGTGATCGCACGGCGGCGCTGCGGCTGCGCGAAATCGCTGATCGTGCGATAACCGGCGCCTGCCTCGACGAGCGCGAGGCGATCGCACTAATCGAGTGTCCCGCCGAGCAGCTCGGGCTCGTGATGGAGGCGGCGCGTGCGCTTCGCGATCGCACCAAGAGCCGAATCGTCACGTATTCGCGCAAGATTTTTTTACCCATCACTAACCTATGCCGCGACCGCTGCACCTATTGCACGTTCCGCAAAGACCCTGGCGAGCCGGACGCATGGACGATGCTGCCGGAGGAAATTCGCGAATGGTCCCAGCGCGGACATGCGCTGGGATGCAAGGAAGCGCTGATGTGCCTGGGTGACAAGCCGGAAGTGGCCTTTCCGGAGTATCGCCAGACGCTGGCCAGCCTCGGTGTACGGACTACCATGGAATATGTCGGCCGAGCTTGCGCAATCTCGCTTGCCGAGGGTCTGTTGCCGCACACC
Source organism: Binataceae bacterium (SeqCode) (assembly GCA_035504735.1). GTDB lineage: Bacteria > Desulfobacterota > Binatia > Binatales > Binataceae > JAJPIG01. The sequence continues at coordinate 37,407 of DATJRJ010000242.1, forward strand.
AATGCTGGTCTGATGACGCGCGCGGAAATGATCGCGCTCCGGCCGCTCAACGCCAGCATGGGCCTGATGCTCGAAAATGTCTCGGCGCGACTGCGCGCGCGCGGCGGCGCCCATCAGTGGGCCCCCGACAAGGAGCCTTCGCGGCGCATCCGCATGATCGACGAAGCCGGCCAGGAAAAAATCCCGTTCACAACCGGAATCCTGCTCGGGATCGGCGAAACACCGGCCGAACGCGCGCAGAGCCTGATCGCGATTCGCGATCTCAACCAGCGCCACGGCCATATCCAGGAAGTGATCATCCAGAACTTTCGCGCCAAGCCGGAAATTCCGATGGCGGATGCGCCCGAGCCGGACGCACTCGAGATGGCGCGCGCGATTGCCACGGCGCGCCTGGTGCTGGGCGCGGAGATGAACGTGCAGGCGCCGCCGAATCTGTCGCCCAATCAAATCGAATTGTTTCTCGATGCCGGAATCAATGACTGGGGCGGGATTTCGCCGCTGACGCCCGACTTCGTGAACCCGGAAGCGCCGTGGCCGCATCTTGAGCGCCTGGGCGAGCGCTGTGCACGGGCAGGCTTCGAGTTGCGCGAACGGCTCGCGATCTATCCAGAGTACATCAATAATGAATGGCTCGATCCGGCGCTCAGTCCGATGGTCGGCGAGTTATGGTCCCGGATCGATGGAGGTAACGCGTGACCGACAAGGAATACCGCGACTATGTCGAGGAAATCGAGGCGACGCCGCTCGCCAGGCTGCTCGATCGTGCCTCCACCGAGGTCCGCGCCGCGCTGCGCGCGAGCCTCGACGGACATGAACTTACGCGCGAGGACGGCTTGCGCTTCTACGTTGCCGAGGGCGATGACCTGCGGGCGATTATCAAGTGTGCCGACCTGGCACGGGCCGAGGATTGCGGCGAAGAAGTAACCTACGTCGTCAACCGCAACATCAACTTCACCAACATCTGTTTCGTGGGCTGCCAGTTCTGCGGTTTCAAGCGCCAGCGCTGGGAATCCGACGCCTACGATCATTCGGACGAAACCGTGCTGGCGAAGGTCGCCGACGCGCGCGCGCGCGGTGCCACCGAAGTCTGCATGCAGGGCGGGATCAATCCCGACATGCCGGCCTTCCGCTATCGCGATCTGTTGGCGAAAATTAAACAGCAGTTCCCGGACATCCACGTACACGCGTTTTCACCGATGGAAATCATGTACGGCGCGCGGCGCACGCGGATGGACTATCCGGAGTACATCGGGATGCTGCGCGAGGCAGGACTCGGATCGATTCCCGGCACGGCAGCCGAAATCCTCGACGACAGCGTGCGCGAAATCCTGAGCCATAAGAAAGTCGACGTCGCGGCCTGGGTCGAGATCATCACGACCGCCCACGCGCTCGGCGTTCCGACCACCTCGACCATCATGTATGGCCATATCGAAAGCCCGCGCCAGGTCGTAAACCATCTCGATCTGATCCGCAGCATCCAGAAACAGACCCACGGCTTTACCGAGTTTGTGCCGCTGCGCTTCATCCATCAGAACACCGTCATGTACCGCAAGGGACTCGTGAAGCCGATCGAGAAAGGCCTGCTCGATTTCCAGATGTACGCGCTGGCGCGGCTCTATCTGCGCGGCCAGATCGACAACCTGCAAACCTCGTGGGTCAAGCTGGGCGTCGAGCTCGCCGCCACCACGCTCAAGGCCGGATGCAACGATTTCTCGGGCACCCTGATGGAGGAAAGCATCACGGCCCAGGCGGGTGGCGATGCCGGCGAGTTCGTGCCGGTCGATCTAATCGAAGAACAGGCGCAGGCGATGGGCCGTATCGCCGTCGAGCGCACCACGCTTTACCAGAAACTCTACGGACGAAAGGCACCCAATGGCGCGCGCCCGATCACCCCAACCGCCGATCACCATGCTTGCGGGGGGAGTGGGTGCGGCTAGATTCCTGCGCGGCCTGCTGCGGCGGGTCGATCAGCGGCGTATCCGGGTAATCGTCAATACCGGCGACGACGAAGAATTTTACGGGCTGCACGTCTCGCCGGACGTGGACACTATCGTCTACACGCTGGCCGGCGTGGCCAATTCGCTTCATGGCTGGGGTCTCAAAGGCGAGAGCTTCAAGGTACTCGGCGCGCTCGAGCGCTTTTACGGTCGGGCCTGGTTCGCGCTCGGCGATCGCGATCTGGCCACGCATCTCTATCGCACCGAGCGCTTGCGCGCCGGGCGTCCGCTCAGCCAGGTGACGAGCGAAATCGCGGCACGCTTCGGCATCAAGAGCAGCGTAATTCCGATGAGCGACGATCGCGTGCGGACTTTCGTCAAATTGCGTGGCCGACCTGACGCCCTCGCCTTCCAGGAGTATCTCGTCCATCGGCGCGCCCGCGGCACGATCGAAGCCATCGAGCTGCGCGGCGCCGCGCAGGCGGTGACCACCCAGGCGGCTCTGGAAGCCATCACAACTTCCGTGGCCGTAATTCTCGCGCCGTCCAATCCGTTCGTATCGCTGGGTCCGATTCTCGCTCTGAGTGGCGTTCGCGAGGCCTTGCGCGCGGCCAAAACCCGGGTCGCGGCGATAAGCCCGATCGTCGGCGGGCGAACCATCAAAGGGCCTGCGGACCGCATGATGCGCGGGCTCGGCCACGAAGTCTCGCCGTTGGGCGTCGCCCGGCTCTATCAGGACTTGATCGGCGTATTCGTGCTCGACAACGCCGACCGCCGCTACCTCGCATCGATCGAGGCCCTCGGCATGCGGGCCGTCGCCACCGACACGATCATGACGAATCCGGCACGCGCCGCCCGGCTCGCCGACGTGGTGATGCGCGCGCTTGCAGTGTAGGCTGTGCTGGCGATGGGCTCGCTGACGCTGACCGCGATCGAAGGCATTCCGCTGATCAAGGCAGGCGACGATCTGGCCGAACTGATTTTTGGCGCCGCGTCCCGGCAGGCGCTGCGCTTCGAAGCGGGCGATATCGTGGCGGTATGCCAGAAGATCGTCTCCAAGTCCGAGGGTCGGACCCGCGAGCTCGAGGACGTCGAGCCCTCCGCGCTGGCGCGTAATTTTGCCGCCAGTTTCGACAAGGATGCGCGCGCCGTCGAACTGGTACTGCAAGAATCGAGGCGTATCATCCGGATGGAGCGCGGCGTCCTGATCGTCGAGACCGGCCCCGGCTGGGTATGCGCCAACGCCGGGATGGACGAATCGAACAGCATGGCCGACGGACGTGCGATACTGTTACCAATCGATCCTGACGCTTCCGCGGCCAGAATCCGCGCCGGGCTCAGGAAGCTCGCGGGCGTTGACGTAGCGGTCTTGATAACTGACACTTTCGGCAGGCCTTGGCGTGAAGGACAGACTGAGGTCTGTCTGGGAATTTCCGGCATGAACCCAATCCTCGACCTGCGCGGTTCACGTGACATGGGCGGGCGTGAACTGCATCATACGGTGCTCGCGATCGCCGATGAACTCGCCTCCGCGGCGGGCTTGCTGATGCGCAAGGATGCTGGACTGCCGGTGATCGTGGTTCGCGGCTACCGTTATGAGCCCTGCGATGGCGATGCGCGGGTGCTGGTTCGGGCGCCCGAGACCGATCTGTTTCGCTGAGTTTTCATCGTGAAAAAAAGCATCGCATCGGAACTGGCGCCGACCTCTATCGATCCCGCGTATGTGGCGACTGAAGCTGACCTGGCGGCGGTCGAGCAGCGGCTCTCGTCGCTGCTAGATTCAAACGAGGCCCATATCGCCGAAATCTGCCACTACCTGATCGATGGCAGCGGCAAGCGGCTGCGCCCGATGTTTATCCTGCTGGTTTATCGCGCTTGCGGGGGCAGTGAGGGCGCGGTAAGCGACGCTATCGACGCGGCGACCGCCCTCGAACTGATTCATTCGGCGACTCTGCTGCACGATGACATCATCGACGCCGGCGTACTGCGCCGCGGCCGTCCCTCAGCCTATGCGCGCTATGGTCCGGCACCCACCCTGGTCGCGGGTGACTACCTGTTCTGCCGCGCCTTCGAAATCTGCGGCCGCTTCGACGAGCCGCTGGTGCTGACCGCCGCGCGCGCGTGTATCCAGTTGACTGAGGGCGAAGCGATGGAAGGCCGGCTGCGCTACAATCCGGCCACCACTCTCGAGCAATACCTCGCAGTCATCACGCGCAAGACCGCTTCGCTGTTCGCGGCCGGCGGCAAAGTCGCCGCCGATCTCGCTGGCGCCACTGCCGCGGTCGGCGATGCGATGAGCCGGCTCGGGAACGCGGTCGGGCTCGCCTTCCAGATGGTCGACGATCTCCTCGACGTGCTAGGGCCTGAGGAAAAGATTGGCAAACCGGTCGGCTCCGATATCCGCGCCGGCATTCCGTCGCTGCCGATGGTGCTGGCGGCGCAGCATAATCCCGACCTGCGCGCGATGTTCGGCAACGGCGCGGCTCACGACGACGTGGTTTTCAACCGGATGCTGGAGCTGTTGCGCGAACCACATATCCTTGCGGGAGCACGCATGATGGCCGCCGAACAGGTGGGGCGGGCGCGCGAACTGTTGACCTCGCTGCCGCCCTCGATCTATCGCGACCGATTGTCGGCGCTGATCGACGAGCAGGTCCGCCGCGAAGTCTAGCTCGCCGCGTTGGCTTCCACCCGTTTCAGAAATTCGATCACGACGGCGTTGAAACGCTCCGCCTGCTCGATATTCGGACAATGGCCGCAGCTCTCGAAGACGTGCAGCTCGGCGTTAGGAATCCGGCGCGCGAGTTCACCCGCATAGCCGGGCAGCCGCAGTTTGTCTTCAGCGCCGGCCACGATCAACGTGGGGACGGAAATCAGTTCATAGGGCGTGCTATCGGGCTGCCCGAAGCTGTCTTGTTTGCGCTCGGTAGCGGGCGATTTCAAGCGCGCGGCGGCGGCGCATTCCCAGGCGCCCGGTATGAGGCTCAGGGTATGACGCCGATCGACGTAAGC
>DATJRJ010000243.1:0-39201 GCA_035504735.1 Binataceae bacterium (SeqCode)
CGCAGTCTACCCGGTCACGTCGCCGGGTTATATCAGGGACGAATCGTGGCCGGGTTGTTCGCGGTCTCCAGCAGACTTATATTGGACAGGTAACCGTCATCTAACCCTCGTCAGTTCGGCCTGGGGGCGAAATGGGTTCGACGGAGACAAGAGGGTTATGGTCGCACGCCGGGATGCTGTTGGCCCGTTAAACAAACAGCACTGCGAAATTTATCCGCAGACAATAACGGTTACCTACTGGCGGCCTAACGGCCGCCGGCGTTCCGCCGCGGTTCGCCCATGACCGCGGGCCGGAACGTCATTTAGTGGGCTAGGCCCGTGCCGTTTGCCGGTTGGGCATCGGGCCGAAACTTAAATCGGCTTGCTTTCCGGAAGCCTGTCCGTGGGCGTCCGGAGGGCGAGCTAGAAAGCGCGGACTAAGCGTGTAGTGGCCATAGCCGGAAGGCCTTCGGACGGGGGTTCAATTCCCCCCGCCTCCACCAGATTTAGATGGCTTCCCCGGCCGGGCGACGACTCTGGTCGCCGCCTCGGCCGCCGAAACAAAACGGCGAGCACGGGAATTCCGTGCTCGCCGTTCCTATCATCCAAAACTGCGCGCTTTCTTTCGCGGACTACTGAATCAATCCCTCGGCTTTCATCGCCGCTTGCACCGCCGGACGCCCGACGACGCGATCGAAAAATGAATTGAGCGCGGGCCAGCGGCTGAGATCGATCCCGACGTGCTTGCTCCAGGTCAGGATCACGAACAGGTAACCGTCCGCAACCGAGAAGGTATCCCCGAGCAGGAACTGCTTGCCCTCGAGGCTGCGGTTAACGAAGTCGAACTTCGCGCCGATCGCAGCTTTCGTGGCCTGCTTCTGATCCTCGGGCGTCGCCGGATTGAACAACGGCCCGAACAGCTTGTGCAGTTCCGAACAGTTGTAGTTGAGCCATTCCTGCAGCCGCGAGCGCTCGAAGCTGCCGGCCGCCGGCGCCAATTTCGATGCGGGCTTTTGATCGGCGATGTACTGCACGATCGCAGGTCCCTCGGTGAGCACCTGGCCGTTGTCGAGCTGCAAGGCCGGCACGGAGCCCTTCGGATTAACCTTGCGGTAATCCGCGCCGCTCTTAGTCTGTTTGGTTTTGAGGTCCACCTGCTCGAAATCGAACGGCAAGCCCGCCTCCCGCAATGCGATATGGGGAGACAACGAGCAGGCGCCTGGGGTCAAAAAGAGCTTCATCACGATCTCCTTTCTCTCTGAATTTATAAATTTACAAAACCGGACTCGGACTAATGCTATCCGGCAAGCGGGTGTCAAATGCAAGCCGGGCGTTCGCCGCGGGTATGATAGATGTCTGGATTAAATCTTCGCTGCGGCCGCCAGCCATCGATCCGCCATCGCCTCGATCCAGCCTGGAATCCGGCGCGCATCTTCGGGCGGAGTTTCAACCAGTATGACTTCGTCGACGCCGGCCGCCTGGTATCGAATCAGGTCGGCAGGAGTGAAGGGTTTGTTGAACGGCGCGACGATTCGTTCGACGACCGAATCGCGCCCGCGCTCTTTCGCAAAGCGATTCAGCATCGCGACCCGATCCGCGGCTTCCTCGGGACTCAGGTTGAGCCCGTACCACCCATCGCCGTATTCGGCTACTCGCCGCAGTGCGGCGGCGCTCTCGCCGCCAATGATGATCGGCAAGCGTGCGCCTTGCCGCGGTTTCGGAAATGCCTTCACTGAATCGAAATTGACGAACTCACCATGGAAGCCGGCGAGCTCTTCGCCCCAGAGCCCGCGCATCACGGCGACGTATTCGCGCGTGCGCTCCGCGCGCCGCTCAAACGGGACGCCGAGCGCAGCGAATTCCTCTTCCATCCATCCGATCCCGATACCCAGCGCGAACCGCCCATTCGACAGGCGGTCGATCGAGGCGGCGGTTTTGGCAACGATCAGAGGATTGTGTTCGGGAAGCAGGCAGATGCCGGTGGCGAGACCGATCCGCTCCGTCACCGCTCCCGCGAAACTCAGCGTCGTAAATGGGTCGAGCCAATCCACCGCAGCATCGAACGGGAGCTTGCCGCTTTGAGCGTATGGATAGTGCGAGCGAGGTGAGTCGAAGAGCACCACGTGCTCTCCCACCCAGAGGCGCGCGAATCCGGCCCGATCTGCCGCCTTCGCCGTTTCAATCACTACCTCGGCCCGCGCACCCGCGCCGATTCCGATTGCCGCCAATCCGATTTTCATAAGCGATTTTTAGCAGATTGCGTTACGATTATCGCTTGTGCTTGTGTTCGGTCACGGAGTGATCGAGGGAGGAAGCAATGGAATTCGGAATCAGCTTTCCCACCTATATCCGCGCCTGGGAGGACGTCCGGCGCGCCGAAGAGTACGGCTTCAGCAATGCGTGGTTCGATGACTCGCACATGTGCTACAGCGAGGTCTTCGCCACCATGGCGCTGGCCGCCGACCGCACCCGGCGCATCAAGCTCGGTACTTTCGTGCTGATCGCCGGCAATCGCATCGCGCCGATCACCGCTAATGCGATGGCGACCCTCAACGAAATCGCGCCGGGCCGGATTATCCTCGGCGTCGGCGCGGGCTTCACCGGCCGCAACGTGATGGGGATGGGCCCGCGGTCGCGCGACGAGGTGCGCGATGACATCGCGGTCATCCGCGACCTCCTCGCCGGGCGCGAAGCGGTGTATCGGGAAGGCGAGGAGGTCCGCTCGATCAAGTTTCTGCATCCCGAGATGGGATTCATCAATATCCGCGATCAGATTCCGATCTATCTGGCCGCCAATGCGCCCCGGATGCAGGAGCTGGTCGGCGAAATCGGCGATGGGTGGATCTACGCCGGATGCGACCTGAACGGAATGCGCGAAGGCCTTGCGCGCATCAATCAAGCCGCCGACCGCAGTGGGCGGCACGGCCGGATCAAAGCAGTCATCGCGCTCGCCTCGACCTGCGTGCTGCGGCCGGGCGAATCCTTGAACTCGCCGCGCGTGGTGAACCGCGTGGGGCCACATGCAGTGGTCGGGCTCCATACCTTTTGGCGGCCGGGCGAAATCCCGGTCAGCAAATTCGGGACGCCGGCGCTGCAACCGTTAGCCACCAAGTATCATCGCGAATACCTGATGAAGATGAAGACGCCGCCCGAGAAGCGTTACCAGGAAATGCACCTGGGCCATCTGATCTTCCTGAAGCCCGGCGAGGAGCAATACGTGAACGAGGACCTGATCCGGGAGATGGGGGTGAGCGGGTCGGCGACCCAGATCATCGAGCGAATCAAAGCGCTCGAGGAGGCCGGACTCACCCAATTCGTAGTGCGTGTCAATGGAACCGATGGCCGCGAGTTGATTTCCGAATTCGGCCGGGAAGTGATCGCGAAATACGCCTGAGACGGAGTAAGCATGGACTTCTCGTTCTCGCCGCGGGTCGACGAATTGAGCGGGCGCGTCGCCGCCTTCATGGATCAGCACGTGTATCGCGCCGAAACGATTGCCGAGCAGCAGATCGCCGCTTCCGGCGACGAGCATCGCGAGCCGCCGATCGTCACCGAAATCCGCGCCCGCGCCAAAGCCGAAGGGTTGTGGAATTTCTTCATGCCCGATTCGCAGTGGGGCAAGGGCCTCACCAATCACGAGTACGCGCCGCTGTGCGAGATCATGGGCCGCAGCCCGATCGGTCCGCGCGCTTTCAATTGCATGGCGCCTGATACCGGCAACATGGAAATCCTTGCCGAATTTGGCACCCCCGAGCAAAAGGAGCGCTGGCTCAAGCCGTGCCTCGAAGGCACGATGCGGACCTGTTTTTCGATGACCGAGCCGGAGACCGCGGGCTCCGACCCGACCCAGCTAAGGTCGTGCGCGGTCCGCGACGGCGACGACTACGTGATCAACGGCCATAAATGGTTCACCAGCGGCGCGATGCATTCGGCCTTCGCGATCGTAATGGTGGTCAGCGATCCCGACGCGCCGCCCCATCGGCGCGCCAGCCAGATTATCGTGCCTGCCGATACTCCCGGCTTTCACCTTATTCGCCCGGTTCCGGTGATGGGGCATACCGGCGGCGGCGGTCACTGCGAGATCCGCTATGAAGACTGCCGCGTGCCGGCCACCAATCTGCTCGGCGCTGAGGGCGACGGCTTCGCGATCGCGCAGGCGCGGCTCGGTCCGGGACGGATTCATCATTGCATGCGGTCGATTGGAGTTGCCGAGCGCGCGCTCGAGCTGGCGTGCAAGCGCGCCAATACTCGTTTCACCCATGGCAGCCTGCTCGCCGACAAGGCCAACATCCAGGAATGGATCGCGGAGTCGCGAATCGAGATCGACGCAACGCGCCTGATGGTGATGCATGCGGCGTGGAAAATGGACATTGCCGGAAAGCGCGAGGCACGCCAGGAAATTTCGATGATCAAAGTGATGGCGGCCAACATGGTGATGCGCGTGCTCGACCGCGCGATCCAGGTGCACGGCGCGATGGGCGTCAGCGACGACACACCGATTGCGCGTTTCTGGCGCGACAGCCGCGCGCTTCGGATCGTCGATGGTCCCGACGAGGTCCATCGCATGACGATCGCGCGCCGCGAGCTCCGGCGCTGGAAGAACTAGCTTCTCAGATGGCCGACGCCAGCGAATCCGCGATCGAAGCCGAGTACGGAGCAGTCCGCGCCGAAGATGACTTCGATCATGATCGGCTTGCGGAATATCTTCGCGCACGCATTCCGGGCCTCGAGAGTGCCCTCGAAGTCCGCCAGTTCCGCGGCGGCCATTCGAATCTGACCTATCTTTTGCGCTTCGGCGAGAGCGAGTGGGTGATGCGCCGGCCGCCGCGCGGCGTGCTGCCGAAATCAGCGCACGACATGGGCCGCGAGTACCGCGTGCTGTCGCGGTTGTGGGAGGAGTTCGCGCCGGCGCCACGCGCGATCCTGTTCTGCGACGACTCCGCGATTCTGGGCGCGCCGTTTTTTATCATGGAGCGGCGGCGTGGAATTGTGATCAAGAAGCGCGAGCCGCTGCCCGCGGTGCTCGCTGCCTCCGCTGAGGCGCGCCGCCGGGCGTCCGCCGCATTCATCGATGCGCTGGCCGATCTCCATCGCGTCGACTACGAGCGCATCGGACTCGCCACGCTCGGCCGTCCGTCCGGCTTTCTGGGGCGGCAGGTCCGGAGCTGGATGGATCGATGGGAGAAGGCGAAGACCCGCGAGGTCCCGCTGATGAACCGCCTGGGAGCGTGGTTCGCCGCCAACCTGCCGCCTGAGCAGCCGCCTGTGCTGCTGCATAACGATTTCTTCCTGCACAACTTGATGGTCGTGGCCGACGATCCCGGACGCCTCGTGGCGGTGCTCGATTGGGAGATGTCGACGCTCGGCGATCCGATGGTGGATCTCGGGATCGCGCTGGCCTATTGGCGCGACCGCTCCGATCCCCCCGATCTGCTGGCCTTGAACCCCGCCGAGAATCATACCCTGCGCGAGGGTTTCATGACGCGCGCCGAATTGGCCGAGCGCTATGCGCGGCGTAGCGGCCGCGATATCAGCCGGATCGATTTCTTTGTCGCCTGGGCACACTGGAAGACCGCGACCGTCGTCGAGCAGCTTTACGCCCGCTACGCACGCGGCGATACCACCGACGAGCGCTATGCCACGATGGTCAACGAGGCGCCGGTGCTGGCCCGCGCCGCGGCCGCCAAAGTCAGCGCGCTCGGCTTTCGCGAATAAGCCGACCGGCCGAATTCGTCGTCTGTTCAAATCAGAGAAGCACGAAGGCCCTTACGATATCGTTCGCGGCAGACGAACGGAAAAAGTGGTCCCTTGGTCGTCGCTCGATTCGACCGTGATCGTTCCGCGATGCACCGAGACGATTTCCCGGACGATAAATAACCCGAGCCCGAGTCCGGTCCGCTTCGAAACCGGATCATCTCCTCGCACCAGCGGATCGAAAATCGTCGGGATCATTTCCTTCGCGATGGGCGGACCATCGTTGTGTACCGCGAGTAGCACGGTGTCCCGATCGCCGCTGGCGGTCACGGTGATCTTATGGCCATCTCCGTGCTCAATCGCATTAAGCAACAGATTCGTCAGCATCTGTTTGATCCGCTGGGGGTCCCAACTTCCGCTCAGATCGCCCTCGGCAGCGAACTGTATTTCGCTTCCGTCGTGAGTTGACCTGACCTCATCGATCACCTCATGAACCAGTGCCGCTAAATCCGCCTGCTCCAATGCGACTGGCATCGAGCCGCCCAGCCGGCGGCGGGCAAAATCCAGCAAATCGTTGACCATCCAGTCCAGGCGCTGCGTGGAGCGCGCGATACGCGCGACAATCGCTCGCTGCTTCTCGGTCAGCGGTTGCAGGGCGAGCGCCTGCGCACCAATCACGATCGCATTCAGCGGATTGCGCAGATCGTGACCCACCATGCCGAGGAATCGATCGCGATAATGAACCTCGCGCTCTTCATAATAAGCAATCGCCTCCGCGATATTCTGATCGATCGCCTCGCCGAAGCGCACAATCTCCGCCGCTCCGGCAGCAAAACTTTCCGGGTCGCTGGTCCGCCACAGACGCGGCACGCACGATCTCAGCGCGCGATACTCCGCGATAATCTGCACCAGGTCGAATCCCGATTCGATCCGGAGCCCGACATGCACCACCGCGGCCCGTTCGATCGGCCCGCTCGGTCCTTCGCCACGAGCTTTGGCGATTTCTTCGGAAGTGACTTGCGGCTGCTCCATGTTGTCGGCGATATGCTTGATGATGGCCGCGGCGTGATCGCGAAGTACCCAGCTCGACAAATGCGCGTCGGTCGCGAGAGTCTGCGCGAAACTCTCCCACTCCGCGATGATCGCTTCGCTGTGTGCTCTGATAAATTCCGAAAGGCGCATTAGCTCACCCGCCTGGAGGCGCTGCCGCCGGATGCGAGGCGCGGTCTCCAAAATGATGGACCGGGCATGCACCTTGACGGGTTTCGATTCACGAATCTTTCGCTAAAGACTTCCTTGTAAAACTATCATCGGGCTGGTTTGAAGCGAAGGAACGAAATCGCACTGGTGATCAATTCCGTCGCGCGGCTCGGCCGTCGCAATCGGACGTGCCGGAGGCTTCGGGGAGGCGCTTTTCGTAGGTCCGCCCGGTGGGCTATTGTAGAGAGGTATTTTTGCTCGGATCGGCCACCGGACATGCAAAGTTTCTTCAGGGAGGCGTAGGCCAACTTGCACGCTATTCAATATGAAGCTCCGACCTCACTCGAACAGGCGGTCGGCATACTTGCCAAGCATGGCGAAAAGGCGCGCCCGCTCTGCGGCGGCACTGATATGTTGATTCAGCTCCGCGCCGGCACTCGGCAACCCGACTTCGTCGTCGACGTGAAGCGCATCCCGGCGCTGACCGCGATCAAGTTCGACGCCAAATCAGGGCTGCGCCTCGGCGCTGCGGTTCCCTGCATTAAGATTTTCGAGGATCAGACGATGCGGCGCCATTATCCGGGTTTGGTCGAGGCGGCCCATCTGATCGGCTCGCTGCAAATCCAGAGCCGCGCTTCGGTCGGCGGTAACTTGTGCAATGGATCGCCTGCGGCAGACACCACGCCGGCCTTGATCGCGCTCCAGGCGACTGCCCGGCTCGTCGGTCCCATGGGCGAGCGCGAGGTCAAGGTCGAGGAGTTCGTGCTCTCGCCCGGCCGCACGGTGATTAAGCCGGGTGAGTTGCTGGTCGAGCTGTTGATACCGGCGCCCGCGCCCCATACCGCGGACGCCTATCTGCGCTTCATCCCGCGCAACGAGATGGATATTGCGGTGGTCGGCGTGGGCACGTCGATCACGCTCGACGGCGAAAACTGCACGGCGGCGCGAATCGCACTGGGCGCGGTTGCAGCCACCCCGTTGTTCGCCGCGAAGGCGTCGCAGTCGCTAATCGGCAAGAAGCTCGATGCCGCGGCGATCGAGAATGCCGCCCAGCTTGCGATCGAGCAGGCCTCGCCGATCGATGACATGCGTGGCACTGCCGAATTCCGCAACCATCTGGTGGGTGTCCTGACCCGGCGGACGCTGGAGCGCGCGGCCGAGCGGGCGCACCGTAATTGAACTCATCACGACGGAGCCTGCAGAGAAAATGGCGAAACGAACGCTGATAGAAACTACTATCAATAACGAAACGCTCGAGCTCTTGTGCGAACCGCGCCAGAGCCTGCTCGAGGTGCTGCGCGACGAGCTGCACATGACAGGCACCAAGGAAGGATGCCTGACCGGCGATTGCGGTGCGTGCACGATCCTGGTCGATGGCCGCCCCGTGTGCTCGTGCCTGATGCTCGGGGTCGAAGCGCAGGGCCATAAACTGGAAACTATAGAGGGGCTCGCCAATGGCGCCGAGCTTCATCCGCTGCAGCAGAAGTTTCTGGAGAATGCGAGCTTGCAATGTGGAATCTGCACGCCCGGGTTTCTAATGTCCGCCAAGGCGCTGCTCGACAAGATTCCGCGTCCGACCGAGGCCGACATCCGGTACCATCTGGCGGGTAACCTGTGCCGATGCACCGGTTACGACAAAATCGTCCGCGCGGTGCTCGAAGCGGCACGCGAAAGTGGGTGAGTTCGCCTTGGTACCTGAACGCGCGGGGCACCATCGCGAAGAGATCTTGAGGTCAGACAATTCAGGATACATAAGGTAAAAAAATGGCGGTTGAAAAGAGCCCCGGGTCGCACAAATACCGAGTTGTCGGCACCCGTCCGATTCGTCCCGACGGGATCGAAAAGGTCACCGGCCGTGCATTGTATGGTGCCGACTATTACTTCCCCGGGATGCTATTCGGGAAGATTCTGCGCAGCCCGTATCCCCATGCGCGTATTAAGTCGATCAAGTTCGACAAGGCGCTCAAGCTCCCCGGCGTGCGCGCAGTCGTGACCGCCGAGGATCTGCCGGAGGCCGATCGCAAGCCGCAACAGATGGGCGAGGCGCAGGTCAGCCCCTACTATCTCTCGTGGAACGTGCTGGCCCGCGGCAAGGTGCTCTACGACGGACATCCGATCGCGGCGCTCGCCGCCACCAGTCCGCATATCGCCGAGGAGGCGCTCAAGCTAATCGAGGTCGAATACGAACTGCTCGAGCCGGTGATGACAGTCGAGCAGGGAATGAAACCCGGCGCTCCGATCCTGATTGACGACCTGCGCAACCAGGAAGAGGGCCCCGACCAGCCGACCAACGTCGCCAGCCATTTGCAGTTCAAGCGCGGCGACCTCGAAACCGGCTTTGCCGCCGCCGACCATATCATCGAGCGCGAATTCCACACCGCAACCGTTCATCAAGGCTATCTCGAGCCGCACGCCTCGGTCGGCATTTGGAATCCCGACGGCCATGCGACCGTCTATACCTGCACCCAGGGCAGCTTCACCGTGCGTACGCTGGCCACCAGAGTGCTCGGCATGCCGGAGGGTAATCTGAAGGTCGTGCCGAGTGAAATTGGCGGCGGCTTTGGCGGCAAGACCACGATCTATTGCGAGCCTATCGCGCTCTTGCTGGCGAAAAAGACCGGCCATCCGGTGAAGGTCACGATGTCGCGCGGCGAAGTCCTGCGCGCTACGGGACCGACCTCGGGAATCAAGGAGCGCGTCAAGATCGGAGTTACCAAGGAAGGCCGGATCACCGCGGCGCAGGTCTGGATGGCCTATGAAGCGGGAGCGTTCCCAGGGTCGCCGATGGCTCCCGGCGCGATGACGGTAATCACCTCGTATGACATCCCGAATCTGCTGATTGACGGCTACGACGTGGTCGTCAATCGGCCTAAAACTTGCGCCTATCGCGCGCCGGGTGCGACCGCGGCGGCGTTCGGCGCGGAGACGGTGCTCGATGAACTGGCCGAGAAGATCGGCATGGATCCGCTCGACCTACGCATCATGAATGGTGCGCGCGAAGGCACTCCGCAGCCGTTCGGCCCGATCTTCAAGCGCATCGGTTTTCTCGAGACCTGCGAGGCGATGAAAGCGAGTGAGCATTACCAGAGCAAGCTCAGCGGGCCATATCGCGGACGCGGCGTCGCCGCGGGCTTCTGGTTCAATGCCGGTTTCCAGTCGACGGCTTCGGTGTTCGTGAACCAGGACGGCACGGCCAACGTTGTCACCGGATCGGTGGATGTCGGCGGGAGTCGAGCCTCGATGGCGATGATCGCGGCTGAGGTGATCGGCCTCGGGATGGACGAGGTGCGAGCCGTCGTCGCCGATACCGACTCGATAGGCTATACCGACGTCACTGCCGGCAGCCGGGTGACGTTCGCAACCGGGATGGCGGTGTTTAACGCGGCTCAAGACGTCGTGCGTCAGCTCAAGGAGCGGGCGGCGAAGCTTTGGGAGTGCGCGCCCGAGGATGTTGAGTACGTCAATGGCGTGCTTAGTACTCGCGGCGACGTTTTGCAGCCGCAGCAACTGACGCTCAAAGAACTCGCGGCGCGCTTTGTCCGCACCGGGGGGCCGATCGTGGGCCGCGCTTCAGTCAGCACGGGAGGTGCGGGAGCGGGTCCAGCATTCGCGGTGGCGTGTATCGATGTCGAAGTGGATCCCGATACCGGCAAGGTCCAAATCCTGCGCGCGACGGTCGCCCAGGACGTCGGCACCGCCATCCATCCAAGCTACGTCGAGGGTCAAATACAGGGCGGCACCGCGCAGGGAATCGGATGGGCTCTCAATGAGGAGTACGTCTACGATTCAAAGGGAATCCTGCGCAACTCGGGCCTGCTGGACTATCGGATGCCGACTTGCCTCGATTTGCCGAAGCTCGAGACAATCCTGGTCGAAGTGCCCAACCCGATTCATCCGCTCGGCGTGCGCGGCGTCGGCGAGGTCTCAATCGTTCCGCCGCCAGCGGCGGTCGCCAACGCGATCTATCGGGCCACGGGCATCAGGATGCGGGTGCTGCCGATGTCGCCGCCGCGCCTGCTGAAGGCGCTGCTACAGCATCGCAATCGACAGGAAGAGCAGGCGGCGGCCGGCCGGTAGCCGATGATTAGGGCTGAGTGATGCCTACCGTGATCGTTCCCGCCCTGCTGCGAAAATTTACCGGAGGTGTCGAGCGCGTTCAGGTCAGCGGACGCAATCTGCGCGAGATCATCGATGATCTGGAGCGCCGCTTCCCCGGCATGAGCGCCCATCTGCTCGACGACGGTGAGCTCAACGGCTCGGTAGTGGCATCGATCGACGGTGAGATTGACGCCGCCGGAATCCAGGCGTCGGTAAATGAGAATAGCGAGGTCTATTTTCTGCCGGCTTTAGGTGGAGGGATCACCTAACCACGTTAAGCTGGGCGATATGGCATGAAATACGATGCTGGCAGCCGCTGCACAAGATTAGCATACTACTGACTAAATTAGCACAATTTTTCATTCGCTAAAGTATTGCAAGTAGTGTCAGGGCGCGTACAATGACCCTGGATGGTCGGGGTTTGCCCCCCTTTCCCGGCCTACCGGGGCCGAATGGGTGAAAGCTCGTTCGGCCCCTTTTAGTTGCCGAATAAGGCAGCGACTCGCCAAGGCAGAACCCGCGCTAGCCGGCGAGGGTCTGGCGGATATGGTCGGTGTCGGCGTACTCACGGAATTGCGCGATCTTGTCACCCTCGAATCGTACGTACCAGTGATAGCGATTGGCATACTTGCGACCATTGGCGGCGGTGGTATCGGAAGTGCCTTGGATCGCGACCTGCGATCCTTCGCAGATGGCACTGATAAACTTGAAGTTGAAACCCTTGGGAAATCCACCCTCGAGCATCGGTATAAACGCCCGCAAGAAATTGGCTTTGCCACGCAATGGTTCGAGCCCGGGCAGATGGCCCATGATCTCGAACTCGAAGTCGTCGGTAACATTATCGGCGAAGACCGCCGGATCGCGCTTGCTGAAATTGTCAATGAACTTGGTTGCGAGAGCCTTGCGCTCATCTGAGGTCATGATGATCTCCTTCTCGGCTATTTTAGTCCTGATGGTTCCGATTGGCGGAGCCGTGACGAACCTGATGCTCGCACGGAGCGCATCTGGTCTTCTCGTAAACTGGCCGTGAGTCTTACCCTACGGCCTTCCGGCTGGTTGCCGGATACCCGGACCCGGGCTAAGCGGCTCTGGCAGCCGCCGCGATTAGCGATCGCGATCTCGTCCGCCCCCGCCACCACCGCCGCCACTTCGCGCCTGGGCTTCATTGACGCGGATCGCGCGGCCCTTGATATCGCGCCCGTTCAGCTTCTTGACCGCGGTTTCGGCGGCATCATCGCTTGCCATCTCGACGAACCCGAAACCTCGCGAACGATTGGTGGCGCGATCCATGATCACCTGAGCACTCTCGACCTTGCCGGCTTCGGAAAAAGCATCCTGCAAGTCCTGGTCGGTCACAGTCCACGCAAGGTTACCGACATACAATCTACGGCCCATTGAGCTCTCCCCAAAATCTCCAAACGCGTCGCCTCTGCGGACCTCCGCATCTCCCGGCGATGAAGCCGTGTTGCTCTAGCTCTACAACTACTATTGCGATGAGACTTGCGGCGTGCATCTGGTTCGGACTTCGATTTTTCTATAGCACTCCTTGCAAAATAAACCTAGGGTACCGTGGTATCGAAGAGTTTGTTCACTCTAGGTATCGGAATAGTCTGCTGCCTTTCTTTTGAGCATGCGAAAAGAGCCCTTTATACTTAAACAAAGCATCCAAATCACAGTAAAGCTGCGGCTCCCGATAAGTAATGGTTCGTTCAGCGACTATTGAGGCTTATTTCTGGGTAGTATAGTTTACCTGCGCATTTTGCCTTCGAAGGACAAGCGCGTGCCGCGAAAAAAGAATCCGCTCGACTTAACATCCGGCTTACGCAATGTGCAATGGCAGGCACGCGCGCTGCTTACCAAACACCGTATCGATATCCGCAAAAAGGAAACCCAGCTCAAGCGCCTCAAAGCCCAGGAGTCCGGGCTCGCAAGGATGGCCGGGGGCGCCGGCCCTCGCGGCGGGTGGCGCAGCCGCGCAGCGTATACGAAAGAGTCTGATCGGCCGGCTGGAGAACATCCAGTAAATCAGTCCTTGGATGATTCGCGCCCGGCGTGATGCCCACGATAGATTGATCGCTTGCCTTCCTGGCGCACGATACACGAATGTGATTGGGTTTTATGAACCCTGGTTGCTATTTCGCTCGCAGGTAATACTTTCCCGTGTCGGTTAAAACGATCGAATGGCGCGCCGACAGCGTGCGCATGATCGATCAGCGGCTGTTGCCGGGCCGCGAAACAATTCGTATCTACCGCGACTACCGGGCAGTGGCCGAGGCGATCCGCACAATGGTTATTCGCGGCGCGCCGGCGATCGGGGTGGCAGCCGCGATGGGGGTCGCACTGGGTATTCGCGGTTTCAGCGGCGCGCGTGCGCAGAGCCGTTTCGATTCGGTCGCGCGCACGCTCAAAGCGACTCGCCCCACGGCCGTCAACCTGGCCTGGGCGGTCGAGCGGATGGGCCGCGTGCTGGCGGAAAATCTTCAGCTCGCGGCGCCGGCCTTGTACGCCAGGATGCGCGATGAGGCGCTGGCTATATATCGTGAAGACCTCGCCGCCAATCGCGCGCTTGGCCGGCACGGAGCCGAGCTGTTGAATGGCGACCCGCTGACTATCCTGACGCATTGCAATGCCGGTGCGCTGGCGACGGCCGGTTACGGCACAGCGCTCGGTGTGGTGCGCGCGGCGCGCGAGGCAGGAAAACACGTCAGTGTGATCGCGGATGAGACGCGGCCCTTCCTGCAAGGCTCGCGGCTGACGGCGTGGGAGCTGCGCAAAGACCGGATTCCGGTGACGGTGATCGCCGACAACATGGCGGCCAGCGTGCTGCGTGCCGGGGGCGTGAGCTGCGTGATTGTCGGAACCGATCGCACGGCGGCCAATGGCGATGTGGCCAATAAGATCGGAACCTATCCGCTGGCAGTAATGGCGCGGCGGCACGGCGTGCCGTTTTTCGTGGCGGCGCCGCTCTCGTCGATCGATCTCGAATGCGGCAGCGGCGACGATATTCCGATCGAGGAGCGCAACGGCCTGGAGCTGACCGAGTTCGCCGGCCGGCAGATAGCGCCGCGCGGCGTCGATACCTTCAATCCCGCCTTCGACGTGACGCCTGCCGAGCTGGTCAGCGCGATTATCACTGAGCGCGGGGTGGCGCGGGCCCCCTATCGTCGCTCACTCGCGGCATTGAAGCGCGAGGCCGCAAAAATTCACCGCCCATAAGAATCGAGGCGCTGGGCGAGGCCGTCGCCCAGCAGATTGAAGCCAAGCACGGCAAGCCCAATCGCCACTCCCGGCGCGGTCGTCAGATGCGGCGCGACCAGCAGGAAGGCGCGCCCGGAATCAAGCATATTGCCCCAGCTCGGCGCCGGTGGCAGCACGCCGAGACCGAGAAACGAGAGCGCCGCCTCCGCGATAATGATTCCGCCGATGCCGAAGCTCGCCTGCACCATCACCGGCCCGCTCAGCGCAGGCAGCAGATGGCGAAACAGGATGCGATGGGGCGGAGCACCCAGCGCGCGGGCGGCCTGCGCGAAGTCGCGCTCGCGGAGCGATAAAAGTTCGCCGCGGACCAGGCGCGCGTATCCGGTCCATCCCATCGCCGCCAGTGCGATTACCAGGTCGGGTAGACCCGGACCGAGAATCGCGGCCAATGCGATCGCGAGCAGAAAGCCGGGGAAGGCGAGCACGATATCCACCGCGCGCATCACAGCTTCATCGATTCGTCCGCCCGCCATCGCGGCAAAGCCGCCAATCAGGCTGCCGGCGATGAGCGAGAGCGCGATGACGACGGTCGAGACGCCGAGCGAGATTCGCGCGCCCCACAGAATCCGGCTCAGGATATCGCGTCCGAGCGCATCGCATCCCAGCCAGTGACCCGGACCGGGCGCGGCCAAAGTATGGGCGAGATCGATCGCGTCGGGGTTCGTACCGGCCAGCAACGGGCCGAAGACTGCAGTGAGTACCAGCACGCCGACGATCGACGCGCCGAGTATCAGTGAGCCATTATGCGCGCGACGCTTCATCCCACGCGGATCCTGGGATCGATCATTCCATAGGCCAGGTCGGTAAGCAGGTTGACGGCGACGTAGGTGAGCGCGAAGGCCAGCACGCAGCCTTCGACCAGCGGGTAATCGCGTGCGCCGATCGCGCCTATCATGAGGCGTCCGAGTCCGGGCCACGAAAAGATCATCTCGATAACGATCGTTCCGGTAAGCAGCGCGCCGAACTGGAGACCGAGCAGAGTCAGGACCGGGGTCAGTGCGTTGCGCAGTCCGTGGCGAACGATCGCGGCACGGTGGCTGAGCCCTTTGGAAGCCGCCGTGCGCATATAGTCGGCGCCGGCAGCGGCGACCAGACCCTGGCGCAGCATGCGGGCGAGAATCGCCGCGAGCGCCGTGCCGAGCGTCAGTGCCGGCAGCACTAGATGGGCGAAGCCGCCGCGGCCGGTAAGCGGGAGCCATTGCAGATCCAGCGAGAACACGATCATCAGCAGCGGCCCGAGGTAGATATGCGGCACCGACACGCCAAGAATCGCGAAGCCCATCGCAGCTGAATCAACCGGACGGCCGGGATTCGCGCCCGCCGCCAGCCCGAGCGGAAAAGCGATCAGGATTGCGACCAGCAGTCCCGCCAGCGCCAGCTCGATGGTGGCGGGAAAACGCTCCGCGATCAGGCGCGCGACCGGTTCGTGAGTCGAGATCGAAAGGCCAAGATCGCCATGCGCGAGGCCGTCGAGAAAAACGCCATATTGATCCCACAGCGGCCGATCGAGGCCGAGTTGATGGCGCAGGCCGGCGACATCGGCGGGCGCGGCATTCTCGCCGAGCATCGCGACCACCGGATCGCCGGGCACCAGGTGAATCAGGGCGAAGGTCAGAGTCGCGACGCCGAGCGCGACCGGAATCAAACTCAGCAGGCGGCGCACAAGGTAGTTTTTCACGGCTCGCGCTCCGCCAACGGCCGCGGACCGAGGGACAGGCCGGCGAGCGAGCGCAGGCTGCCGTTGGGATACGGTTTGAAGCCTTCGAGCCCGCGCTTCATCACCACCACGTTGTCTTGCCACCACAACGACAGGTAGGGCAGGTCGGCGGCAGCGAGCTGCTGCACTTTTCGATAGATTGCGCGGCGCGAAGCGGGATCGAGCGTGATGTCGCCGGCCTCGACCAGCCGATCCATCATGGGATTCGAGTAGGCACCGCGATTGAGCCCGTGCGGTGGCGTCATCTTCGAATCGAAGACCATCTGATACTGATGCGGATCGGTGATCCCGACCCATTGCAGCGACATCAAGTCGAAGTTGCCGCGCTGGATATCGCCATAGAACGTCCCGAACTCGTTGATGCGCACTTTAAGCCGGATACCGACACGCCCGAGCATCGCCTGAAACGCCTCGGCGAGGCGTGCGCCCTCGGGCGTGGTCTTGTAGATAAACTCGAGCCCGCGCCATCCATCGGCGCCGCGCGGAAAGCCGGCCTGGTCGAGCAGCGTTTCGGATTTGGCCGGATCATAAGGATAGAGCGTCACGTCGCTCGCGTAGTAATCGTTTTCCGGCGACAACATTCCACTTGCGAGACGCGCGGTGTGATGGCGCATCTGGTCGACGATCGCGCGCCGGTCCAGAGCATATGCGATCGCACGGCGCACACGGAGATCTCTGAGATGCGGATCGCGAAAATTGAAGGCGAGGTATTGATAGGTCGTACCGGGAAAGCGCTCGATCGTCAGCGCCGGCCGGCGGCTCAGATAGCCGAGCAGGTCCGGCTCGATATTATTCTCGGCCAGGTCGCAGGTACCTTCGGCCAGCTCCAGCGCCCGCACGGTCGGGTCGGGCACGATCTTGAACACGATTCCGCGAGCGGTGCCGGGTGCGGCCGGACGATAGGGATTACGCCGTAGGACGACCTCTTCGTCGCGCGCAAAGCTCTCGACCGCAAACGGTCCCGAGCCGGGCGGCGCGACGAGCGTGCCGCGCGCGGCGGCGGGAGTCTCGGCGGGAACTATCCCGAGCATTGCCATCGCGAGTGCCGGCGCATACGGGCGGCGAGTGCTCATTATCACGGTCGCATCGTCGGGCGTCGCGATCGAGGCCAGCTCGCTGAACATCGCACGGCGCGGTGAGAGCGAGCCCGGCGCGAGCAGCGATTCGTAACTGTATTTTACGTCACGAGCAGTAAGCGGCCGGCCGTCGGAGAAACGCAGACCGAGTCGCAGATGGAACACCATCTCGGTCGGCGCTGGACGTTCGATTGAGCCGGCGAGATCGCCGACCAGGTGCTGATGATCGTCGAGGCGGACCAGCGAGTCGAAGAGCAGCTCGTCGATCCGGCTCGAGATTGCGTCCGTCCCGAGGCGCGGGTCGAGCGAGAGCGGCGAGGTGTCGATATCGACCTGGAGATAACCCGGCCGGGGGGTGGCGGCCGTGCGACAGCCGGTGGCGCACAGCAGCGCAAGCAGCATTATCACGCTCATCGGTGAAAGCGGCCTTCGGTTGGCTTCACACATCCGCGGCGAGGAATAATAACAAAAGCCGGGCAGCAGCGCTTTTGGATGGCAGGAGGCGAAGATGAGCGCGCCGTTTCGCACCAAGCTTGTGCTTCGTCAGGGCGACATCACGGAGTCGCAGGTGGACGCGATCGTGAACGCCGCCAATAACGATCTGATCCTGGGCGCGGGAGTGGCCGGCGCTATCCGGCGCAAGGGTGGCCCGACGATTCAGCAGGAATGCGATCGCATCGGGAGCATCCCGCTCGGCGAGGCCGCGATCACCGGGGGCGGTAAG
Source organism: Binataceae bacterium (SeqCode) (assembly GCA_035504735.1). Classification (GTDB taxonomy): domain Bacteria; phylum Desulfobacterota; class Binatia; order Binatales; family Binataceae; genus JAJPIG01. The sequence continues at coordinate 17,747 of DATJRJ010000243.1, forward strand.
CTCGCGGCGCGCCATGTTATCCATGCCGCCAGCATGAGTCTCGGGCAGGGCACCAGCGAGGAGAATCTGCGCGCGGCGACCCAGAACTCGCTGAGGCGTGCCGAAGAGCAGCGGCTCGAATCGATCGCGTTTCCGGCCATCGGCACCGGCGTGGCCGGATTTCCGATCACGCGCTGCGCGGAAGTGATGTTGGCAGCGATTCGCGATCATCTGAGCGGACCGAGCGCGGTCAAGCGGGTCGAGATGGTGCTGTTCGATCGCGCTGCGTTGGAAGAATTCGAGCGCGTGCTGGCGCGCATGAAGGATTAGTGGCCGGCGGGAGCGTCGGAAGAGCGGCGTTTGCCGAGCAACAGGAACCACGGCGCCATCGCCAGCATCGCAAATGCGAGCAGCCGATAAATATCGTTGAACGCGAGCATCGCGGCCTGCGTCTGGATAGTCGCGTACACCTGGCCGAGTGCATGGTACTGATGAGTAACGATTTCGGGCACAAACTGGAAAGTCGGTGCACCGGGCATGCGCGGCATCTGCTGGCCCATTTTCCAGGCGTCGAAGACTGAGAAATGCTCGACCAGCCGCGACTGGTGGATCTGCTCGTGACTCACCAGCACGTCGGTCGCGGCGGATAAGCTGATCGAGGCGCCGATGTTACGGATCATGTTATACATGCTGGCCGCGTAGCCCATCCGCTCGCGCGAAACGCAGGCCAGCGCCGTCGACGACATGATCGGGAAAACCACGCCCATCCCGAAGCCCTGAATCATCGTGACCCACGCAACGCCCCAGCGGTCGACCTGCAGGTCCCATCCGGTCGCGTAATAGAAACCGAGCGCGATGATCAGGAAGCCAAGTCCCAGAAACGGACGCGTATCGTAATTCTTGCGTCCGAGCTGGCCGATGATCAGCATCCCCGAGAGCGTGCCGACGGCCCGCGGCACCATCAGCAAGCCCGCTTTCCAGGCCGTGTAGCCCATCAGCTCCTGGAGAAAGAGCGGGTTGATCAGGTTGACAATATAGAGTGCGCCGATATTGACGGTGCCGAGAACCACCATGATCAGGAAGTCACGAATTGCGAGAATTCTGAGATCGATGATGGGCTCGGGGAAGCGCAGCTCGCGAATGCTCATCAGCACCAGGGCGGCGATCGAGCCGAGGGTGAAGTAGCGCACCCATTGCGCTGCGAACCACTCGGAACGCTGGCCTCGATCAACCACGATTTCGAGCAGCGCGATGCCGACCATCAACAGGATCATGCCGGGCCAATCGACACCGCGGCCGGATCGCTTCTGACGCAGATAGGGCGGATCGTGCAGAAAGGCTGAGGCCATGACGAGCGCGATAATCCCGACCGGGACGTTAATGTAGAAATTCCAGCGCCAGTTAAGGTTGTCGGTGATCCAGCCGCCGAGCGTGGGGCCCGCGATCGGCGCAAGCTGCAGGCCGATGCCCCACACTGCCATCGCCATCTGCTGCTCGTTGGGCGGGAAGGTTTCCATCAGGATGGCCTGCGAGGACGGGATCATCGCAGCGCCGGCGAAGCCTTGCAGAAGCCTGAAGACCACGAGCTGGGTGAGCGATTGCGCAGCCCCGCACATCACCGAGGCGATCACGAACCCGGTCATCGAGGTCAGGAAATAGCGTTTGCGGCCGAAGCGCGAGGAAATCCACCCGGTCATCGGAATCATGATGCCGGCGGCGACCAGGTAGCTGGTCAGTACCCACGCGATCTGATCGACGCTGGCCGAGAAGGTCCCCTGCATATGCGGCAGCGAGACGTTGACGATCGAGCTGTCGAGTATTTCGAGCGTCGCCCCGAGCATCACGGCAATCGCGACCAGCCATTTGTGAGGTGGCTCGAAGACCGAGGCGCCTCGCAGGAGATCGATACGTTGCGCGGAGCTCTGGCTATCGGGCATCGGGGGAAAACTCAGGCATACGGTGGAACTGCGGCTGGCATAGATAGTTTGAAATCGCGACGACCAGAACGGCGTTTGCAGAAATCCTGAAACCTTGTGGTGAAAGAATAGACCAGACGCTGGACGACAACCATCATGCTATGTTTACACTGAGCTAACATTTTGCAATTCCGGATGGGGTTGTGGGGTCGGTCACTCTATGTCCACGTTCGACCACAATGGTTCCGACAACGGTATCGCGCCATCCTCTGACTACAGCCAGGCCAATGATCCGCACGCCGGCGCCCACGCCGCGATCGCGGAGAGCCGGGCACAGCCGAGTCTGCTGAATTCGCCGCATCCGTACCCGGGGCGGCTGATCGCGGTGGAAGGAATCGACGGCTCGGGCAAGTCGACCCAGTTGCAATTGCTCGAGCGCTGGCTGCGCGCGCGCGGCTACCCGGTCTATTTCACGGAATGGAATTCCTCGCGGCTGGTGCGCAATGCGATGCGACGCGGCAAGCGCAAGAACCTGCTCACGCCGACTACTTTCAGCCTGCTGCACGCGGTCGATTTCGCCGACCGCTTCACCTATCAGATTTTGCCGCCGCTCAAGGGCGGAATGATCGTGCTGGCGGATCGTTACGTCTATACCGCTTTCGCCCGCGATGTCGCGCGCGGGGTACATCCGGGCTGGGTGCGATCGGTCTACAATTTCGCGCCGCGGCCCGACCTGACGCTCTACTTCCGCGTGCCGATCGAGGTCTCGCTGGAACGGCTGCTGTCGGGGCGCGCGAAGCTCAAATATCACGAGGCCGGTATGGACGTGGGGCTGTCGGCTGAACCGGTCGAGAGTTTCCGCATGTTCCAGAGCCAGGTGCTCGAGATCTACGATCAGCTCGCCGGCGAGTACGGGCTCAGGACGATCGACGCGACCGGCGAAATCCCGGCGCAACAGCGCCTGTTCCGCAAGATGGTGCAGGAGGTGCTGCGCAACTATGCGCATCCGCGCGCACGCGGTGAAAATGAACAACCACTCCGGCAATAACGGCAAGCGCTGGTATGGGCACGGGCTGCCGTACCTCGAAGAGAAGCCGCTGCCGGGCCATCTCATCGTGATCGAGGGGACCGACGGCGTCGGCCGTTCGACCCAGATCGAGTTGCTGCGACCGTGGCTGGAATTGGAGGGCTTCGCCGTCAGCAATACCGGATGGACTCGTTCGCCGCTCCTGTCGGCAACCATCAACGAGGCCAAGGCGGGCCATCAACTCACGGTGACGACTTTCAGCCTGCTCTATGCGGCGGATTTCGCCGACCGCCTCGAACACGAGATTCTGCCGGCACTGCAGGCCGGATTTATCGTCATCGCGGACCGCTACATGTATACCGCTTTCGCGCGCAACACGGTGATGGGTGCCGATCCGGCCTGGTCGCGCGAACTGTTCCAGATGGCGCTGATTCCGGACCGGGTCTTCTACCTGGATATCGATGTCGAGACGTTGGTTCCGCGCGTCGTGCAGGGCAAAGGCATGGACTACTGGGAGTCGGGGATGCACCTGGCGCTCGGCAGCGACATCTTTGAATCGTTCAAGCGCTATCAGCGGCGGATTATCGAGGAATACAAGCGGCTGGCCGATGAGTTCGGGTTTATCAGTATCGACGCGCGCAACTCGATCGATGAGATTCAGTCGGCGCTCCGGCGCCACATCCTGAGCTACGTCAGCACGGCGCGCAATCTGAAAGGCAGCCCGCGGATCGACGACAGCCTGGATTAGCGCTCATTCCCACAAGCGACGAATCGCTACGGTTTCCCGCTTCACGAGCTTGAACGGGAGATTCGCATCAGTCGGCGCGACCGTGAACCACACCTGGTCGGCGGTCCACAACTTGCCCGGATACATCGAACCCAGCAGCCCCGTATAGATCGGTTGCACGCCAACTTCCGGCTTGGGGCCCGAACACGGATAACGAACGGATTCGCCGTCGATCGCAGCCATCGTGCCGGTCGCAGCCTCGCAAATCGATCCGTCCGCAAGCTCGATAAGCCAGGGTTCCGGCGACCTGTCCCCAGACGAGGCGGGTACCGGAAGCGGTTCGGTAAGCTTCAGGACAAAACCGTGATTACCTTTTGCGGGGTCCGCGCCGCATACCACCTGGCGCGGCTGGCCGCTGACCCCGAAACACGGATCGTAAATAAAATTTTCGCGCATGCATCGCCAGACGCCCTGCCGGCTCACCGCAATCGAGTCGGTCCAGCAGCGGCCACCATCTTCGACGTCGGCCGGCACCGGCGGATTGAAGACGATTACTTGGGTCTGAACGGGAGCATCGACCGAGCGTCCGGACGGTGGCGGCTGCGAACGGCATCCGAATATACCGGCGATTATGACCGCTATGGCTACGCTTGAAATATGTAGGGACGGCGATCTCATCGACGACTATTGCGCACTAATCATCTGCCCGGAAAATCCCTCACGCCTCGCGGCCAACTCGAGATCGCAAATTTTCCGGTCCCACCGGTGATCGGAAAGCTGCCCTTGAAATCAGCCGGCCAAAACGCTTCTCCGGGAAGTCTGTTGGACTGTATTTCCCGCCCTTGAGCCTGGTCAAGACTTGCAGCGCCGAATCGGGACAAGCTGATTGGAGCGGCGGCGCGATCGAGATCTCGAGCGTCGTCCTTCAGCCGCGCAGAGGCAACCGCACGCCCATCGTGACCAGCGCTCCGCTCGCGACTCCCATCAAGGCTTCTCCCGCGATAAGGCCCGCGGCAAACAACAGCCCGGCGCCGCGTGATGGGCCTTCATCGCGATCCGACCAGTGCCCGGCGAGTGAGCCGACCAAGATCGTGATCGACAGTCCGAACGGCAGGTAGAGTCCCAGCGCAACCGGCATCACTGGGGTACGGAGACTCCGACCGCTGCGCTCCAGCCATCGGTCCAACGCCGCCAGAGCTATCGCGAGCGCGGCGCCGCTTCCGATCATCGTCCACGGCAGATTTCCGCCGAATACGCCGCGCGTCACCCCGGCCATCAGGAAAGCCTGCGGAGCGGGAAGCACGTCCGCACCAGCGTGCGCGGCACCGGCGATTCCGTAGCTGCCAATCAGCAGGTTCAGGACCGGCGCCATCACGAATGAAGATGCGATCGCACCGAGCAGCACGCCGATCTCCAGAGCGCGCGGCGTCGCGCCCAGGTGGTAGCCGGTGGCGAGGTCGTGCAGTGAATCGCCCGCCATCGCGGCAGCCGTACAGACCACGGCACCGGTCATGATCGCAAGCCGCGCGCCGGCAGCCGCATCCAATCCCAGCAACTTCAGCAGCATCGCGACGCCGAGCAGGACAATCACGGTGACCCCCGAGACCGGATTGTTCGAGGCGCCGACCAGGCCGGTCAGATAGCCGGCGATCGCCGAGCCGAAGAACGACAGGATTACCAGTGCGATCGTCAGCACGATGCTGAGCCAGATACTGCCGGAGAGCAGCCAGGCGATAGCGAATATGGCTGGGATACAAAGCCCGACGGCGGCCAGCACCGTCGAGGTCGCGAGGTCGGTATCCTCGCGGGCCGTGGCGACCGTGCCGTAGCCGCCGCGAATCAGCCGCAGGCTCTCCCGGGCAGCGTGCCCGACGCGGGCGCGCAGCCGCCAAATCGTCGTCAATCCGCCGACCAGCATCGCCCCCACACCGAGATATCGCGCCTGAGTGTTCCAGAGCGCGTAGGCGGCAGTTTGGGCCGAGAGCTTGTGCAGTTCCGGATGAACCGCGGTGGCCATCGGAATCGCCAGCAGGTTACCGAGCACCCCACCCACGAAAACCAGCGCCGCGATCCGTACTCCGACGATATATCCCACTCCGAGCAGCGCACCGGAGAGGTTGAAAGTGGCCGAGAACGCGCCGCCTGCGATCCATCGCGCCCCTGAGATCGCGCGCGGCAGGACGCCGCCAATCTCCTGCGCGGCCTTGGCCAGGGCCGCAATCACGCCGCCCCATACCAGCGGCATCGCGCGCCCGGCAGCTTCGCCGGCGCGCAGCACCTGGGCGCATGCGACTCCTTCCGGAAACGGCAGCCGCTCGCCCTGGATATAGGCGCGGCGCAGGAACACGATCAGCAAACTGCCGATCGTACTTCCGGCCAGGCAGAGAATCGTGACATGCCAATAAGAGAGCGCGCCTCGATAACCGAGAATCACGAGCGCGGGGAAGGTGAAGATTGCGCCGGCGGCAACCGCCTCGCCTGCCGACGCGATAGTCTGGACGAGGTTATTCTCGAGCAGCGTGGCGCCGCCCAGCACGCGCAAAATCGCCATCGAGATGACCGCGGCCGGGATACTGGCCGACATCGTCATCCCGGCGAATAGCCCCAGGTACGCATTAGCAGCGCCGAGGATGAGCGCGAGCAGGAGGCCGAGCGCGATCGCACGCGATGTGATTTCGCGGACCGTGACGGCCGCGCCTTCAGCGCTCACCTGTCCGCCGCGACCCGGCTCAGCGCTCACGCCAGATGGTATGGAACCGGATCAATCGGCGGAACTGTAAGATGACAGCGGGACGTGTGGCTGTCCGGCAGCATCCCATCCCATGATCCCGTCCTTCATTTCGGCGAGATCGGTATAGCCGGCCTTGGCTGCCCGCCGGGCAGCCACATCGGAAGCCATTCAATGGGTGTTGGTGCAATAGAAGACCAGCTTGGCATGCTTGTTCGCCGGCAAGCTCGACGCGACGTCGTATTGATCGGAAGAGCTCAGCAGTTTCGCACCGGGAATCACTCCATATTTTGAACGAACATTTTCTGAATTAGCGTCGTAGATAATCACGTGCGCATCCGGGTCATGTATCAGAGCAACCAGGTCGGCGACGTGGATCTTCTTGATATTGTTGCCTTCGTCCTCGTGATTGCCGAGCAGTGCGGAGAGGCTCAGAGCGTGAGCCGGCGCGGGAGGCAACAGTGCCAGCCCGGCCACCAAAGTGAAAACTGAAAGTGCGAGCAACTTAAGCCGCATAAATTCAGAAACTCCAATCGGGATGCTGCCTATAACAACCGATTTGGCGGCCGGGCAGTTCCTTAAGCGCGGCGGCGCACGCGCAACGTGTCATTTTCGGAAGAGACCTCGTAAACCTCGGCGTTGACGCCGGGGAAATTGAGGCATCTGCCGGTATCGAAACGGAAGATGTACCCGTGATGGGGACATTTGAGCATCTCACCCATCACCTTGCCGCCTTCGAGGTCGGCTTCCTGATGAGGGCAGATGCGCTGAATTCCGCACAGCTTCGCGCCGACGCGAAAGATTAGAATTTCTTCGCCGCCCGCTTCGACGCCCAGCGGATACTGAGCGGTCTGGGGGTTGACACCCTCGACCACAATCCAATCGGAATCAGCCATCTTCGCGGCGTGCCCGTCGCGGCGCTTCAGGCCGCGGCTTGAGCATGGCCGTTGGCAACCGCCGCCAGGCGTTCCATCATGAAGGCCCGCGGCTGGCGCACGATCACCACGCCGGCCTGGTAGGTAAAGGGCGAATCGAACACGCAGGCCATCAGCGCCAGCAAAGCGTCCTTGAGCGGGAGGCCGATCGTCTGCTGAGTGGCATGGAAGTGCCGATGGATCTCCATCGCTTTCTTCATGTCGACGAAGACCGTGTTGAACTCCTTGGCTTCCCACTTCACGTCGGCGATCGCCCGGCCGAGCTCGCGCAAAAAGTCCTTTTGGACGCCGCTTAGATGCGCAGCCGCTTCCGGGACATGATCGGTCGCGATCTCCATGCTCCAGTTGTTGTATTCCTGGGCGATCTCCATGTCGATTTCGTGGCGACGGCCATCCTTGAACACCATTACCGGCATGAAGCGCTGATTGTGCTGGCGCTTGTTGCCCTGGGTGTCGCCGAACTCGAATTCACCTTCTTCGATCTTCAGTACACTGACATCGGCCGCGCGGCCCACGTGCAGCGTGCCGTGCCGATCCTCGAAGCCCATCGACCGAGCCGCGTTGATCGTCACGCGTTCGATAATTTCCTCGGGCGTCAGGCCCAGTTTCAGGAACATCGACATCACGTTGGCCAGCGAATAGCACGGCCCGGTGACGTTGACCTGCTGCAGGTCCGAGCTGATGACGTGCGGGATGATGCCCTGCGGAAGCGCCTTTTCGGCGGTTACGAAGCTGAAGTTGTAGGCGCCGTAGCCGACATCGAAAATTACTCCGCGCTTTTCAGCGGCGTAAACCTCCGGCCGCACGCGGCCCGTGTCATCCAGGATACTGCCGGGATTGGAGTGGTAGATATGCGTCACCATGTCGCCCTTTTCCGCCATATTGAAGGCGGTCGGCGTGGTGGTCTCCTTGTAGCTCTTCATGAAATCGCCGATATGGATGTAGAGCGGCAGGCCGAGAATATCGGCCATCCCTTTGCCGAGCTTCACCACCCCGGCGCCGTAATTCGAAAATGCGCCGACCTTGAGATAGCGGATATCGTCGCGATTCGCCTCGACCAGGTCGAGCCATTCACAGATCGGGATATCGACCAGCGCGCGAATATCGCCATCGACGACTTCCAGGCCCGTAATTCCCGGCGGACTGACGTACGTCCCGCAGTACAGATTCGTGATGTTCGTGCCGCGGGTGAGCGCTTTGTATTCGGGATAAGTCGCGACGCCGGGGCCGCCGGGTTCGACGAAGGTGGTAACGCCCTGGGTGATCCCGACGCGGTCGGGCCACGCGAAACCCAGAATTCCGTAGACATGGACGTGAATATCGACCAAGCCCGGCGTGACTATCGTACCCGCGACGTCGACTACTTCAGCGCCGGTGGTATCGAGGTCCTTGCCGACCGCGGCGATCTTGCCGTCTTTAATCGCGACATCGTTGACGGCGTTGATAGACTGCGAGGGGTCAATTACCCGTCCGCCCTTGAGTACGGTGTCGAATCCCTGAGCCATGAGGATGCACCTCCTGTGCGGTGGCCTGATGCTATTTATTCCCGATTACCGCTATCTGTGAAGAGACGCCTCGATCCGCGACCCGACCGGGATAATACCACGGTCCGATGAGCGGCGGGAAATCCTCGAGTTAGCCGGCCTACGCTGACTCTATCTCGGCGCCGGCCGCGGCCGTCGCCAGATTGCGTTGCGGTATGGTGAGGCCCATCGGTCCCACGAACAGAAAGATCGCGCCAAGCGCCACCGGTAGCAACGAGGTCATGGCGATTCCGGTCCGGTCCCAGGCTACCCCGCCCACCAGCGGTAGCACGAAGGCCAGTCCATAGCCGATCGTGAACATGCCCGCAGTCATGCGATGGATTTCGTCGGGCGTCTTCGCCAGCAACGGCGGGAACACCCAGTTGACGACGAACGCGACCGACGAGGCGAAGCCGATTAGTGCCGCCCCCGCCATACGGCACCACGGCCAGGGTGCAAAGAACATCATCAGCCCGATCAATGTTCCGATCGCCCCGGCCTGGATCGCGCGCGGCCGTCCGACGAACAGCGCCGGAAAGAATCCGACCACCAGCGAGGCCGGAATCTGTCCGGCGTTTAGCCATCCGAGCGCCGGCGCGATCAGATTCGAGGCGTGCAGCGAATGAAGGTAATCAGGGATAAACGTATTCGCGCCAAAATACGCGATCGAGGTGCCGGCCTGCGTGAGCCCCAGCCGCCAGGTGATCGGATCACGGAAGTCCGGAAACCAGCCCGGACGGTCGCTCGGTTCACGACGCCCGAGCGCCGGCGTGATGCGCCACAGCATCACCGCCGTCACGAGCGGGACGATTCCCCAGATCGCCAGCGCGCCGCTCCATCCGCCGGCGAGCGGCACCAACAGCAGCGTAGTGAGGGCCGCGCCGATCACTTCGCCCATCAGCAGGCCGTTGGTATAGATAGCAGTCGCCATGCCGACCCGGTCGGGCATCCAATGATAGACCAGCGACGGCAACGCCGGTTGCGTGATCGCGACGCCCGCGCCCATCAGGAAGGTCATCGCAAACAGCATCGGGATCGACGGGCCAACGCCGCGGAGCGCGGAACTCAGACCGATAAGCGCGACGCCGAGGATGATCGCGCGGCGCGCGTCGAAGCGTGCGATCAGCATCGAGCCGAGCGTCGCTGCAGTCGCCAGCAGCAGCACCGGCAGCCCGGTGAGAGTGGCGACGCCGGCTTCGCTGAGACCGAGATCGCGATGGATCAGCGGCAGGATCGGCGGGACGGCGAGGATCGTGATACGCAGGTCAAAGCCAGCCAGCCACAGCATCGTGAACTGGAGCCACGGCAGTCGCGACAGATCATGGTCGTCGGCGGCAGACAAGCCGCGCAAGGATAGCGGAAAACGCCGCCATCCTGAAATTGCTCCCGCTCAGGCGGATTTGCGCGCCGCCGCTTCGCCCTGTAATGCACCGAGCAGCCGATCCGAATCGGTAATCCAACCGAACAGCCGCTCGATGATCAGCAGCGAGGCCTCGTGGTTGCTGCGCGCAGTGTCGAAGCCGACCGGCTCGGCCGTGCAATCCTCGACCACCAGGCATCGGAAGTCGCGGAACATCGCGTCGCGTACGGTCGATTCCACGCATACGCTGGTGGTGCATCCGGTCACGATCAGATTGGTGCAGCCGAGCGTCCTGAGGGTGGTCTCCAGGTTGGTCTGGAAGAAGGCGCTGTAGCGATGCTTGGGCACCACCACATCGCCCTCCTGCGGCGTCAGCTCCTTGAGGATGTCGGTGTTCCAGGTGTTCTGCACCAGCACTCGGCCGGGACGGCCGTCGGGCGCGGTAAAGGTGCGGCCGAGTTGCATACGTTGATGTTTGATCCAGTGCGGCGCCTCCGCGCCGCCAGTATCTGAGAGATCGGGACGATGCTCCATCTTGATGAAGATCACTTTCATCCCATTCGTGCGGGCCGCATCGCAGACCCGCGCGGTCGGCGCGACCGCCTGCTGGATCCTGCTGATATCGATTCCGGCGCGATCGAACATCCCGCCCTTGGAGCCGAAATCGTTCTGCATGTCCACCACGATTACACAGGTGCGCGAAAGATCGATCGTCAGCGGCTCGGGCCGCGCGGGAACCGTGACCAGCTTGATATTGTCGGACATGGGATGCCTCGCTCCGGCATGAAAAACTTCCCTTTTGGGTAGCGCGGATTCGCGATGACTGCAAACCGCGGTTTGGCGTTGTGGATTTCCGGCAGAACCGTTAGAACTGCCTCGAAATAACTCGGCTGGAGGAATTCGGATGAAGATACGCGCGGGTGCTGGCCAATTTGCGGGCAGCAGAAACTGGGAAGACAATCTCACGGCGGTGGGCCGGCTGACGCAGACCGCGGCCGACAACGGGGTGCAGATGATCGGGTTCCACGAACTCGCCAGCACCATCTACCCGCCTTTTTCGAAGGATCCCGCGCTGCTCAAGCTGGCCGAGCCCGAAAGCGGCGCCTCGGTGACCGCCGCGCGCGAGATCGCGCGCCGCAACAAAATCCTGATGGTCTTCCCGTTTTACGAGAACGAGGACGGCCGCTACTACAACAGCGCGGTTGTGATCGGACCGGACGGCGCGGTCCTGATGAAGTACCGTAAGAGCCACGTGCCGGATTCGATCGGCCTGCTGCCGGGCGCCACCGAGCGCGACCTGTTCGGACCCGGCGATCAGGGCTTTCCGACCGTCGAAACGCCGTTCGGCGCGCGGCTGGGCGTAATCATCTGCTACGACCGCAACCTGCCCGAGTCGGCGCGATGCAGCGCGCTCAACGGCGCCGAGATCCTGTACGTCCCGGTCACCACCATCTCGCGCTTGCGACCCTGGTGGGAGTTGCTGCTGCGCGCTCGCGCGGTCGAGAACATGATGTTCGTATGCGCGCCGAGCCGGGTCGGGCTCGACAAGGGCGGCGCGCCGGGCGCGGTCTATATCGGCGAGAGCCTGATCGTCGATCCGGCCGGCGAAATACTGAGCCATGCCGGTGCCGAAGGCGAGGAACTGGTGTGGGCCGACCTCGATCTCGATCTGCTGCGCAAGCAGCGCGAGACCTGGGGCTTCTTCAAGGAGCGGCGGCCGCAGCTCTACGGCGCGATCACTCGCGACAACGCTTAGCCGGCTGAAGTTACCGGCGGCACGGCCTCATTCGCCCCAACGCTCGATTCGATCGTACAGCGGCTGCGTATCGGTGACAGCCGTGACCTCGACATCGAGCACGGTAGCGCATTCGGGACAGAAGTACTCGCGCAGATGGAAGGTCGCGTTGTCGAAGCGCAACGGACCGGACGACGAGAGCGGCGCGATTCGCTGCACGGCCTCGTCCTTCCAGTTCTGATCAGTGCGCGCGAGCTGATGGCCGCACCAGGTGCATTGCACGACGCGATGGCCGTTGTTGGGTACCGCTTGTAGATATTCCGCGATTCGAAACGGCGTGTGAGGGATTTCGCGCCGCTCGACCACGCTGGCAGCGAGCTTGCGCCCGATGCGCTGTTCGCGCAGCGCCAGCCGCCGTTGTCGGGTAGCCTGCGAATCCACGCCCAGTCCGTCGCGGGTCAGGATGACGCCGTAGATCTCCCGCGCGGGTTGATCCGAAATCAGCCCCTGCCGGAGGTCGTCGAGCACCTGGGCGGGGTCGCGCTCGAGCGGGTCACCATAACCACCGCCGCCGTCCTGGCGGATATATAGAGCGTCGGTCGCGTTGACATCGATCGATTTCGCCAGCGCCTCCTCGACCTCGCCGCGCATCGCGTCGAGGCCCGGCGGCAGATCGCCGAGATTGGCGTTCCTGAACACCACGCTGTCGGCCGAGCAGCTCGGGTAGCCGCCGAAAATTCCCTGTCCGGCCAGATAATGCCTGCCCTTGCCGGGCGTGAGCGCAGCCTGAAAGCTGTTCTTCTGGCCGGTGCGGGGGACCAACGCGAACTCATGGGTCAGCCCGCCGCGGAATTTTCCGGGACCGCCCGAATCCGGCACGGCGCGCCGATAGAGAAACAGTTTCGGAAAAGCCTGCTCCTCGAACTCGACGTTGGGCAGCTTTTGCGCCGGGTTCACGATGTGGCCGCCCGATGCCGCGCCGTCGTGGAACGAGCGCGCGCCCTCCCCCATCCCGAAACAATCGCCGCCCAGGAGGCCCACGTTCTCGCCGAAGCGATCGACACCGTAAGTGGTATGCACCACCAGCGAGCCGACCCAACATCCGACCGCCCGACCTTTATATTTCTCCGAGGCACCCGCAATCTTCGAGAGCACGTGTGCCGACATGTTGTTGACGCTATGCACGCAGCCGATAGTCGCGATACAGACGGGCGCCGGCCGCTGGCAATTCAACAGGCTCCCGGGCTCGGCAATTACCTCGAGGCAGCGCACGATTCCCTCGTTCCAGGTGAGGTCCCAGGCCAGGATCGGAAAGAGCGGCGCGACGCTCGCTCCTTTGGTCGCCCAGTAGCAACAGTTGATCGGATAGGGCGCCTGCGGGTCGCTGCCGGTGAAGTCGTAGGTCAGCGTGTCGCCGTGCTTAATTGCCGCCAGCTCGATCTTGTAATTGTGATCCGGCAGATCGAGATATTGGCGCGCGCGCCAGGTCCCGTCGGGCAGTTCGGCAAGCCGCTCACGCAGCCGCTTTTCCGACTGCTCGATCAGCGCTTCGCCGACTGCGTCCACGGTCTCGACGCTGTAGTCCTCGTAGAGTTTATGCATGCGCTGCTTGGCGACGTGATCGGCGGCGATCTGTGAACGCAAATCGAGTCCCGTCATCCCCGGATCGCGCACCATGTTGAGAAAAGTTTCCAGCACGTCCTTGCGGACCTTGCCGCGCTCAATCAATTTGAGGCCCTTGGTGCTGAAACCCTCCTGGAAGCATTCCTTGGCGTTGGGGCAGAAGCCGCCGAAATCAATCCCGCCGATATCGGTCACATGCACGTAATTGACCACCCAGCTTACCAGTTGCCCGCGGTAGAAAATCGGCGAGATCATGAAGATGTCCGGGGTATGCATCGCCACCGTGTAGGCGTCGTTCACCATGAAGACGTCGTCCTCGAAGATGCCCGGGTCCTCCGAGAAGCTCGCCAGGATATGCTTCACCGCTTGCGTGGCGGGAATGATGTGATGCAGAAAGCCCATCCCGCACAGCAACACCGTGCCATCGGCGCGATACAGCGCCACCAGCAGGTCGTGGCCCTCAGCCGTGACGGCGGTCCCCGACACTTTGCCGAGTGTGATCACCGCCTCATCGATCACCCGGAACAGCTTGTGCCGGATAATTTCGAACGTGAAAGGATCGACCGTCGCGTTCATCGCGCTTCTCCTTGGACGAATACGTGCAGGTTCTTGTACGGATCGCACCAGGCACGCTGGCCCGGATTCACTACCACGGTCGTGATCGGCGTCCAAATCACCGCCGGGCCATGGACCTCGTTGCCCGGCACCAGCTTCTCGAAATCGTAGCAGTTGGCGCGCGTGACGCCGCGAAGCTCGCCGAAGTACACCTCGCGCGCCTCGACCAGGGCCGCGCCCGGATCGGAGCCGCGCTCGGCGTCCGGCTTGAGTTCGGGCTTGCGCAGCAGACCGACGCCGCGCAGCCGGAAATTGACCATCTCGATGCCGGCTTCTTTGTAGCCCGAGCCCGCTCCGAAGCGCTCCTCATAGAGCTTCTCGAAGGCGGCGATGGTCTCCGCCAGCTCCTTCTCGCCGAGCGGCCCCGAGCCGGCCACCGGGGTCGTTACCACATGCACCTGGCGGCGGAAACGCAGGTCGATCGCGCGGCTCACCACGATATCCTGCAAGCCGAAGCCTTCTGCTTTTAGCTTATCCGTCACACGCTCCGCGAGCTGCGAGAAGATCGCGTTGACTTGTGCGGGATCGGCCGGCACGCGCAGCGGGCGCGTGAGCTGCTCCTCATGAGTCACGTCCGACATCATCAGACCAAAGGCGCCGTGGACCGAGGCCGAGTGCGGAATGATCACGCGGCTTACCCCGAGCTGGCGCGCGAAGGCCGTCACATGCATTCCGGCGGTGCCGCCGTAGGAGAACATCACGTAGGAGCGCGGATCAAGTCCACGTTCGATAGTCAATTTGTGTAGCAAGTCGTAGATGATGCTATTAGTCAGTCGGTATACTTCACCCGCCGCCTGCATCACCTCCATGCCGAGCGGATCCGCGATCTTGGCTTTGAATACTT
The DNA here is from genome assembly GCA_035504735.1 of Binataceae bacterium (SeqCode). Classification (GTDB taxonomy): domain Bacteria; phylum Desulfobacterota; class Binatia; order Binatales; family Binataceae; genus JAJPIG01. The sequence continues at coordinate 32,759 of DATJRJ010000243.1, forward strand.
CGAGGGCGTTGCCCCGATTTAGCTTGGCGCGCCCATCGAGGAAAAAGCGATCGTCCAGGTAACCCAGGATCAGGTCGACATCGGTGACGGTCGGCTCCGTGCCGCCAAAGCCGTAACACACCGGGCCCGGGTAGGCGCCGGCGCTGCGCGGGCCGACCTTGGGCGTGTGGATATACGGATCGAGCGAGATTTCGCTGCCGCCGGCGACTCCGATACTCGCCACGTTCATCTTCGGCAGCGCATAATGATAACGCAGAATCATCGGCTCGCGTTCGTAGTCGATCATTCCGTCGCTGACCACCCCGGCCTTGAAGGTCGTGCCGCCCATGTCGGCGCCGATGATGTTGCGAAAGCCGATAATCTCGCCCAGCGCCTTGCTGCCGACCAGTCCGCTGACCGGCCCGGATTCGATGAGTCCTACCGGCCGGCTGGCGGCCTCGCGCGCGCCGAGCAATCCGCCGTAAGCCTGCATGATGAGCAGCGCGCCGTCGAAGCTCTGATCGTTGAGCTTCTGTTCGAGCCGGTTCAGATAGTTCGAGATTGCCGGGCCCAGCCGCGCGTTCAGCACCACCGTCTGGGTGCGCTCGAACTCGCCCATGATCGGCGCGATCTCGGACGAGACGGTGCAGAACAGCTCGGGATAGAGCTCGCGAATCACGCGCTGCGCCTCGAGCTCGTTATCGGGCTTCACGAACGACCACAGGAACGAGACGCCGATCGCTTCGGCGCCGCGTGCGGCCAGATGCTGAACGGCGCGCTCGACATCGGCAGGATCAGGCGTCGCCAGTGTTTCGCCGTTGGCGTCGACCCGCTCCCGGATACCGACGATCATTTCGCGCGGCGTCAGCATCGGGGGACGCGAGACGTTGACGATATCCTTCATCTCGTCTTCCGTGCGCCCCGACCATTCGGCGTATCCGCCGCGCATCAGGAACAGCGTATCCTCGAAGCCGCGTGTCACTAGCACGCCGGCCTTCACCATCTTGTCGTCGACGATCGCGTTCTCCGCCATCGTGGTGCCGTGCAGAAAGAGTTTGGTCTGCTTGAGCAGCGCGGCCCGCTCGAGACCAAGTTTCTGCGCTGCGAACTCCAGCGCGTTGAGGATGCCCTGGGAAAAATCGGCCGGCGTGGAGAAGGCTTTGGCGACCGTTATCCGGCCCTCCGTATCCATCACCACACAGTCAGTGCAGGTCCCTCCGATATCCACTCCGATTACATACTGCATGATCGCTCTTTCATCGCCATCGCTCTTCCCGGGCTGGCAGATTGTGATTTTTGCAGGCCTGAGCACGCCACGCGTTCGGCATCGTCCCGATGCCTTGGAGCGCGCCCGCTTGCGCATCGCCGCAGGCCCCCAACATTAGTACGCATCCTGTCGATGTGGAAGCGGATGTATCGCAGTCGGCGGATCCGGTCTTTGGGCCGTGCCGGAACCTGGCGGCTCCGGCGAACTTTTTTTGGCTGGTGGAGCTGACGCGGATCGAACGCGCGACCTCCTGAATGCCATTCAGGCGCTCTCCCAAACTGAGCTACAGCCCCACCCTTGGGAATATTTCAGCTAAGCCGAACCCGAAACGACAGTCAACCGGCGGGCACCGCGGCCGGTTGATCCGAATCCATACGGCCATTATACGGTGAAGCGGTAAAACAGGTATCCTGAGCGAGGAGGAAATCGCGATGGCGTGGGTGAAAATGATCGGCCCGAGTGAGGCCGTGGGCCCGCTCAAGGCCGAGTACGATCGGATCGCCGCGCAGTTCGCCGACCGCGGCGGCGCGATTCCGGAAGTCACGGCCATCTTGAGCGTGCGGCCCGAGCTGATGATCGCGCGCAATAATCTCTCCAATTCCTGCACGTTTGGCGGCTCCGGCCTGGGACGGTTTCGCGAAGAGCTGATCGCGACCAGTATTTCGGCGCTGCTGAGTTGCCGCTTCTGAGGGATCGAACACGCAGAGTTTCTGCGTAGACATGGCGGCGCCGACCAGCAAACCGTAGTCGCGATTTCGACCGATTGGCGGACGGCGAAACTTTCGCCCGCCGATTGCGCGATGCTCGAATTCGGCGAGAAGCTGACTTTCATACCGAGTGCGATGGCCGCGCACGACCTCGAAACGCTTCGGCAAGCCGGATTCTCCGAGCGCGAGATGGTGGCAGTTACGGCGGCTGCTGCCTATCGCAACTTCATCACGCGCATCGCCGACGGCCTGGGCGTTGAGCTCGGTACTTCCGGCGCCGGCTACTACGATGCTGCCGTGCTGCACGCCTTCGGGGTGACGGGCAGCGCGGTCGGCGGTTCGCTCTATGCAGATCGGCAGGAGTCATCGAATGAATCTGGCCCCGTCTCTCGATCGAATGTGGGTCCGGCGGGCGCACGCCTGCGCAACGGAGCGGGTTGGATCGGAACCGCCGCCGGCGAATCGACGGCAAATGCTGCGCCGAACGCAACCCCACGTTCATCGCCCGAAGCGCTCCGAAACCTTGCCATCGCGCTCAGCCTCAAGTCCGACACGTTAGCGGCGACGCTCGAATTCGCGCGTCTGATCGATATGGGCGGCTCGGGCCTCGGCAATCAGAGCGAAGCGATAATCGGCGTGGTCGTCGCAGCCGTGCTGGGACTCCCGTATCTCGGTGCGCATCACGCTCAGCGCCTGCTTGATACCGGGACGCCACCGGCTGACCTGCGCGCTCTGATTAATAATCCCGCCGGCGAGACGCTCGGCGGCCGCGAGCGCGAAACCGCCCGCTTTTGCGAGAAGCTTACCCGTGCTCCCGGTACGATGGCACGGGCGGACGTCGATACGTTGCGTGCCGCGGGCTTCGATGATCGCGGGATCGTGACGATCGTCGCGGCAGCATCGTTTGCGAATTATCTCGGACGCTTAGCGGCTGCCCTGGGTGTCCCGCCGGAAGCGCATCTTTCCGAAACCGCGCAAAGCGCAATCTGACGGCCCCGGACCAGCGCTCGGTTCAGCCCTGCGCCCGGTCCAGCAATTCGCGGGCAGCGCGCCGAAGCTGGTCGGAGACTTGCGCCCCGCCGAGCATCCGCGCGATCTCGTCGGTGCGTTCCGCTGGCGCCAGCGCCAGCACACGGCTGACGGTCGAGCCGCCGCGCTCTCGCTTCTCCACTACGAAATGACGATCGGCGAAGGCCGCGATCTGCGGCAGATGGGTGACGCAGAGTACCTGGTGAAAACGCGCCAGCTGCTTGAGCTTGCGTCCCACCACCTGCGCGATCTCGCCGCCGATCCCGGCGTCAACTTCATCGAAGATCATGGTCGGCAGCCCGCGCCGCTGCGCTTCCAGCCGCTTGAGTGCCAGCATCACTCGCGACAGCTCGCCGCCCGATGCGATCTTCGCCAGCGGCATCGGCGTCTGCCCGAGGTTCGGCGCGAACAGAAACTCGAGCGCGTCGGCGCCGGTCGGACCAAGCGTGATGCCCCCGTGACTCAGGCCGGTCTCGCTCTCATCGACAGTCGCGAAGCGCGTCTCGAACCCGGCGTTGCGCATGCCGAGCGTCCGCAGCTCGGTTTCCATCAGCCGCTTCAGTTCGACGCCGTTGTGTAGCCGACGCCGATGCAGTTCATCGGCTTGCGCGTGGACCGCGCCGAGCGCCTCCTCGAGATCGCGCGCAGCCGCAGCCCGATCGCTTTCGATGTTTTCGAGTGCGGCCAGCTCGGCCCGCGAACTGGCGAGCGTTTCGAGCGCGCTCTCGAGCGTACCGCCGTACTTTCGCTTGAGCCGCGTCAGCTCCTGGAGCCGCGTCTCAATCTCCTCGAGCCGGCCCGGATCGGCCGCGTCCCGGCTGAGATAGTCCTCGAGCGTGCGCGCGGCCTCTTCCAGATTGGCGCGCGCTGCCGCCACCATCTCGAAGACCTCGGCGATCTTCGGATCGAGCGCCGCCGCCTCGGTCAGGCGCGCCCCGGCGCGCGCGATCGATGCGGCCGCCGCGCCGTCATCGCCGTTGAGCAACTGCTGCGCCTCGGCCGCCGCCGTCATCAGCCGGGCGGCATTGGCGAGCACCGTCCGCTCGCGATTCAATTCCTGATCTTCACCGGACTTGAGGTTGGCGCCCTCCAATTCGGCGGCGCGGAAGCGCGCGAGCTCCAGCGCCGCGACGCGCTCATTCTCGCGGCGTGACAGCTCCTCGAGCCGGAGCTTGCATTGTTTCGCCCGATCGTACGCGACGCGATAAGCCGCCAACTCGGCTTCCAGTCCGGCGTGACGATCGAGAATCTGCCGATGATTCTCATTGCGCAGCAGCGATTGCTGCTCATGCTGGCCGTAAACCTGCACCAGGTTCGCTCCCAGATGGGCGAGGGTCTGCACGGTCGCGAGCTGGTCGTTGATTACGACCCGTGCGCGGCCGCTCTCGGCGATGGTGCGGCGAATCAACAACTCGTGGCTGGAGTCCTGGCCGGGCAGTTCGCTCAGCGCCTCGATCGCCGGCGAGTCGCCCTCCAGCTCGAAGCGTCCCTCGACGATGGCCTCCTTGGCCGGTGCACGGATCATGTCCGGCGAGGCGCGGATTCCAAGCAGCAGGCCAAGCGCGCTCATGATGATGGTCTTGCCGGCGCCGGTCTCGCCGGACAGGACGTTGAGGCCGGGGCCGAACTCGAGTTCCGCTTCCTTGATAATCGCGAAGTTGCGGATGCGCAGTTCGATCAGCATCCCGTCCGCCTCCGCCCCGTGCGGCGCCTCATCCCCAGCGCAGCTTGTTGCGCCAGATCTCGAAATACGGATGGGCCGATCGAACCAGCGCAACGGCGTGACCGCCGCGATGTATGTGGATTAGATCGCGCGGGCCGACCTCGGCGGTTTCCTGGCCATCGACTGTCATCCGCGCATCGTGATCGGTCGGGCCGAGCCGGATTTGGAGCTCAAACTCATCGGGGAGCACTACCGGCCGATTGGTAACCGTATGCGGGCAAATCGGTGCGAGTAACGTGACGGCGAGAGTCGGATAGAGAATCGGGCCGCCGGCGCTGAGTGCGTAGGCGGTCGATCCGGTCGGCGTCGAGATTATCAGTCCATCGGCGCGGTAGAGGCAGAACGGCTCGCCACGCGCCGTCACATGCATCTCGAGCATCTTGCCGAGTTGATGGCGGTTCAGCACCACGTCGTTGAGCGCGCAAAAGATCCGCCGATTGTGCCGCGTCGAGCCTGCTTCGGGCTCGATAATCGCCTCGATCGTGACGCGGCGGTCGACGTCGTAATCGCCGGCGATGATGCGCCCGAGGGTCGGCAGCGCCTCGTCGACGGTGATTTCGGTGAGAAAGCCGAGTCCGCCGAGATTGACGCCAAGGATTGGCGTTTCGCGTCGTCCGATCAGCCGCGCCACTCCGAGCAGCGTGCCGTCGCCGCCGAGCACGACGATCAGGTCGGCGCGCTCAGCGAGCGCGCGCATCTCGTGCGGCTCGGCCCCCGGCGGAGCGCTTTCAAGCTGTCTTTCGACCAGCGCCTTGAGCCCCTGCGACTGAATCCAATGGCAAAGCTCGCGGGCCAGCTTGAGGGCTCGCTCGTCGTTGCGTTTGACGACCAGTCCGACTGAATTTATGGGAGGTTTTGCCACGTTCCGCAATTATCACGGCCCCGCCGCGCCATCAACGCGCCGGTCGCGCATTCGACTTGGCTATCATATAAGATCGCACACCCGAGGCGATGCATTGTCGTCCGGAGACTCATCGATGGCGCCCGAAACTATCGCTCAAAAGCCGCTCCTGGGCGCGCACGTGTCGATCGCGGGAGGCGTCGCCGAATCGCTCGCTCGCGGAGCGCGGATCGGATGCGACAGTATCCAGATTTTCACCAAGTCATCCCGCCAATGGGCCTCTAAACCATACAGCAACGAAGAGGTCGAGGCCTTCAGGCGCAATCAGAAGGAATACGGAATCGCGATCGTAATCGCGCACGATTCTTACCTGCTCAACCTGGGCGCGCCGGACGGGATGCTACGCAAGAAGTCGGTGATTAACTTTATCGACGAGCTGGAGCGATGCGAGCGGCTTGGGGTGCCGTTCCTGGTCGCGCATCCGGGATCGCACACCGGTTCGGGCGAGGAGACGGGTATCAGGACCATCGCTGCGTCGATCGATGACGCGCACGCCGCATGCCGCGGTTTTCGCACGCGCATCGCGCTCGAAATTACCGCCGGTCAGGGATCGAATCTGGGCTGCAATTTCCGGCAGATGGGCCAAATCTTCGATGCGGTGACCGAAAACGATCGGCTCGGTCTGTGTTTCGACACCGAACATGCGTTCGCAGCCGGCTACGACATCCGCTCGGACGAGGGGTACGAACGGACGCTCGCCGAGCTTGACGAGCATGTCGGGATCGAGCGGATCCTCGCGTTCCATCTAAATGATTCGATGAAGCCGTTCAATTCGCGCGTCGATCGCCATCAGCATATCGGCCAAGGCTTTATCGGTACCGAGCCATTCGCGCGGCT
>DATJRJ010000244.1:0-26209 GCA_035504735.1 Binataceae bacterium (SeqCode)
AGAGTGCCATCGATGGCGCGCGGGTACAGGATTTTTTCGAGGCAGGACGCTTGGATGAGATTCATCGCTACTGCCGCTCCGACGTTATCCAGACTTACTTCCTGCTGCTGCGAGTCGAGCTGATGCGCGGGCGGCTCGACGATGCCGGCTATCGTGCGGCGCGCGAAGCCGCGGCGCCCTTCATGGCGGAGTTGGGATGAAGTCCAACCATGGCTGAGAAACCGGGCATCTCGCTGATCACGGTCACGCTCAACGAGGAGCAACTTATCGCGCAGTGCCTGCGCAGCGCGTGGTTCTGCGATGAGCTGATCGTGGTCGATTCGTTCTCAAGCGATCGCACAGTGGAAATCGCGCGCCGCCTCGGCGCACAGGTAATTCAGCGCGAGTTCACGAACTACGTCGACCAGAAACAGTTCGCGCTCGACCATGCCAGCCGCGACTGGGTGTTGCTGATGGATGCCGATGAGCAGGCGACACATGATCTGGGACTCGAGGTCGAACGCGCCGTGGGATCGGCGCAGGCGGCCGACGGCTACCAGATTCGCCGCGTGCTCTACCATCTCGGCTACTACTATACGCGCCCGGTCTACCCGGATTGGCCGGTGCGACTGTTCCGGCGCGCGCAAGCACATATCGGCGGGCGCGACCCGCACGACAAAGTAATCGTCGCGGGACGGATCGGCCGGCTCGACGCGCCGATCCTGCACTTCAGCTATCGCGACATCACCGACCACGTTGCGACCATGAACCGCTTCAGCACGCGCGCCGCGGCCGAGAACCACCCCGGCTTCATGACGCCATTCAAGATGTTCGCGAATCCGGCCTGGCGCTTCTTCAATTTCTATGTGCTGCGCGGCGGATTTCGCGATGGTGGGCGCGGTCTGTACGCGGCGATGGCTGCGGCCTTCTACGTCTTCCTGAAATACGCCAAGCTCTACGAGCGCCGGCTCAAAGGCCGCCATCCGCGCTGACACGGCTGCGTGGCGGCTCGCCGCGCGATGCTGGAATTTAGGTTACGATGCCTCGAATAACTGCTAGTGTGGGTGTGGCGACATGAGACGCCTCGTCCGCTACATCGGCCGCTACTGGCATCGCTACGCCTTCGGTATCTTTTGCACGCTCGCAACGGCCGCCCTCGCGATGGCGATTCCTTACCTGGTGCGCGACGCCATCAACGCGATCCAGGCACATCAGCCGGCGCAACTGGTCTTTATCGTCAAACTAATCTGCGCTACGGCGCTCCTAAGCGGAGTGGTGCGCTGGTTTTCGCGCTTCGTGATCTTCAACTGCGGGCGCGATATCGAATATGACCTGCGCAACGATCTCTTCGCCCATCTGGTCAAGCTCGGCCCGGAGTTTTACGAGCGGCTCAAGACCGGCGACCTGATGTCGCGGCTTATCAACGATTTGACCGCGGTGCGGATGATGATCGGGATGGGCGTGCTGACCTTCACCAACACCCCGCTTATCTGGGTGCTGTCGCTGTCCGTGATGCTGTCGCTCAGTCCGCGCCTTGCACTGGCCTCGGTCGCGCCCTACGTGTTGCTGTTCTTTGTCATGTACCGGCTGTCGCATTCGATCATGGAGCGCAGCCTGCGGGTGCAGGAGGGAATCGGCGCGATCGGGGCGAAAATCCAGGAAAGCCTTTCGGGCATCCATATCGTCAAGGCCTATACGCTCGAAGCGCATCAAGCGGCACAGTTCCGCGAACTCAACGACGACTATAACGAGCAGGGACTCAAGCTCGCACAGATTCGCGGCGCGCTGCTGCCGCTGATCCGCGGCGCGGCGGCGACCTCGACGATGATCGTGCTGATCTACGGCGGCTCGCTGGTGATGAAGCATCGCATTTCGATCGGCGACCTGGTCGCGTTTATGAGCTACCTGGTAGCCATGGCGTGGCCGACCACCTCGCTGGGCTGGACGATTTCGCTCTATCAGCGCGGCAAGGCGGCGATGAAGCGGCTGGCGGAAATCTTCGAGACCACCTCAACCGCGATGGTCGACGAATTCGGCACGGTCAAGCTGGAGGTCACGGGCGCGGTGGCGTGGGAGGGCGTCTCGTTCAGCTATTTCGCGAATCGTAACGGCACCGGCAATGGCGCCGCGCCGCCCTACGCCCTCCGGGATATCAACGTTCGGGTCGAGCCGGGCGAGAAACTCGCGATCGTAGGCCGCACGGGCGCCGGAAAATCGACCATGGTCAAGCTCCTGGCGCGGATGGCCGAGCCGACCGCCGGACGCGTCACGATCGACGGACGCGACATCCGCGAACTGCCGCTCGGCGGGCTGCGCCGCGCGGTCGGCATGGTGCCGCAGGAGCCGCTGCTGTTCTCTGATACGCTGGCGCGCAATATCGCATTCGGCCGGGTCGACGCACCGCTCGCGGAAATCGCGGCGGCCGCGCACGTGGCCGGGCTCGATAGCGACATCGCGGCGCTGCCACGCGGCCTGGAAACCATCGTCGGCGAACGCGGGATGTCGCTCTCCGGAGGGCAGAAACAGCGCGTCACGATCGCACGGCTACTCGCCTACAATCCCGCGATCGTGGTGCTCGACGACGCTCTCTCCTCGGTCGATACGGAGACCGAGCGGGCAGTCCTCGAAAGCCTTGGCCAGAGCGTGCGCGGCCGTACCACGATCGTCGTCTCGCATCGGGCCTCGACGGTGCGCGACGCCGACCAGATAATCGTGCTCGATCACGGCACGATAGCCGAGCACGGCACGCACGAGGAGTTGATGGCACAGCACGGGATTTACGCCGAGCTTTTCCATCGCCAACTGCTCGAAGAGGAGCTCACGGGTTACTGAGCGCCATGGAGATCCGCCGCGAAGAAAAGCTCGCCCCGGTGCGCGAGCTGACGCTGCTCAAACGAGTGTGGAGCTTTGTGCGCCCCTATCGCGGGCAGTTCTGGCTCTCCGTTATCCTGATGCCGCTCAACACCTTGTTCGCGCTCTCGCAACCTTACCTGGTCAAGATGACGATCGATCTGTTTCTCGATCCACGCCATCGACCTGCACCCGCCTGGCTGCAGCCGGTACTGCATGCCGCCGGCTCCCACGGCCTGCTTGCGATGGGCGCGATGTACATCACCATGCTGCTTGGCGATTTCGCGACTTTCTATGGCCAGTTTTACCTGACCATGATGGTTGCACAGTACAGCATGTCGGATTTACGCAGCACGCTGTTCAATCACGTCGAAGGGCTGCCGATGGCGTTCTTCGATCGCACGCCGGTCGGCCGTCTGGTGAGCCGCATGACCACCGATATCGACGCGATCAGCGAAATGGTCAACGCCGGCTCGCTCACGATCTTCAACGACGTTCTGACCCTGCTCGGAATCATTGTGATTATGTTCTGGCTCAACAGCCGACTCGCGCTATGGGCGCTGTGCGCGATACCGCCGCTGATGATACTGGTCAATTTCTTTCGGGTTCGCGCGCGCGTGGTATATAGGGAAATTCGTGAGCGGCTGGGGGCGCTCAATGCCTACCTCGCCGAATCGCTGACCGGGATGTCGGTTATCCAGCTTTTCACGCGCGAGCGCGAGAGCCGGCGCGAGTTCGATCAACACAACCTACGCGCGCGTGAGTCGTTGATGCTGGCCAATATCTACGAGGCCGGACTGTTCTCGTCGGTCGAGACGCTGAGCTCGATCACGATCGGGATTATCCTGTGGGCCGGCGGCGGCGCGGTGATTCGGAGCATCATTGGACTCGGCACGCTGGTCGCCTTCATGGATTATGCGCAAAAATTCTTCAACCCGCTGCGCGAGATGTCGCAGAAGTACACCGTCATGCAATCCGCGATGGCGGCGATGGAGCGGCTCGAGGCGCTGCTCCAGCAACCATCGAATCTTGGGCCTGCGCTGCCGGCGCGAATTGCTAACCCCCGCGGCTCGATCGTCTTCGAGCATGTTAATTTCGCCTACCGCCCCGGCGAGCCGGTGCTGAAGGACCTGAGCCTCACGGTCGAGCCCGGCCAGAAGGTCGCGATCGTCGGCCCCACCGGCTCGGGCAAGACCACGATTATCAAGCTCCTGACCCGCTTCTACGACGTCGGCTCCGGACGAATTCTGGTCGACGGCGTGGATGTGCGTGAGTGGGACCTGGTCGAGCTCAGGCGCGCGATCGGCCTGGTGCAGCAGGATGTATTCTTGTTCGCGGGCGATATCGCGGAGAATATCCGACTCAGCCGTCTCGACCTCGACGATGCCGCGGTGCGCACCGCGTTGGCGCGCGCTCAGGCGTTGGGCTTCGTCGAGCAGATGCCCGCCGGGCTGTATGAAAAGGTCCATGAGCGCGGCGCCAATTTCTCCGCCGGCCAGCGTCAGCTTCTTTCGTTCGCGCGGGCGCTCGCCTACGACCCGCGGATCCTGGTGATGGACGAGGCGACCTCGAGCGTCGACAGCGAGACCGAGCACCTGGTGCAACTCGCACTCGAGCAACTGCTCACCGGACGCACCGCGCTGGTGATCGCCCATCGCCTGTCGACCATCCAGAGTGCCGACCGGATCTTGGTGCTGAGCAACGGTATGCTGCGCGAGAGCGGCACTCATCAGGAGCTGCTTGATCGGCGCGGCCTGTACTATCGGTTGTTCGAGCTCCAATACGGCGCGCTCGAGCCCGCCGAATAAGGCCGGGGCTGTGTTGCACCGGTCACTCCGCCGGACGCTATCGGCGGCGAAATCGATCGAGCGAACACGCGCCGTCCACATCGCGGCCGCAGTAATTGCCGTCGCGACGCTTGGGATCGGCCTCTCCGGATGCGAAATCGGCTATGTCGCGCGCGGCGCCTACGAGGGGATGCGCCTGTTATGGAACCGCAAGCCGATCAACGAGGTTCTCGCGCAGACCGACCTGCCGGCAGACACTCGCGCCAAGCTCCAGATGGTGCTCGAGGTGCGTAAGTTCGCCCGCGACCGGCTCGGGCTCACGGTTGGCGGCGCCTACCAAACCGTCACCCAAGTCGACAGCGGCGCGATCGTATGGGTGGTGATGGCGGCGCCACGGGATTCGCTGAGGCCGGTGACGTGGTGGTTTCCGATCGTGGGTCGGGTTCCCTATCGCGGTTACTTCGATCGGAGCGCGGCACTGGCAGAAGCCAAGAGTCTGAAAAGTGAGGGTTACGATACTTTCGTGCGGCCGGCGGTGGCCTTCTCGACGCTGGGCTTCTTCAATGATCCGTTGCTCTCAAACCTGCTCAAACTGAGTCGCGTCGAATTGGCCGGCGTGATTATCCACGAGCTGTTTCATCGCACCTATTTCCTCGCCAGCGACGTAATGTTCGATGAAAGTGCGGCGACCTGGGTCGGCAGCCGCGGCGCGGTGGACTTCTTCAATGCAACCACCGGACGGAATTCGGCCGACGCTCGCGCCGCGCGCGGAGTGCTGGAGAGCGATCTCCATTTCGCCGCATTTCTGCTTCAGGCCGAAGCGCAATTGCTGCAGCTCTATCAAAGCCGGCTGCCCTATGACGAAATCGTCAAGCGACGCGAACCGCTCTTCTTGAAAATCCAAGCCGAATACGCGGCGCTGAAGCCCCGGCTCTCGGGGCTCGAACGCTTCGACCTCGATCGCGAGCCGCTCAACAATGCGGTGCTGATCAACTACCTTATCTATTTCCATCAATCCTGGGACTTTGCGACGCTCGAGCAGGCGAATCATCAGGATACCCGCGCTACGATTCAGTCGATTATCGAGCTGGCGAACTCCAATCCCAGCGATCCCTTCTATGCGATCTGGGAGGCGACGCGGAGCAGTGCGCCCCGCTAAGCGGAGCCGGCGCTTTTGATTGTTTGCCCGACCTGTTCGCTGAGTTCGCGCTCGAAGCCGGCAAAGAAATGATCGGCTCCCGCGATCAGCTTGAGCATCGGATGTGGCGTGACCTGCAGGTGAAACGCTTCGATGTCGCGCACGCTGCAGAACGAATCGCGATCGCCGGCGACCAGCACCAGCGGCTTGTTCCAGCCCGCCATTGATGGCGGCTCCATCATCGAGACCGGCAACGCGACCGCGATCACCGTCGCGACCTCCGGAATTCCTGCCGCGGCGCTAAGCGCCACCCGCGCGCCGAACGAGTAGCCTGCGAGCACGATGTCGCCGGGGCGGACGCCCGCCTGCGTGCCTATAAAGCGCACCGCAGCGGCCACATCATCGATCTCTGCCGTGCCGCCTCCATGCATCCCTTCGCTGCGCCCGACACCGCGAAAATTGAAACGCAGAGTCGCGAAATCCGCGGCCCAGAGTGCATCGAGAATCGCGGCGACGACGTTATTGTCCATCGAACCGCCATAGAGTGGATGCGGATGGCATACCACGGCGCCCCGCACTGCGGCTTTCGCGGCCGGCAGCGCAAAGCGTCCTTCCAGCGTCAACCCGCCAGCTTTGAACGATACTGGTTCCTCGGTCATCACGCGCCTCACGGCCGACCAGGCGGCAGCTTTACGGACCTTCCACCCTCCCCTGCTATACTCCCTGAGAGCCGAGACAGGGAAATGATCCGGCGATGGAAGAGGTACCAAGGTTTGCCGCCGACCGGATGATGGCGCGGCTGGCGCGCTGGCTGAGATTGCTCGGCGCCGACGTGATCAGCGATGAACGGATGGACGGTGCAGCGATGCTACGGCGGGCGCGCGCCGACGGCCGCTTGATGCTGACGCGCGACAAACGATTGCGCACCGCAGCCGACGTCCTCTATCTCGAGCCCGGCGACTTTCGCGCCCAGCTACGCGCAGTGCTTGAACGTTGCCCCTTCGACATCCGGAGCCATGCCTTTTCCCGCTGCTCGCGATGCAATACGGCGCTGCGTCCGATCACGCGCGAAGTGGTCATCGGACGCGTCCCGCCTTTTGTCTATGCCAGTAACGAGCACTTTTCGGTCTGCGATCAATGCGGCCGGGTTTACTGGCAGGCGACGCATCCGGAGCGCGCTCGGCGCGAAATCGATGGCCTGATGTGATTGCCGGTGCTACGCGGACCGCTACAGGAGCCACTGGGTTGAAAGTTCCGGGTTCCGATAAAATCCCGGTTAGGATAAGCTAGCCGTCCGATTATTCTCCGCAACAGTTTCGGCCGGCGCCCGGTTGCCACGCATGCAGACCGCCGCCGAGGAGGCCGCGCTGCTCGGACTGCTGCTGGGCGCGAACTGGTCGCGAAAGATACACGCGTCGAGGCGATACTGCTGCCGTTTGCCGACCGCCTGACGATCGCGCGCAAGAAGTAGCCAGGGGGCTTTTCGCCGCGCTAGATTGACGATCCGGAGCAGCCGATCTGCGTAAACTGATGGACGAACGCTACGATCCGACAAAAATCGAGCCCTTCTGGCAGGCCGAGTGGGAACGCGCCCATCTTTATCTGACGGGCGAGGATCGCAGCCGGCCGAAGTTCTATCTACTCGAGATGTTCCCGTATCCGTCGGGCAATGGCCTCTCGGTCGGCCATCTGCACAACTATGTTCCCTCCGACGTGGTCGGCCGCTTCAAACGCATGACCGGGTACAACGTGCTGCATCCGATGGGCTGGGATGCCTTCGGGCTGCCGGCCGAGAACGAGGCGCTACTCAAGGGGCTCCATCCCAAACAGACTGTGCCGCAGTACGCCGCAAACTTCAAGCGTCAGTTGAAGTTATCCGGCTGTGCTTACGATTGGACGCGCGAGATCAATTCATCCGAGCCCGACTATTATCGCTGGACGCAATGGTTCTTCCTGCTTCTCTATCAGCGGGGACTCGCCTATCGCGCGGTCGGCTCGCAATGGTGGTGCGAGCAGTGCCGCACCATTCTCGCCAACGAGCAGGTGGTCAACGGATGCTGCTGGCGCCATACCGAGACTCCCGTCACCAAGAAGGATCTCGAGCAATGGTATCTCAGAATCACTGCTTATGCGGACCGGTTGCTCGCGGACCTCGACCTGGTCGATTGGCCCGAGCCCATCAAGTTGATGCAGCGGAACTGGATTGGGCGTTCGGAAGGCGCCGAGATCGCGTTTGCGGTCGCCGACCATCCGGGCAAAGAAGTACGCTTCTTCACCACTCGTCCCGACACCGTATTCGGGGTCTCGTTCATGGTGCTCGCGCCGGAGCATCCGCTGGTCGCGGAGATTACGAGCGGCTCGCAACGCGCGGTGGTCGAGGAGTATGTCGGGCAGGCGCGGCGCCAGAGCGAAATCGAACGGCTCTCGACCGCCAAGGAAAAGACCGGCGTCTTCACCGGCGCTCACGCCTACAATCCCTTCGCCCGCAAGAACATTCCGATCTGGATCGCCGATTATGTATTGATGGGCTACGGCACGGGCGCGATCATGGCCGCTCCCGGCGAAGACCAGCGCGATTTCGAGTTCGCTACCAAGTACGGGCTCGAGGTTCCACGCGTCACCGCTCCGCTCGACGGCAGCGCGCCTGATCCCGGCAGCGCCTTCACCGAACACGGCATCACGATTAATTCGGATTTTCTCAATGGCCTCACGACCGCGGATGCAGTCAAAGCGGTCTTGCGCTGGATCGAAGAGCAGGGGATCGGTCGGCCGACGGTGACCTACCGGATGCGCGACTGGCTGATTTCACGCCAGCGATACTGGGGTGCGCCGATCCCGATTGTTTACTGCCAGCGCACCTGCGGAATCGTCCCCGTGCCCGAAGACCAGTTGCCGGTCTTGCTGCCGGACATGAAGGATTATCAGCCGTCGGGCACCGGACGCTCACCGCTCGCCAACGTGCCCGAGTTCGTCAACACCACCTGTCCCCAGTGCGGCGGACCGGCCGAGCGCGAGACCGATACGCTCGACGGTTTCGCCTGCTCCTCGTGGTATTTCCTGCGCTTCGCCTCGCCCCATGACGATCGCGCGCCGTTCGAGCGGGCGTCAGTCGATTACTGGCTGCCGGTCGATCTTTACGTCGGCGGCGCGGAACACGCGGTGATGCATCTCCTGTATGCGCGGATGTGGACCAAGGTGATGTTCGATGCCGGCCTGATCAACTTCAAGGAGCCGTTTTCGGTGTTGCGAAACCAGGGAATGGTGTGGGCAGCCGACGGGCAGAAGATGTCCAAGAGCCGCGGCAACGTGGTCACGCCTGACTCGATGATCGGGAAATACGGCGCCGACGCGCTGCGGCTCTGGGAGCTGTTCATGGGCCCGTTCGAGGAGCCCACCAACTGGAACGAAGACGGCGTGACCGGCACTGCACGCTTCCTGACGCGAGTCTGGACGATGGTCCGACGCTACGTCGAAGCCGGATGTCCGCCGGGATCGCCCAGCACCGAAACGGTGCGCCGCGCTCACAAGACCATCCAGATCGTTACCGACCATATCGAACGCCAGCGCTTCAACACCGCGCTCGCTGCATTGATGGATCAGTTGAATTATGCGACTCGGCTCGAACCCAACGCGATCGGTGGCTTCGCGATCGAGAGCTTCGTGCTGATGCTCGCGCCGATGGCGCCGCATATCGCCGAAGAATTGTGGCGCGCGCTCGGCCATGATCACTCGGTGCACCTGGAGTCGTGGCCGAAGTACGATCCCGACCTTGCGCGCGACGAACTGGTGACCGTCGTGGTGCAGATCAACGGCAAAGTGCGCGATCGCCTGCAAGTAGCCGCCGGCGCAACGGAAGAGGCCAACACCGCTAAGGCGCTTGCGAGCGCGTCCGTTCAACGCCACCTCGACGGCAAACCGCCAAAGAAGATTGTCTACGTCCCCGATAAGCTCGTCAGCATTGTCGTGTAGCCGGCAAGAGAGGTAATCGCCATGGCAGACGAAATCATCCGCATCACGCGCCACTCCAACTACACGGTTTTTACGCTGAATCGGCCCGAAAAGCGCAACTCGTTGAACGCCTCGATGATCGAGGCTCTGGACCGCGGCCTGACCGCAATCGAGCAGGATCGCGAGGTCCGCGCGCTGGTGATTCGCGGCGAGGGCCGCGGCTTCTGCTCGGGAATCGATCTGGCGGAGGCCGCCGCTATCGAGCGCGGCAACGATCCGTCGCCGCTCGAAAGCCTATTCCGGCGCCTTGAGCAGCTACCGATCCCGACCGTTGCGGCCGTGCGCGGGCCGGCGATCGCGGGCGGCCTGCAGCTTGCGCTGCATTGCGATCTCCGGATCGCCTCGGACGACGCCCGCATGGGTATGACGCTCGGCAAGATTGGACTCACCGTGCCGTTCGACTTTGCACGCAAGCTGATCGAGACGGTGGGCGCGCCGAATACCAGCTACATTCTGCTCACCGCCGATCTGATCGATTCGCGCCGCGCGCTGCAGATCGGACTGGTTCACGAGGTGGTCGCCAACGAGGACCTCGATCCCGCGGCCGAGGCGTTGGCCGAGAAGCTAGTCAACAACGCTCCGCTCTCGATGCGATCGCTCAAGATGATCGTGCGCCGCTGCATGCGCGACGCGTACGACGCCGAGCGCGAAGATATCGAAGCCTTCTCCTCCAAGGTGCGCAACAGCCAGGATTTCAAGGAGGGCGCGCGGGCTTTCGTCGAAAAGCGCAAGCCGGTCTGGCGCGGCGAATAAGCCGCTCAAATCCGCCCGAGGGCCTTGCGAATCGCGGCCGCGGTTTCGAAAATCGTGCTGGGCAGATTCAGCGTTCCCGCAACATTGGAATAGGGATAAAGCCGCGCGTTGATGTGCGCGTGAATCGGCAGACCCTCGCCGTGATGGATTTCATAATCAAGCGGCAGCGGTCCCATGACGCATAGTAAGCGGAATAGCAGGCGCGCGAACGATCGCAGATCAGCGGGGTCGAGTTCGTGGAGCATCTCGCGGCGCTTCGGCATCACCACGTCGTAGCTGCGCGGAAACGCGCCAATCGGGCTCTGGAAGCTGATTGCGGCGCCTTCGCGCTCGAGCACCAGGCCCAGACTATCGACCAGTTCGAGCAGCTCGTTCCAGAGTTCCGGATGCTCGCGTTCGGTGCGCGCCTCAGCCGCCAGCACCGGCAGCACCGCCGGCGAGCCGATTATCTGTTGATGCAGATGCGGCTGGGAGGCGCCCGACTCGCGGCCCTGGTTCTTGCGTATCGCCACCGAACGGACTGCCGGATTTTCAACCGCGCGCCGGATTACGCGCGTATCGGTCATCAGCAACTGAAAAAAATGCTCCTCGCCGAGCGCGCCGCTATACATCAGATCGCCAGCCGTGCGCGGCACATCGACAAAATGCCGCGGATCTTCGATCACGATGTACGACTCGTTGCGCCCGCCGGTAAGTTCGTCGGGGATACGCGGGAACAGGTTGTTGACCACGCGTACCACCCATGGCGTATCGTGCGCGCCCCCGTTCCACCCGGGAATCTCCGGCGCGCTCAGCCGAAACAGCTCGCTGGTGGTGGCCGCCTCATTGCCTGGGCAGAAGGGGCAATCGCGGGTGGCATGACTGATCGCCTCAGGTGCGAGCTGTTGGCCAGCCGACGGGATATGGCGCTCGCCGAGCGCGAAGGCAAAGCTTTTGCCGCGTACGTCGACGACGTACGAAATCGTGCCCGTGTGAGGATTTCTGATCCAGACCAGCGCCCCATCGCGGAGTTCGTATTCCAGTCCCATCCGATCGGCCAATCTTCGTTTAACAGCGGCGCGGGTGGTTTTTCAATCTACAACCGGTCGCGCGGCACCCACCTTGACAGTGCGTGGTGGGCTCAGTTATTCAAAATGCAGCAGGAGAGCTCGCGGGGGCTCGCAGAAAGTTGGGGTCTGGCGCTCCGTTTCCGGGGGCACCAGGCTTTTTTTTGCAATCCTCGGCTCAAGTTCCCCAATCCGCATAAGCATAAGATGTCCGCATAAGCCGTGCCGCCAATCAAAAAATATCTTTTCACCCCCGGGCCTGCGCCGGTTCCTCCCGAAGTGCTGCTCGAGATGGCCCGCCCGATTATCCATCATCGCACGCCCGAATTCAGCGCGACCCTCGATCAGGCGCGCGAACGAATGAGGCCGTTGCTCGGCACACAACAGGAAGTGATTCTGCTCGCCGCCAGTGGCAGCGGTGCGATGGAAGCTGCGGTCACCAACCTGCTCAAGCCGGGCGAGCATGCGATCTTCGTCGATGGCGGCAAGTTCGGCGAACGCTGGGGCAGGATCCTGAGCGCGCATGGGATGGTCGGCCATGAGATCAAGATTGAGTGGGGCAAGGCTGTTCGCCCCGAGCAAATCGAAGCGACGCTGCGGGCCAATCCGAACGCCCGCGCGGTTTTCGTCCAGGCCAGCGAGACCTCGACCTGCGCGGTCCATCCGGTAGCGCAGATTGCCGAGTTGACGCGCGGACGCGACGTGATGCTGATCGTCGACGGGATCACCTCGGTCGGTGTCTTCGAACAGAAGATGGACGAATGGGGCATCGACGCGCTGGTCACCGGCAGTCAGAAAGCCCTGATGCTGCCGCCGGGGCTCGCCATGATCGCGCTCTCGGAGCGAGCGCTGAAGCGAGCCGGGGAAGTCAAGACGCCGCGCTTCTACTTCGACCTGCCGCGCGAACTGCGGCTCCAACGCGATGAACATACCACCGCATGGACACCGGCGGTCTCCTTGATCTTCGGCCTCAACAAATCGTTGGAAATGATCCACGCCGAGACGCTGCCCCGGGTCTTCGCGCGCCATCGGCTGATGGCAGAGGCGGCGCGCGCCGCGGCTCCGGCGCTGGGACTCAAGCTGATCGCGCCCGATGAGCCCGCGCCCGGCGTGACCGGCATTCTCACGCCGCCGGGAATCGATGGCGGCAGGGTCGTCCGTCATATGCGCGATGCGCTCGGCGTATCGGTTCAGGGTGGACAGGATCAGATGAAGGGCAAGCTGGTGCGTATCGGTCACATGGGATACGTGAGCCCATTCGACATGCTGGTCGCGATTGGCGCGTTCGAGTTGGCGCTCAGAGAGGCCGGCTACAGCGCCTTCGAGCTGGGGGCCGGCTTGGCCGCCGTGCAGCGTCGCATCGAGCGGGGTGCGTGAGACGATGGCGGTGAACTACCGCGTCCTGATGAGCGATGCCCTTTCCGAACAGGGCATCGAAATCCTGCGGCGCTATCCTCAAATTCAGCTCGACGTGAAGCTCGGGCTCACGCCGGCCGAGATGGCGAAGATTATAGGACCGTACGACGGCCTGCTGATCCGCAGCGGCACCAAAGTGACGCGCGAGGTTATCGACGCCGCGGATTCGCTAAAGGTCATCGGACGGGCAGGGGTCGGAGTCGACAACGTCGATCTGGACGCGGCGACCAGGCGCGGGATCGTGGTGATGAACAGCCCGCTTGGCAACAGCGTCACAACTGCCGAGCATGCCATCTCGATGATGTTGGCGCTGGCCCGTCATATCCCGGCCGCCAATGCCTCGCTCAAGGCTGGACGCTGGGAGCGCGGCAAATTCACCGGCACCGAGGTCAGCAACAAGACGCTGGGCGTGATCGGACTCGGTAATATCGGCCGTATCGTCGCTGAGCGGGCGGTCGGCCTCAAGATGAAAGTGATCGGCTTCGATCCGATCCTGACCGCCGAGGCGGCGGCTCGCATCGGGGTGGACCTGGTGACGCTCGACGAGCTCTTCAGGCGCGCGGATTTCATTACCGTCCATACTCCGCTCACCGACGATACGCGTGGGCTGGTGGGACGGGCAGCCTTCGCACTAATGAAGAAAGGTGTGCGGATAATCAATTGCGCGCGCGGTGGTATCGTCGACGAATCGGCGTTGCGTGAGGCGATCGAGGCTGGCACCGTGGCCGGAGCGGCACTCGACGTTTTCGTCAAGGAACCGCCTCCGCCTGATCATCCGCTGCTCAAACTCGACAGCGTTATCGCGACTCCGCATCTCGGCGCCGCTACCGACGAGGCGCAGGTGCAGGTGGCAGTCGATATCGCGCAGCAGGTGATCAACTTCCTGCTCGAAGGAACCATCCAGCACGCGGTCAATATTCCGGCGCTCTCGCCGCAGGAGCTCGAAGCGCTCGAGCCGCATCTTCAGCTCGGTCAGAAGCTCGGACAGCTCCTCGGCCAGATTATCAGCGAGGCACCCAAGCTGGTCACGGTGGGCCTCGGGGGCGAGGCCGCGAGCCTGAAGGCGGAACAGGTGACGGCTGCGGTGCTGAGAGGACTGTTGAGCCGTTTTCTCGATCAGCCGCTCAACTACGTCAACGCGCCCTACATCGCGCGCGAGCGCGGCATCAAGGTTACCGAGACCCGTTCGCGCGCAGCGACCGATTACATCAACACGCTGACGGTCGCGGTCGAGACCTCGGCCGGAAACCACGAGGTTACCGGCACGGTGTTCGGCAATCACGCGCTGCGCCTGATCAGAATCGACGGCTACCGCGTCGAGGCGGTTCCGCAGGGTTATTTTTTGATGCTCCACAATCGCGACGTTCCGGGCGTGGTCGGCGCAATCGGCACAATGCTGGGGCAGTCGCATATCAACATCGCAGGTTTGGTCCTGGGGCGCGACCGCGTCGGCGGGCTGGCGCTCAGTCTGGTCGAGGTCGACGAACCCGTAAGCAGCGAAGTCCTGGAACGCCTCAAGACGATTCCGGCGATAACTTCCGCAGAGTTCATCAAGTTCTGAGCGCCATAATTCGAGGGGAGACGTACTCCGAAGCGCCGCCATGAAATCTCCACCGGGGCGCTGCCGAGAACGAAATCGAACAAATCATGCAGACAGTGGCGGTGATCGGCACGCAGTGGGGAGATGAGGGAAAAGGAAAAATCGTCGACTTGCTCGCCGCGGATGCCGACCTGGTAGTGCGCTTCCAGGGCGGCAACAACGCGGCGCATACCCTGGTCGTCGGCGGTGAGAAGTTCATCCTACGGATGATTCCGGCCGGCGCGTTGCACTCCGGCAAGGTTTGCGTGATCGGCAACGGGATGGTGATCGATCCATTCGCGCTGATCGAAGAGATCGACCGCTTGCAGGCGCATTCACATCTTTCCGACCCGGCGCTCTTGAAGATTAGCTGCGACGCCCATCTCGTGATGCCGTATCATCAGATGATCGATCGCGCGCGCGAGCAACGGCTCGGCCGGCGCAAGGTCGGAACCACTGGCTTCGGGATCGGCCCCGCTTACGAAGATAAGATGGCGCGCTCGGGGCTGCGTTTCGTCGATCTCTTGAAGCCCGCGGCCTTCAAGACTCGGCTGGAATACAATTTGCGCGAAAAAAATCTCTATTTGAAGAACGTGCTCAAGGCCAAGCCGATCGATGGTAAAGGCCTGCTCGCGCGAATCGGGCCGATGCGCCGGCGGCTGACGCCGTACTTGACCGATACTGCCGCCTTCGTCGCCGAGGCGGTCGCGGCCGGCAAGCGCGTTTTATTCGAGGGTGCGCACGGCACCATGCTCGATATCGATCACGGCACCTATCCGTTCGTGACTTCATCGAACTGCGTAGCGAGCGCGGTTTTCTCGGGCGGTGGGCTGCCGCCCGGGCGGCTCGATGCGGTGCTCGGAATCGGCAAGGCTTATGCGACCCGCGTCGGCGGCGGCCCGTTCCCAAGCGAGATCAAGGGCACGCTCGGCAACCGCTTACGCGAGGAGGGCGGCGAGTTCGGTAGCGCTACCGGGCGTCCGCGCAGAATCGGATGGTTCGATGCGGTGCTGGCACGCTACGCTGCGCGGCTCAACGGAATGTGGGGTCTGGCGCTAACCAAACTCGATGTGCTGACCGGGGTGAATCCTCTGCGCATCTGCTACGCCTATCAGATCGGCAGCCGGCACTACGACGAGATGCCGCCGGGACGAGCGGCGCTCGAAAAGGCGCGGCCGATTTACGAAGAACTGCCCGGCTGGGATGAAAATATAGGCGAAGCGCGTTCGCTCGGGGAGCTGCCGGTAAATGCCCGCCGCTATTTGGATCGAATCGCTGCACTCGGCGGCGTGAAGCTTTCGATGGTCGGGGTGGGCGCCGCACGCGAGGCGATTATCGTGCTCGATAATCCATTTCTTAGTTGAACTTCCCGGTCTGACTGACGCAGTCAGCCGCGAGCGTGGAAAGTGCGACGCCGCGCAGCCCGTGGCGAATGAAATTTCGATCCATTCCGTTGGTGCAGTACGCAAACGAGAGCCCACTGGCCGGGTCCGCCCATCCAATTTGACCGCCCGCACCGCCATGGCCGAAGGCCGCCGCCGAGTTACCGGCGCCAAAACCACGATAGGTGCCACGGCCATCGTCGCCGGCGAGCACCACTCCCAAAGCACGATTCACACGGATCCCGAGCATTGGCTCGATAAGCTCGCCGGAGCACGGTCGCAGTACGGCTTCGAGCGTATCGCGACGCCAGATTCCGAGGTCGCGCGATCCGTCCAGATGGCCCAGCAACGACTGATAGAACAGCGCCAGTGCGCCCGCGGTCATCAGCCCACCACCGCCGGGAATTCCAATCTCGCGCACTGCCGGCTGGTTGATGCCTAGGAGCGCGCGCTCGGCGTCGGCGGCGCTTTGGTTTGAGTCCGGCAGACCAATCCGCTTGAGCTCCGGGGCGGCCGGCGGCTCGTGCACCAGGACTAGATCGGCGACGCGAGAGTGCTTTGATCGATCGAGGCCAATGGTGAGGTCCTCGAGCCCTGCCGGCACCGCGATTCGATCATGGATGAAGGCGCGGAAATCGCTCCCGGAGCGGCGCTCGATAATTTCCGCCAGCACCCAAAAGCTTGCCGTCGGATGGTAGACGAAGCGGCTGCCCGGCGGCCATTCGAGCCGCCATGATGCGAAGCGATCGAGCCGCTTGCGCCGATTGGGCCATTCCAGCGGCGGCATCGGCGCGTTCGGGAATCCGCAGGTATGCATCAACAGTTGCTCGACCGTGACCGCCTGCTTGCCGTTGATGCGGAACTCTTCGATGATCTCCGCGACGCGCTCGGCCGGATCGAGTCGCCGCTCGCCGATCAGGATCCAGGCCGCCGCCGCTACGATCGCCTTGGTACACGAGAAAACGGGGTACAAGGTTGCGTTGGTAGCCGGAGCCTCAACCCCGCCCTGAACGGCGCTGCCCCAGGTCCGCATCGCAGCGATTCTGCCGTGGCGCGCGATGGCGACCTGCGCGGACGACAGCAACCCCTCGCGAACCTCTTGGCCGGCGCGTTCGAGCAATGCCTCGACCTTTTCGCGATCGAGACCAAGTTCACGGGGATCTTCCGCCGGGGAATTTTCCGTGCTCATCACAGCTAAACGGGTGGGCGCCTCTCTGAGAGGCTACCACGCCGACGCGTTCAGTTCGCGAGCGAACCTTGCGCCGAAATCCAGCCCGCGCGGCCATCGAGCGCAGTGCGGATTACCCGGCATCGCGGCAGAGACTCGAGATCCAGTCGCTCGGCGATATCGGCGATTCGTACGAACGTCGCGCCACGATCCTTGAGGGCGCGAATCAGCGCCGCGAACGTGTCGAACTGGCCCATCCCCTCGGTTTCGGCGTGCACGGTATGGACGTTGATCTCGTCCGGACGCATTCGCTCGATATAGAAGTTCACGATCGAAGCCGGGTCATCAAGGCCGCGCCGGTTCATGACCTCGTCGAGCGTGGGCAACGTGGTCGGGATCTCGGGAGTGCCGACGCTGTCCGCGCCGATCACGCATCGATAGGGCGACGAGCCACGCGTGTCGCTGCGATAGCTGAGGCCCATCCGGTCGAGCAATTTGAGCGCGGTTGCATTGGTTCGCCATCCGGGCGCGGCGAAACCCTTGGCGGGCGTGCGAAAGATGGCGCGATAGGCCTCGAACGCGTCTTCGAGCTCGGCGCGAATCGCGGTTTCGCCGAGATCGTCGATGTAATCCTGCCAGCGTACGTGGTCGAAACCATGCACTCCGACCTCGAAACCCGAATCGGCCAGCGACTGAACGGTGCGTGGCAGGGCCAGCGCGATCGGCCGGGCCGGCAAGACCGTGCCCGATAGCACGGTGCGCAGCCCATACATCGAGACCGCCCGCGTCCGCACCATCTTTTGCGCGAAGCCGCGATTGCGCAGCACGCGCAGAATTGCGCGACCCGAGTTGTCCGGGCCCATTGCAATATAGAAGCTCGCCGTCACACCTGCGCGTTCGAGCGCGCCGGCAATCCGCGGCACGCCTTGCTCGAGTCCACGATGGGTGTCGACGTCGACCTTGAGCGCTATCTCCATAATGCGCGCGCGTTTTTGCCCGTGATGCCAGGCCGGCTACGGCTGGGCCTGCTCGCGAAACCAATCCATCGCGAGCTTGGTGCCCTCGCGCAACCCGACCTTGGGCGTGACGCCGAGCAGCGTCCGCATCTTGGTGTTATCGGGTACGCGGCGCGGAATGTCCTCGTAGCTCGATCCGTAGATCTCTTCCTGGCTGACGAACTTGATCTTCGAGGTAGTGGGTCCGAACAACTCGATCATGAGCTTGGCGAATTCGAGCACTGAGGTCTCTCGATCGGTACCGATATTGATCGCCTGGCCGTCGGCGATTGGATTGAGCCCGGCCTGCACGGTCGCTTCGATGGCATCGGTCACATAAGTAAAGCATCGCGTCTGTGAGCCATCGCCGACCACTGTCAGATCGACGCCGCGCAGCAGTTGGCCGATGAAGATCGTGAACAGCCGGCCGACGTCGACCTTGTCGAGCCGTGGCCCATAAATGTTGAAGTAGCGCACCACCGTAACCGGCATGCCGAGCTTATGATAGGCGAAGCAGAAATGTTCGCCCACCGCCTTGGAAGTCGAATAGCACCAACGGTCAATCGTGGTCGCGCCGAGCACCCGATCGTCGTCCTCGCGCCACGGCACCTTGGGATTACGCCCATAAACTTCGGAGGTCGAGCTGAAAACCACGCGCTTATTGTACTTATAGGCGGCCTTGAGAATGTTTTGCGTGCCGTTGACGTTGACGTTCAAGGTCTCGTATGGGTCGCCGACATAATGCTCGACTCCGACCACCGCCGCCAGGTGATAGATCAGGTCGGTCTTGGAGACCAGGCTGTCGAGCAGTTCAAGATTGAAGATGGTGTCGTGGACGTAATGGAAGCGCGTATGGCTCAAGAGATGGCGCACTTTTGCGATCGAGCCGGTGTCGAGTACGAAAACCTCGTCACCGCGCGAGATGAAAGCGTCGGACAGATGAGAGCCCAGAAAGCCGGCGCCGCCTGTGATCAGAACCCGCATGAAATCTCCGTTTATTCGAATCTCGGCAGCCGCTCCGCAGTAGCGCGGCCGATCAGTTCTACTGCCGGCTGTTCCGTTTCATCTTCGAGCTGCACCCGTTTGAGTGTCACCGCGCCCTCGCCCGCCGCGACTTCGAGGCCCGCTTCGCCGGTGCCGAGGACGGTGCCCGCCACTCCGAGATTACCCGACTCGGCGGCGATTCCGGCCTGCCAGATTAACAGCTTGCGGCCCGCGATAAAGCAGAACGCGCCGGGATAAGGATGGGTCACGGCGCGTACGAGATTGACGATCCGCCGCGCCGGCCATCGCCAGTCGATACGTCCGTCGGCGGGTCTGCGCCGCCCATAATAGGTGCCCTGCGTGAGGTCCTGCGGATGCCGCGGAGCACGGCCATCGACAATCAACGGATGGAACTCGCGAATCAACTCGACGCCGACCGGAATCAGCTTGCGATAGAGCGTCAGTGCGGTATCGTCGTCGGCGATCGCGACCCTGCGCTGCGCCACGATATCTCCGGCGTCGGCGCGGGCGACCATGTGATGCAGTGTGACGCCGCCTTCGTGTTCGCCGTTGACGATCATCCAGTTGACCGGCGCGCGGCCGCGATAGTTGGGGAGCATCGAGTTGTGAAGATTGTAGGCGCCCAACCGGGGCAGCCCCAGCAGCTCTTCGGGAATCAAATCGCGATAATAAAAAGAATAGACGATCGCCGGATGGAGCGCAGCGATTCGATCGATCCATCCGCGGTCCAGCTTCGAAGGCATATGCACGGGAATCGAATTGCGCGCCGCCAGCGCAGCGCACGAATCCCACCAGATCTCCTCTCCTGAGCTGTCCTGATGGGTAAATAATGCTGCCACCGGCGCGCCCATCGAGAGCAGCGCCGCGAGGCAGTCGTGACCTATCTGATGGTAGGCGAAGAGCACGCAGGGAGCGCTAGCGATCGCACGCCCGGCGGCGCCGGAAATGTCCGCTGCGGTCACTGGCGAAGCGAAGAATCGCGCTGCTCGGAGCCGGCATCATGCACGGCGCGCACGATGTAGTTGGGCCTGCGCCGGACTTCCTGGTAGATGCGGCCGACGTACTCGCCAATCAGACCTATCGCTAGAAAAAGAATGCTGATGAGCCCGAAAGTGACTGAGAATAGGACCCACATCGCACCTTCTTCCTGTGGCCCATAAAGGATGCGATGGCCGAGCAGGACCAGCGCAAAAGCCGCCGCCAGCAGAAAAATCGCAAAGCTCAGAAGGCTGATGAACTGAAT
This sequence comes from Binataceae bacterium (SeqCode), assembly GCA_035504735.1. Taxonomy (GTDB): domain Bacteria; phylum Desulfobacterota; class Binatia; order Binatales; family Binataceae; genus JAJPIG01. The sequence continues at coordinate 20,350 of DATJRJ010000244.1, forward strand.
CGGATACAGCGAAAAGCCGGTGATTAGATTGAGGCTGAGTTTCGCGAGGCCAAGCAGGTTGTAGCGCGATTTTCCCTGGGCCCGTTCCTCGTGGCCGACCGGAATTTCGGCAACGCGTTTGGCGAACGAATTGGCGAGCGCCGGCACGAAGACCGCTTTCTCATCGCACTCCACCACCGTCTCCACGATATGACGGCGATAAGCGCGCAACATGCAGCCGTAATCGTGCATCGGCACGCCGACGATCAGCGAGGTCAGCCGATTGTGCATCCGCGAAGCGAACTTGCGGAGCGCCTGGTCATGGCGCTCCTCACGCCATCCACCGACGACATCGTTGCCATCGTCAATCGCAGCCAGCAGGCGCGGAATCTCCTCGGGGGGATTCTGCAGATCGGCGTCAAGTGTGATCGCCACCTCGCCGCGGACATTACGGAAGCCGGCCAGGATCGCGGCATGCTGCCCGAAGTTGCGCGCCAACTCGACCACGCGAATGCGATCGTCCTGGCTGGCCAGTTCGCGCAGCATCGCCAGCGAGTTGTCGGCCGAGCCGTCGTCGATAAAGATCACCTCGCAGTGCCGACCGCATCCGTCCAGTACCGGCTTCAGCCGGCGCCAGAGGGCGGCCAGATTCGCCGCCTCGTTATAAACCGGGATCACGATCGAAACCTGTTCCGATGGCGCGCTGTTGGCCCAGATTGGCGATATTTTGCCTGGGAGGCTCAATGCCCTCTGACGGCGGAGACCGCTTTATCCATGAAGGTCTCCGCATTTTGACAAACGCCGCGGCCAAGTTAAAGCACCAATTCGTTCGGCGTAAGTTTTGATCGGGTCTGCGATCCGGCGATGTTTTTGCGACCGGGGCCTTCCGGAACCGGCCGTGAGGGTCTATTTTCTCTGGGATTGTCAGCGCCCCGGTCATCAGTTCCTCGTGAACGCGGGTCGCGGCCCGGTAGAATCGCATTATGCGCGGTGGTCGCGGCGCTGCTCTATCTTCCTGGCCTGGGCAGGCCGGCGCTGCTCGAACCCGACGAGGGCCGCTATGCGGAAATCGCGCGCGAGATGGTGGTCAGCGGCGATTACGTCACGCCTCGCGATGATTGGGTTCGCTACTTCGAGAAACCCCCGCTGGTCTATTGGTTAAGCGCCGCGTCGATCGAGGTTTTCGGACCCACCGAGTTTGCGGTGCGGCTCCCTGCGGCGATCTCCAGTATCGGCACCGTTGCCCTTACCGAGATGCTCGGCGAGGCGATGTTCGGCGCGATGGCTGGGATGCTCGGGGCGATGGCGCTGGCGTTGAGCCCGTTGTTTTTCGGTTTCGCGCGCTTCGCCACGCTCGATCCGGCACTGACATTTTTTTTGACTGCCGCGATGGCTGGATTTTACCTGGCCGTCGAGGCGTCCGATTTGCAAACACGCCGCAGCCGCAACCTGCTGATCATTGCCGCGGTCATGCTCGCGCTGGGAACTCTGGCCAAAGGACCTGTGGCGCTAGTTCTCGGCGGGACAATCGCATTTTTTTTCCTGATTGTGGAGCAGCGGACGCGAGAAATTCCGCGGATGCCGTGGCTGGCGATAATCGCCGTCTACAGCGTGATCGTTGTCCCCTGGTTTGCGATCGCCGCGGCGCGTAATCCCGGCTTCCTCCGCTTCTTCCTGCTGCATGAACACGTGGCGCGCTACCTCGCCAGCTCGGAGCACGAATGGGGACCGTATTTTCTCGTCGTGGTAGCGGCAGTCGGCACCTGGCCATGGCTTGCTTTCGCGTGCTCGGGGGTGGTCAGTCTCTGGCACGAACGCGCAGCGAATCACGCGCGCAATAGCGATCCACTTGCGTTTCTATGTCTGTGGTTCGGAATCGTGCTGATCTTTTTCTCGATTCCGCGCTCGAAGCTCGGATCGTATATTTTGCCTGGACTCCCGCCGGTCGCGATCATGGCCGGCTTCGGCTTGGCGCACTTCGTTAAAGGCGGCGCACGGCGAAACTTTTTTGCATGGTTTGCGGGAATCAACCTGGCCGCCACTTGCGCTATCGCAGTGGCGCTAACGATTTATGCCGATCGGCTCGGAGCCGGAATCATAATCGATGGCGCGATAATCGCCGCTGCATTCGTCATAATCGCACTCGTCCCAATTGTTCCGACTCGCCGCGGCCAGCCCGCGACGGTAGTGACGATAATCGCGATTGCGATGCTGGTCGGGTGCGGCGCTGGTCTCAAATTGCGGAGCGACGCTGCCGCTTTCTACAGTTATCGTCGTCTGGCCGGAGTCATCACACCGTATCTTCACTCCGGATGTGCGCTCGTATCCTACCGGCATTTCATTCAATCACTGCCGTTTTACGCGGGCGAACGCGAAGCGATCGTCGGCTATCGGGGCGAACTCGCGCCATTCAGCAACGATGAAGACGCCCAAGCCAGCTTCATCCCGAATCTTGCGAGCCTCGAACGCCTATGGAAATCGCGCGCCTGCGTGGTCGCGATCGTGAATTTCCACGACCTGCACGAGGTCGCCACCGCACTCCGGCCGGTCGCTTATCTGGGCTGTGAAGGCAAGAAAGTTGCGCTTTACAATCGACCCACGGCTAGCCGGACTCAGGGCTTTGATTGTCATGGAAGCTTGCCGGAGACGGCCTGGGGTGGGCTTGGTTCGCAACGGCGCGGCAAATAAGTTTGCAACGGGTTATTTTGGACTCGCTCAGGAAATCGGCGTTGATGATAGCGCTTGCCACTTTGCTCGCCGGATGCGTCCCAGCGCATGAGGACTTGGCGCGTTCGGCGCTGCAGGAAGGCCGGCTCAACGATGCCGCCAGGGAAATCCAGTTTGCGTTGGCCGAGCATCCCGACAATCCCGGCCTGAAGCGCCTGGCTGCGGCCGTATATACCAACCGGGGCGCGAAGTTCTACTATGCCCACGACCTCGACTCGGCCCGTGCCGATCTCAATCGCGCGGTCGGCTACGATCCCGATTATTCCGCCGCCTATGACTACCTGGGTATCGTCGCTTTTTCTTCCCATAACTGGAAGGATGCAATCGTCGATGGTGAGCGGGCGGCGTCCCTCGCGGGCCGGCCGCCTGCAGCGTATGTCGAAACCGCCCGGGGTGAACTCGGCTCAACACCTCCGGTCGGATACCATGCGGTGAATGGCGGTGGGGTGAATCGATGAGCGATTTAGACAGCAACCCGCCTAAGCGGCCAGGCGTAAAAGGCCAGCACAATGGCGCGGCGGCCGAACCCGCGGCGATTGCCGCCATCGTCGATCATAAACCGGACGATGATCAGAGCCTCGGCCGCTTTCTCTCCACGACTCGCGAGCGGCGCGGAATTACCCGCGACGCAGTGGTCACGGAGACTCGCATTCCCGCGCATTACATCGGAATGATTGAGAGCGACAACTACAGCGCGATTTCCGACCAGCTCTATCTGCTGCCGTTCATCCGGCGCTATGCGGATTTTCTCGGGCTCGATTCAGAGCAGATTGCAATTCGTTTCGTGCGCGAGGTGCAGCGCGCGGAAAGCAGCGTGGTCAGGATTTCCGAACCGATCGTGGACCGCCGCCAGCGCAGGGATCATTCCCGCATCTGGGGTCTGGCCGCCGTCGCGCTCGCGATCATCGTAGCTGCTGGCGTGTATCTGGGCCGTCATTGGCTTTTGGATTCTTTCAAGTCTCAGACCGCCACAATCGTCAAGCCGTTGCCGGCGGCTGTGGTCGCCGAGCACCCAGGCGCACCGATCGTGATTGGTCCATCGGAGGCGTCTGTGCCGGCTTCCGGGTCTGCGCCACCCTCCGGGACGACTCCTGCAGCGCCTCCCCCGCGCCCGCCGGCTTCCGCGCCTTAATCGATCGGCAACCGCCGCAGCGCGATGCGCCGCCGGTTAATGCAGGACATCATTCGCGATTTCTTCGGCTATCAGTTCTTTTGCGTCCCGAACATCTTCACCGGGATTGAGCAACGCGGCGATCGTGAGCGATCCATCCTGCGCGCTTGAAGTTACGCGGGCGATGATCGCGGTCGGATACTCCTTGCTGTAATCCTCGCGGCCACCGAACAGTCCGCCGCTACCCGGTTGACGCATGGCGTTGTTGCGCGCCTGGTACTCGCGCATCTGCTGCATCATCGGATCTTCCGGCTCTAACGCTTCCATCCGGGCGGCAGCTTCGTACGGATCGGTCGGCTGATCGCCGCTGTCGCCGAGCGGTATCGGCGCGACCCCCAGCGCCTGAAGCAAGTCGGCCGCCGCCGGATCGCCAGGCGCAACATCCTGCGCCGAGACGCCCGGCTTCATCACCTGCTCATGCATCGTAACCGTGATCGTGACGGGTGCCGTCGAGGAGTCCACGGGGCGGCGTGCGACGCTGAAATCCTGGGTCAGCACAGTCTGCATCACGGAGTCGGTGCAGATCGCGATAACCGGCGTAGCGCGCGGGATCGAAAGCCGGCCCAAGGTCTTGATTTGCGTGGCGCCGGCGACACTCACCATTGCCAGGATCGCAAGCAAAGCCGCCGGTGGGATCGATAGACAGCGCACGCTTGCCTGATGTCGAACCATATTCACGGAATGGTCTGTTTTAGCAATTCCCTCGCGCGCGCAGCCCGCCAGTCACCAAGCTTCGCAGCCAACTCGGGCCGCCGTAAAGCCATGATCTGAATCGCGAACAGGGCGGCATTGGCGGCCCCGGCCTTTCCGATCGCCATGCTGGCGACCGGCACCCCGCGCGGCATCTGGACGGTCGAAAGTAGAGAATCCATCCCCCCGAGCGCAGAGGTTTGAATCGGAACCCCGACAATCGGCAGCAGAGTATGCGATGCGATCACGCCGGCCAGATGGGCGGCGCCGCCGGCGCCGGCGATAATGACCTCGATCCCGCGCGACTGGGCACTCTGGGCGTAGGCTTGGGTTTCGGCGGGCGTGCGATGGGCCGAGAGCACCCTGACCTCATGCGATACTTTAAGTTCAGTCAGAATCTCCGCCGCCGCCCCCATCTGCTCCCAGTCACTCTTGCTGCCCATCACGATACCAACGAGAGGGGTCTCCGCCATCGCCGAACGAGCCTCCGCTTCGAGATCAACAACTGAACGAGGCTTCTATGCGGCTCGGCGGTTGTCAAGCCGCCTGCAAACAGGCGTAATTATCGTGGATTGAACCGGTATTATCGATGGCGACACCTATCCCATCAAATACGAGCGGCTTCACGCTTGGAGAAGTCGCCTTCGCAACTGGCGGCATCCTTAACGGCCCTGCTGATGCGGTCGTAACCGGCGTAACGACCGACTCGCGCCTCGCCCCCGCGGGTGCGCTGTTCGTGGCGCTTCGGGGACCGCACTTTGACGGCCATGAGCATCTTGGTGATGCTGGTAACCGGGGCGCTCGCGCCGCTATCGTCGAGCGGGGGCGCCGAGATGCGCGCCTGCCTTGCGTCGAAGTCGATGACACGTTGCGAGCGCTCGGCGGGCTGGCGCGACACCACCTCGAGCGCATCCGCACGAAAACCGGGTTGCGGCTCATCGCGATTGGCGGCGCGAACGGCAAGACCACCACCAAAGAACTGACGGCTGCGCTCGCTGCGACACTCTTCGGTGCGACACTGAAGACGCCGGGCAATCTGAACAACCTGATTGGCGTCCCGATGACGCTCCTGACTCTCACCGAAGAACATCGCGCCGCTGTCATCGAATGCGGCACCAATCGGCGTGGCGAGGTAGCGGAACTGGCCCGTATCCTCACGCCCGACGTGGCGCTGGTGCTGAACGTTGACATCGAGCATAGCGAGGGGCTGGGCACCATCAACGAGATCGCCGACGAAGAGACCTCACTGTTTCGCGGCGCGGGTACTGCGGTCGCTTCCGCCGAGGAGCCGAA
>DATJRJ010000245.1:0-3321 GCA_035504735.1 Binataceae bacterium (SeqCode)
ATTTGCTCGTTAGGTTTCGCGGCCGCCGCTCGCCAGGTTAATTCGCGATTGCCGATCGCGATGATCGTGCCGTCGCTCGCGATCGCCGCTAACTTCGACGATATTGCCACGGTTGAAATTGAGCCAGTTTTGATCGTGTAACGAAAGGCACCAATCGCACCGTTCGGGCCGCGCGTGGCAAAGAGGAACTCCGAAGAATCGCGCGCCCATCCCAGCGGCCTGATTGGCGTCGCCACGCCGAGTGGACGGCATCTGTGGCGCTTCAAGTCGAACACTGCCGGCGGCGCCCCGCTTCCCCCTTCGCTTACCGCCAGCTGCGCGTTGGGCGAGACGTTAAGGCGCGAAACCGGGCAATCGGCCCCGTCGAGATGAAACAGCGATTGCGGCGCCCTCACATCCATTAAGTAGATGCCACTGGCCGGCAGGCTCATCGTCTCATTCTCTGACGCCGGCTCCGCTGATGCCGTCGAAGGCGAGAGCTGTGTACCAGCGTGGAGCGCAATCGCGAGAATATGCTGGCCGAGCCAGGCTAGCGTCGCGCGATCGTAGATGCCGTCGAACGACCCGATTGAGTGGCCGTAGTCGCCTTCGTTCATTGTGCGCAGGTAGACATCGAGCCGCGCGTCCGAAGACTCGGCCACCAGCGTTGCCAGCGTCGAGCCACTACTGTTCGCGGCTGCATCAACCAGCTTGCCACCCGGCGCCGCAGGGCCACCATCAGAGGCCAGGATCCGTCCATGGGTCAGGTCTGGTCCGCTCAGCCCGAGGATAGTTGATCGGCCGTTCGCGATGCCTACAACTCCGACTTCATGCCCTTGCCGAAGCCACATCGGCGCCATGCCGGGGATCGGCGCAAAACCGTCGGGCAACTGGGTGAAGACCGCGACTTTTATCCCCCGCGTGATACCGAGGGTAACCGCATGCGCTTCGTACGGCGGTAGATTCGGCGGCTTGTGGTTCGCACAGCCCACCTCCAGCACAGCTATTAGGGCGAAAATTAAGTGGACAGACCTGCGCATCGAAAACAGCTACGCTTGAGCTACCGAAGAATTAAAGATGATAATCGGATTGGAGCGGATGATGAAGCTGGCACGACTTCGACAAATCAGGCTGAGCCGTGAGGCTCGGCTGGCAATATTAGTCGCCGTACTGATTGCGCTGGGCGTAATCAGCCTCGACGCCGGGTGGCACCTCGTTGGTGCTGTGCTCCTGCTGATCGCGGCAGGCGTCGTTGCCGCCTTCTACCTGCTGGTCTTGCGCCCCGCGCGGATTCCCGAGAATTCGGTGCTGATGCTGAAGATTGCCGATGGCCTGCGCGAGGAGCCGCCGCGCTCGCCGATCGAGCAGTTGCGCAGCCGCGGTACGCCGACTCTCTATGATCTGCGGCGGGTGCTCGAATGCGCTGCCGGCGACCCCTCGATTAAAACGGTTGTGATCGAACTTAATGCGCCAGCTATTGGTCTCGCAACCGCACAGGAGCTGTATGACCGGCTCCGCTCAATCGTCGCAGCCGGCAAGCACGTGATTGCGCTGCTAGCCGGCGACAACGTCAGCGTGCGTGATTATCTCGTCGCCTGTGCTGCGAGTGAAATCGTCGTCAATCCCGACTCGAGCTTCATGATGCTCGGCGTGGCGGCCGGCAATTTCTTCCTGCGCAGCGCCTTGGGCAAGCTCGGCGTCGAAGTCCAGACCCTGCAATGGAAAGAATACAAGGGCGCGGCCGAGATGTTCAGCCGCGAAGGGATGTCGCCGGAACTGCGTGAGAGCCTCGAAGCGATCATCAACGACTGGAAGGCAATTCTCGTCGAGCACGTCGCGGCCGCACGTAAGCTCACCCCGGAGGTGGCGAAGGAGCTGCTGGCGCGGGGCTTCGTCGGCGCGCGCACCGCTTGCGAGACACACCTCGCTGATCGCACTGGCTATATCGAAGATATCCGCACCGAACTAGATCCCAAAAACGAAGATGGATGCTTTATCGCGATGCCGCGCTATCTGCGCCGTATTTCCTATCTGGCCCGCGGCGGTGATCGCGCCCGGCTTGCGCTGATCCACGGCGTCGGGCCAGTGATTGCCGGTGAGCCGCCGATGGCTGGCGAATTCATCAGCGGCGAGCGCACGGCCGCTGAAATCCGCCGTGCCGCGCACGACGATCAGGTCCGCGCGATCGTGTTTCGCGTCAATTCACCCGGTGGCTCGGCCGTTGGTTCCGATTTGGTCTGGCGGGCCGTACGCGAGGCGCAAAAGCGCGGCAAGCCGGTAGTCGTTTCGATGGGCGATGTGGCCGGCTCGGGTGGCTATTACGTCGCCATGAGTGCCGACGCGATCGTCGCTGAGCCAGGGACGATCACCGGCTCTATCGGCGTAGTCTACGCCAAACTCTCAGTCCGCGATTTGCTCGCACAGGCCGGTATCGCGATCGATGTCGCCAAAACCGACCCAATCGCTGACGCGCTCTCGTTCGCCCGTCCGATGACCGAAGCGGAACTCGCGCAGTTGAACCAGGTAGTCGGCGAACTCTATGGCAACTTCACGGCCAAAGTCGCCGAGGGCCGCAAGCTTAGCGCGGACGCCGCCGAAGCAGTTGCGCGCGGGCGTGTATGGAGCGGCGTCGCCGCCAAGGCGCATGGCCTCGTCGACGAGCTTGGCGGCCTTGATCGCGCGGTCGCCATCGCACGCATCAAAGCGGGCATCGCTGACAACACGCCGCATGAATTGGTGCCCTATCCGCCCACCGGCATGATGGCGGCCTTGAGCGCTTCGGGTGTATTTGCCGCTGAACCGTCATGGCCGTTCGGTCTGGGCGCGCGTCTCACTGGCCTGCCGCCGCGATGGATGCCTGCCCTGATTCATCTGCTGGCGCGTGGCGGCCTCATGATGATCTGCCCCGTGATCAAATGAGACCGATAGGGGATAAGCGCTAACGCGCTCATCGCGCCATTGTGAACTAGATAGGCCTCATCTGCGAGGCCATGCGTCCGCGAGCCGCTGCACCTGAGAAACCTGAAGCTTCGCGTGCGAACCCTGTCTTCTAGTACCAGCGGTCGATTACCCGCCAGTACCATGCCGCCTGCCCGACGTCTTTCGGCGCGACCAGCGCGATTACCTGCTGCGGTTTGCCGTCCACGATAATCTGCGCGCTGCCAACTTGAGTGCCCGCCTTGATCGGCGCCGTAATCCTGGGCGGCAGTTTATAGTCGATAGAGATGGCGAGCTTGCTGTCGTCGCGCGGGGCCAGCATCGAGGCGTCTGCCCCCCATACCGGCGTTATCGTCGAGAGCGCGCCGTCCTTGACCGCGAGCGTGCGGCCCGCTGGTACGCCTT
>DATJRJ010000246.1:0-23037 GCA_035504735.1 Binataceae bacterium (SeqCode)
GCTGTGGTCTCGATTTTTTCCCACGACGAATAGGGCAGGCCGTTCTTGTCCATGGTCGGGATTACTTCGGAGGCATACGAGTTCAGCCCCTGGGAGTCCATCCGCGCGATTTCGCTGCGGGCCGCGTCGACCGATGATTCATGGACGACCAGCGCATGCATCGCGTCGTTGAGGTTTTCGAAGAACACCTTCCAGTTGTTGCGTTGCAGGACGCGAAATGGACGGCCCGCAACCTCGACTCGGCCCCCCGGCGCGCGATCGACGAAATCATCGAGCGAGCTTGCGACCCCGGCCAGGAAACTTGCCAAGTCGGGACCCTCGGGCGCGAGGCTCGCGAAGACGAAACCGCGGTAGCTGTCGCTGCGTGCCGCCCGGGGCATCCAGAAGGCCGGGTTCGACGCATCGAAGGCGGTGTCGTCGTAACCATGCCGCATCGGGACCGAGAGCACCTGCCCATCGGTACGATAGGTCCAGCCGTGATAGCAGCATCGGAAAAAACGCGCGTTGCCCGTGCGCTCGCCGATCACCTTGGCGCCGCGATGGCCGCAGCGATTGTAAAGTACGCGCACGGAACCATCGGTATGGCGCACCATGACGACCGGCTGGCGGCCGACGATCGTAGTGAAGTAGTCACCCGGATTCGGAACCTGGCTGTCGTGGCCGATCAGAATCCAGGCGCGGCCGAAAATCCGCTCCATCTCGAGCTCGAAGATCGCCGGATCGACATAGATCGACCGGTGTACCCGGCTCGGCTCGACCAGTTTACCCAGTTCCTGCAGGCTCGGCTCACTCATAATGCACCTCCGCGGGCGCCAAAAGACGACCCCGATTCTCGCCTACCCGCCCGCTCCAAGACAAGGTAGAGCTGGAGATTCTAGTGCGCGCCGGCGCCGGCTCCGCCAGCAGGCCTTTTGAAGAATATGAACCATGGGATAAGCAGCGCCATCGCAATCGCCAGCAGCCGGTAAACATCGTTGTACGCCAGCAGCGTGGCCTGGGCTTGGATAGTCGAGTAGACCATCCCGATACCGGCCTGATTGCCGGCGACCAGTGAGGGGACGAGATTCATATGAACGGCGCCCGGCATGGTCGGCATCCGGTTCGTCATCTTCCATGCATCGAAGACCGAGAAGTGTTGCACCAGGTAGCTCTGATGCACCTGCTGGCGTTCGGTCAGCAGATTGGTGACGAGCGAGATTCCGATCGCGGCTCCGGTATTGCGCATCATGTTGTAGAGGCTCGCGGCGTACCCCATGCGCTCGCGCGATACCGCCGATACGGCGGCGGCCGAAAGCGTCGGCCATCCGAGCGATCCGCATCCGAACAGTAGCACCGGCCACAGAATCGAATTCATGCTGACCTGCAAGTCCCATCCCGCCATCTGCCAGGTGGCATACGCGGCCAATGTAAAGCCGACTCCCATCAGTGGCCGGGTGTCGAATCCATAACGCGAGAGTTGCCCGAGCAACAGCATGCACACTCCGGCGGCGATTCCGCGCGGCAGCATCGCCAGCCCGGCCTTCCAGGCTGTATAGCCGAGCAGCTCCTGAAGAAAGAGCGGATTCAGAAGATTGACGCCGTAGAACGTGGAGACCATCACCGCCACGATGCAGACCGAGATCGTGAACTCGCGATAGGCGAAAATCCGGAGGTCGAGAATCGGCTCCGGGTGGCGGAGCTCATGCCAGATCAGGGCGAACAGCGAGGCGGCCGAGAAAAAGCTGAAATAGCGGACCCACGGCGCCGAGAACCAGTCGGAACGCTGCCCGCGGTCGAGCACGATCTGCATCAGCCCCAATGCCGCTATCAGTAGCCCGATACCGACCCAATCGATCCGGCCCTTGCCCTTGCGCCTTAGATAGGGCGGGTCATGGACGAAGATGAAGACCATGATCGCGGCGAGCGCGCCGATCGGTAGATTGATATAGAAGTTCCAGCGCCAGTTCAGATTGTCGGTGATCCAGCCGCCTAGCGTCGGCCCCAGGATCGGCGCGCTGATAATTCCCAATCCCCAGGTGGCCATCGCCATCGCCTGCTCATTGGGCGGGAAGGTCTCCATCATGATCGCCTGCGAGGACGGGATCATCGCGGCACCCGCGACGCCCTGGAACAGGCGGAAGATCACAATCTGCGTGAGGCTCTGTGCGAGCCCGCACAGCGCAGACGAGATCACGAAAGCCGTCACTGAAAACAGGAAGTAGCGCTTGCGGCCGAAGCGCGCCGAGATCCATCCGGTCATCGGCAGTGTGACGCCATTGGCGACCAGATAACTGGTCAGCACCCAGGTGATTTCATCGACGCTGGCACTGAAGCTGCCCTGCATATGGGGCAGCGCGACGTTGACGATCGAGGTGTCGAGGATCTCGAGCGTCGCCCCCAGCATGACCGCCAGCGCGATCAGCCATTTGTGCTTGTGTCCGGCTTCGGCCGGGGCGGGAGTGGTAAGCGACGGCGCAGCCATTGGCTTATCGAATATAGCAAACCCGCGAAATTAGCAGACCTGCACGAGGCGTCCGCATCAGCTTACCCAGGCGATGATTACGTGCCGATTTTCTGCTATCTGGATTTGCCAGGAGCCGCTTCATGAGTTCAGCCGCAGAGTATCAGACCTCAATTCCGTTGATCGACATCAAACCCTTCATCGACGGCGACCGTGCCGGCCAGCAGCGGGTGGCCGCGGCGGTCGACCAAGCCTGCCGTGACATCGGTTTTCTGATCATCACCGGCCACGGCGTGCGCCGCGAGACCCTGGGCGGCGTGCAGCGCGCTTTCCGCGGATTTTTTGCCCTCCCCGAGGCCGCCAAGATCCGCTACGCGGTGACGCCCGATCGCTATCGCGGCTATGTCCCATGCGCCGCCGAAAACTTTGCCCGCACCCTCGGTCAGCAGACGCCTCCCGACCTGCGCGAGAGTTATGTGCTTGGCCCGGTCGATACGCCGTCCGACGAATATCACTTCGGGCCCGCCGGAAGCCGCTACTTCACACCCAATCTATGGCCCCAGCAGCCGGCCGAACTGCGCCTCGCGGCGGAGACGTTCTATCGTGAGATGGAGCGCCTGGCGGCTACGATGATGGAGATTTTCGCCTTGGCGCTGGGCCTGCCGGAACGGTTCTTCGCGGACAAGATCGATCGCCATATCACTATCCTTGGCGCCATGTACTATCCGCCGGTCGAGCATCCGCCCCAGGGCGGACAGCTCAGAAGCGGGGAGCATACCGATTACGGCAGCCTGACGATGGTCTATACAGACACCAACGTGGGGGGTATCGAAGTGCTGACCCCGCAGCGGCGATGGCTGCGCGTGCCGTACGTGCCCGATGCCTTTATCGTGAACCTGGGCGATTTGATGGCGGAGTGGACCAACGATCGCTGGGTCTCGACTCTCCATCGCGTCGGTCTGCCGGGACCGCAGGATGTTCATCGGGATCGCCTATCGGTGATTTTCTTTCATCAGCCGAACTACGATGCAGTGATCGAATGCCTGCCGACCTGCACCGGCGCAGACAATCCGCCGCGCTACTCGCGCATTACCTCGGGCGCCCATCGCGAGGCCAAAATCGCGAAGCATCGAGCGCCTCAGGATACCGCCGCCTAGCGGTTGTCGAGCGATACCCGCCTTAGTTCGGAACCAGCGCGAGCACGCGGGCCGGACTGCCGCTGCCCTGCACGATCTTGAGCGGCGCGCCGATCACGATCGCGCCGGTGGCCGGCAGCTTATCGAGATTGCACAGGCTGGCCAGACCGAACTTCCCCGCACCGTGCATGATCGCGTGATTGGAGAACGGCGGATCGAAGTGGCCGGACTGGCCCGCATCGGTGCCCACGGTTTCGACCCCGACTCCCAGCACGTCGCGATCGTAGGCGAGCATGTGCGAGGTTTCGGTTTCCCAGCCCGGAGTATGCGGACCATCGGCCGCTACGTTCAAAAACTTGTCGCCGGTCTGTTTGCTCCAGTCAGTGCGCAGCAATACCCACGAGCCTTTCGGTACCCGCCCGTGCTTGCGTTCCCAGGCCAGGATATGGTCCGGCGTCACCAGGAAATCGGGATTCGCTGCTGCCTCGTGCGCGTAGTGCAGCACACAGGCCGGCCCGATGAAGCGATGAGGCTCGATAGTGTCGCAGGCGTTGTTGGGCAAGTCCTTGCCAGTCACCCAGTGAATCGGCGCATCGAAGTGCGTGCCGGTATGCTCGCCGATTTTCAGTACGTTCGAGTACGCATAGGGCGCGCCCGGATCGTAGCGCGAATGAACCTCGATCGAAGGCAGCGGGGTCTGCGTATACTGCGGCGGCAGCGGAATCACCGGCGTCTTGGCCGACAGCGGCTGGGTGAGATCGACGATAGTTACGCGGCCGCTGGCCAACTCGCTCAGCAAAATTGGTAACGCCTGGGACATCGGAAAGTTCCTCGGCTCCTTCTATAGCGCGCGCCGCCCGCGAATTGGAAACTCCCCACGGCCGGCAGGAGAGAACTCGCGCCGCGCAGAAAAGTTCGCTGTCAGGCTCCCGCGGCACGCAGATAACGATGCCGATCCGAAAATTCCTCAATTGAAGCTATTTTCTTCGGCTTCCCGCTACTAGGCTCATCAAGGCTCATTATAGCCTCAGATGTTTTGGGGCCTGATTCGCGATCCGGCCTGGCTTGGTCCGTATGACCCTGTTGACAAGTTGTCAACTTCCGGCCATTTCTTCGACCGCAAACTTGATTGCGCGGCGCTCGAAGGGGAGCAGACGAGCCACTAGGTTTTGCACGCTCGCCGGACCGATGACCGCGTTTCAAGAACGGCGCCAGGCGCGTCGCCAGCAAGGCGGATGGTGCCGGTTCAGTTGAGGGGAAATTTATGTCGCAGCGAGTCAAGGTTCTGGTCACCGCGCTCAAAATGATTTCCGACGAAAAGCATTGGGCCAAGGGGGTCGGCGCAATCGATAGCGGCGGCGCGCCGGTCAAGACCACCGACCCCCGGGCGGTCGCATGGTGCGCCATCGGGGCGCTGGACCGCGCTGCGGGCAACGACAGCGAGCTTTTCGAGAGCTGCCTGCAGCTCTTGCAGAAGGCCAGTTTACAGCTGTTTCGATGCGATCCGGCGGTCATCAATGATCACACCAATCACAGCGGATTGGTCGAGATGTATACCCGCGCGATCCAACTCGCGAGCCGCGAGCGGCAGGCCGCTCGTTCCGGACGCGTATCCGCGCCGCACCGCCGGCCCCCGGCGGGCGACAACGGCTACGTCCAGAGCCAGCTCCGGCTGGTAGCGGCGCCCGCGTCCGCCCATGAGGCGTTTTGATAATGCGACCAGTCGCGGCGATCAAGTGCCGCCCGACCGCTCCGGCAGCCGTACTCGCTCAGGGCGCCGGCCGGCGTTTGAGATCCATCGGATGGTCGCGATACGAAGTTGACTAGTTGTCACATTTTTATTCGGACAAGCGGTGGTGGCGGGTTGCGGATTGATCGATGAGCTCTGATTACGACGAGATTACGGAGCAACTCATCACGGCGTTGGTCCTGAGTCTGGCTCATGACTTGGCGCAGGAAAGCCGGCGCAAGGGGGTTACGGGACGCGATCATGTCAGCGACGCGGTTGAGCTCATCCGCCAGAGCCGCACGCATATTCTCGAACTGCTGCGCGGCGATCGACCAGCCTTGCGAAGGGCCGCCAGCCTCGCCGGGGCGAGGCCTGGCCGCGGTGGATTTTCGGAGGATCGATGAAGCTCGGTCTAGACCTTCGCCAGCGACGGCATCGCGCCGCCCGGCGTCCCGACCAGCGGATATCGCGCGGCGGTGTTGGCGCCCGCCTTGGGTTCAACCGCCCCCTGCGAGCATTCGCTCAACACGCCCAGGTAGCCGTCCGAAAGATGCGCCGCCTCCGCGAAATCGGGCGATGAGCTGAGCAGGCGATGAAGTTCCGGCAGGCGATAAAACGGCACGCTCGGAAACCGATGATGCTCCGCGTGATAATTGACGTTATTCGGCGCCACCAACAGGCGCTCGAGAAAGTTGACGTGCGTGGTCCTGACTCCGGCGCGGATGCCGCCGCCGTCAGGAATCGAAAAGTGTTCGGCGATGCTGCGCACGTGCAAAATCATCGCGAGCCAGGTGAAGTACGGGACGACCCAATAAAGCAGAAACAGATGGAGGCCGCCGCTGATGACGATCAACACGGCCGCCGCGAGATAGAAGGCGAGTCGCGCTATCACGTACGAGCGTGGCGGCGCGTCGCCCTCGGCCGCCAGCGATCGCGCGAGTCTTATCAATCCAATCGCGTTCAAACCCGTGACGTCGCTGAACAGCAGCCATGCGATTTCGGCCCAATGTTTCGGGAAGCGCCATTGAGGCTGATCGAGCTTGCGGCGCCAGTCCGGGTCCCGGTCAGTGTTCATATGCAGGTGATGGGCGATGTGATTGCGCCGGTACGATCGCATCGTTACGAAGAAGGGCCACGCCAGCAGGAGTTCACCTACCCAATCGTTGAGCCGGCGATGGCGAGACAGCCGGTAGTGAGTGCCTTCATGCATCAGTATCAGCAGCGCATGCTGGCGCGCGCCGATGAAGACCACCATCAGCAGATAGAGCAGCGGGTTCCAGTAATGCGCGCCGGCATAGATAGCGGCGACGATCAGAACCCATTCGGCGACGATCTGAAACGAACTGCGCAGCGGATTGAGCCTCGACAACTTGCGCAATTGTTCCCGGGTGAGGCCGGCGTGCTCGACGCAGCCAGGCGCAGCGGGCATTACGCCTGCCGCTTCCACATTATTCGGATTCATCGTTCTTGCTCCCGGTGCGCCGGTCACTCGATCCTGGGCGAGTGCGGTTTGGACCAGCCGCAGTGGAGGTTCGCAGTCCGGGGGATTTCCGCGGCAGGCTCATGGCGCCGCGGCGATACCGCCGCCACCGAAATCGATTCCGTCGCGCAGCATCAGATGGCTGGCGGCCATGGGCTCGCGCGCGGCGTCGGAGTCGCGATTGTCCGTCTGGGAGCCGATGCCGAAGAAATCTTTGATACGGACTGCGCCACGCTCATCGGCGGTACCCGCGGTCATGCGGGACATGATTTTGATCAGCCGCTGCAAGGGCTGGCCTTCGAGCACCAGCGCCTGCACCCGCACCTCGCCGCCGTCGACGGTTTCGAGATAGGGATAGGGAAACGGCTCGCCGGCCTTAACGAAGCCCGCGCTGCGATAGGATTGGGTGCGATCGATCGCGCCCACCACCAGGTAGACCAACAACGCGCCCGGCTGGCGGCGGCTAACTGCCACCGCAGTGCCACACCATACCAGGCTCCCCGCGCCCTGCGAGAGCGACCAGAAATCGCTCAGCTCGAGCACCGCGCGCGCCGGCAGATGCGAGAGGTCGGGACGCGGGCAAGTCTGTGGAAACATCTCGAGGTCATGCATCGCGAGCCCGGCGATCATCGCTTCATCGCTCTCGTCGTCGTCTTCGTACAAGGCATAGAGGTCGCCGAACATGAGCTGGATACGGGCCAGTTGCGAGCGCGATTTTTCTTTGAATCTCATGCCTACACTGGCGCGCGCACGGGCCAGGCGATCACCAAAAATCCTGCGTTGCTCAGGAGTGTCTACTGCGCGAAGTTCCATATCAGGGTCTCTCCGTTGGTTGACTGGGTGGAGCTGCTGTCGTTGGAAGTAAGTACGGCAGTGAAGCTTGAAAATTTCGGCGGAGGACGCGGGGAGTACGGCCGGTTGAGGCCGCGAAAACGGCAAGACTTGACCGTTGGCGAGGGATCGCTTAATAGCACGTTCAAAGCTCGATGCTTAGTTTATTGCTGCAACGAAAAGTCTACCGAGATTGACGAGAAGTCAAGAGAAGCGTAACTCAAAGTCATGTTCCGTATTTTCGCATTAAGAAGTTAATTCGACGGCTGAGGGTCTTGCTAGCTTTCTGTCAACTGGACTAAACTTTTTATAAGGAGTGTGGAGGAAACTCAGCATCGGTGGCTCGCAAACGCCCAATTTTTGACGCGCTGTTGAACGAGATCCTGGCCGCGGCCGAGGAAACGCCGGCGAGCGAGCTGGTGCGCCCGGAAGAAACCGCGGTCGAAATCAACTCGCTCTCCGCGCTCGACTACGCACAGGCGCTGCGCCAATGCCTCAGCCGTCAGGAGGTTGGCGAGGTGGTTCGAATCGCGCGCCACAAAGTGTGGCCGGAACTGAACCAACGCCCGGTTGAGCTCATTTCACCGCAGGAGTTTGCCCGGCGCTGGTCCGGGTTGGGAGTTGATTTCCGGACTGCCGATTGGACCTGGCCGGAGGGGCTGGCGCTGGTGGGGGTTTATCTGAAGAAGGCGAAGGGGGTTCTCAAGCGTCCCGTAATCTGTATCAACACCGCCCATCATCCGGCGATGGTGGGGGCGGCCTTTGATCATGAGATGGGACATCATCTCACTGCCCAGATTTTCGATTCACGCCACGAGCCGGCGCATTTCCTGACCTACACCGGCTACGCGGCACATCTCCATGAGCCGGCGGAGTTGGCCGCCGATCTCATGGTCAGCCTCGGCGCTTATCCGCAACAGGAGGCGCGTAAGATATTCAACATAGGTCAAGCAGGCTCTGGCAGCAGGGGTCAGGAAGCCGCCGCCGCGCCTTTCGAGAAAGCGGTTAGATACGTCGCGAAACGTTACGGACTTAATTTCAGCGCGGAATTCTCGACCGAGAAGAAGCTTCAGTGTCTGGCGGCGTTGATTCACTACACCAAGTTAAGACAGGCACTCTTAGAAGAATACGACTTATGAAACAGACCAAATCGCTCGGGAAAATTCTGAAGGAGCGCCGCACTCAGTTGGGCCTGACCCAGCGCGCGCTCGCCGATCAGGTTGCCATCAAGGCCAGCCACGTGGCCTATATTGAGAGCGGGCGGCGCAGGCCCTCACTGCCGCTACTGGAACGCATCGCAACGGTGCTCGGTCTGGATCGGCGCGAACTCTTCGTGCTTGCTCATCCGGAGGCCAAGGGGATCATCGA
The DNA here is from genome assembly GCA_035504735.1 of Binataceae bacterium (SeqCode). GTDB lineage: Bacteria > Desulfobacterota > Binatia > Binatales > Binataceae > JAJPIG01. The sequence continues at coordinate 8,985 of DATJRJ010000246.1, forward strand.
CAGCGCCACCCAACCCAAGCCGGAGCCGGCGCCCACGACCGGCAATGCCTGGCAACAATTTGTCAACGATCGCTCGTTGCTGGCGCGCTACAACGTCACCCAGCGCGAATTAAAGGCGCTCAAACAACTGAGCCTGTTAGGCTATGTGCTGACCTCGCGTGAATTCCTTGCCATCCTGAGCCTGATCCGCACCACTCCCTAGCCACGGGTTTTCGCGGCCTGATTCTCCGGCCCGCGTCGACCCTTCGATCCCCGGCCAGGCGCTCGGTTCCAGGCCGGTTGGGGACGCCCGGAAACCCCTAAAATCGACAGGTCCCTGAGTTTACCGCGCGCCTCATTGCCGAGTTCTTTTCCGTCCCTGATCCATCGTACAAGCCCTTTTCTTCGAGGACCCGGCGACCGCCGGGAGAGCGCTCCGGGAGCCGTCTGGCGCACAGACTCTATGGTTGTCTTTTTGTCACAACTAGATTGACTGAGAGACAATATGCTGCGAAAATTACTCACGTGTGGAGATATGAAACGCAGGCGCGGTTTGGCGGATTGAGTGTCATTGGCAAGCGCCTGCCGGAGTGACGTAAGCGTATGGAGAATCAACCGCAACTGAGCGATGAGTATGCCGGCCTGTTGACTGTTGACGCGGCCGAAAGCGGGCAGACGCAGGCGGCGCTGGCCTCGATCGTGCGCTCGTCCGCCGACGCGGTCATCAGTGAAGCCCGCAACGGTACGGTTACCAGCTGGAGTCCCGGCGCCGAGCGGCTCTACGGCTTTTGCGCCGCCGAGATGCTGGGCCGGGTGCCGGCCACTCTGTTCCGCGACGACGTCTTTCTGCGCAATGGCTGGCGCTCCGATCGACTGTCGCCCGGCGAGGAAGCGGTGCGCAGATACGAAGCGCGTCATTTCAGAAAAAACGGCACGTCACTGGAAGTGGCGGTGGCGCTCTCCCCGATCCGTGACTACGAGGGTGGACTGGTCGGCGCGGTCGCCGTGATCAGAGATATCAGCGAGCGCAAGCGGGCCGCGCGGGAGCTGATGCGCGCGCAAGCCGCGGCGCAACAGGCGGCCCGGCTCAAGTCGGCGATCATCTCGAATATCAGCCACGAGATCCGCACTCCGCTCAATATCATCCTCGGCTACGCCGAAATGATTAACGACTATTTTGCCGGCAAGGGCGATGCGAGCCAGAGCGACGCTCTCGACGCGATCATGCGCGCGGGCGATCGCCTGTGCAGCACCATCCAGGGGGTCTTGGATATTTCGAAGATCGAGGCCGGGACCTTCGAGGCGCGGCCCATGCGAATCGAACTTGAGCGCCTGTTAAGTCAGCAACTGGCCGGCTTCGCGGCTATCGCGCGCCGCAAAGGTCTTGAATTCGATTGCATCATCGAGCGGGCCGGCGCCGCAGTGGTGTTCGACGAGTATTGCCTGACGCGCGCGATTACCAGCCTGATCGATAACGCCCTCAAGTTCACGCAGCGCGGCAAGATAATCGTGCGGCTCTTTACCGATGCGCAGGGCACGCTATGCCTCGAGATCCGCGATTCAGGCATCGGTATCGCCGCCCGTCATCTGCCGTCGCTCTTCGAGCCTTTCTCGCAGCAGCACGCAGGCCAAAATCGCAGCTTCGAGGGTATGGGCTTGGGATTGGCGCTGTGCCGCAGATACTTGGAGCTGAATGGGGCGCTGATTTCGGTCGCGAGTGCAGAGGGCGAGGGCAGCGTGTTCACGATTCGCTTTAATGGGCGTGTTGAATCGCCGCGGAGCGAGCGGGCGCCGGTTGCCGCAGCCGGCTCGGCGGCTGCCGTGCGATCAACGCACCGGTTCGTGCCGCAATTTTCCTGCTAGAGTCAGAGGCCGCGGCGAGACTGTCCCCAAGGGGCGGGAAGGAGACTATCTTAGACTGGCTATGCGAATCTAAAAGAGTTAATTGAATTGAAGTGGCGTTGATGGATCGATCGCAGGGGGAGATGCGGGTATGCGGGGAGAGGGCCATCGAAGCTTCGCCTTTTTAATTCTCGGCTTGATTCTGTATGCGGCTCCAGCGCTAGCGGCTAACGAGGGGGGAATCCCCCCTGGCAGTATAATCACCGCGCAAGACTGGCAAGATTACCAGCGCTTCATGTCGGAAGGGATGCGCGAGCTGTTTCGCGGCAACCTGGCCTGGAAGTTCCCGTCCGACATGCAAATCAAAGTCGGTCCGAGCACTCACTATCCTTTGCCGCGACATTACCAGCAGGCCACCGATCAGTATTCGTCAGGCGTGCGCATCGTCGAACTTCCAAACGGCGGCCACACGATTGCGAATTACGTCGCCGGCCAACCATTTCCGAATCCGCAGGAACCGCTCAAGGGCTGGAAGATCCTGACCGACCTTTGGTTCCGCGCGCAACCGTGGCTCGAATGCGGACCCGACAACTGGATTTACCGGAAAGATCGTTTCGGCAGCACCTCGGCGGTGAGCTTCATCCTGTCGTATCGGCAGATGACCCATATCAGCGCCGGCGATATGCCACGCACCGACCCGGCCTCGCAAGGCGTCTTCTATAGCGAGTACTTGGAGCTGACTTCGCCCGAGGAATACAAGTACTCAGCCCAGCTCACCATCTACTATGACGATCCTGCGCGGCCCGAGGATCTGTTTCTGTTCGTGCCCGCGCTGCGTCGTACGATGCGCCTGTCGTCGGCGGCGCGATGCTCTCCGGTGGCCGGCACCGATTATGGGCAGGACGATATCCATCTGGGCTTTAATGGTGGAATCGCGCGATGGACCGCTGACTACCGGTCCGATGGGCAGGTGCTGAGCCTGGTTCGCGCCGACCGGTTGCTGTTCGGCGATCTCAACAACTACAACGTAGCCTTTTTTCCGAAGCCTATAGTCGGGAACTGGGAACTGCGGCCGGTCTACAAGATCGATGCGCAGCGGATCCCGTCCGAGCGCGCAGGCTACTGCTATTCCAAACGCGCGATGTACGTCGATCGGGAGACCTTTAACAACCTCTGGACCGAGGATTACGACATGAACGGCCGGCTCTGGAAGATTCAGATGATTAACCATCTCGGCCGCGCGATTGACGGCGAGCCCTTCTATCCCGAGACCGGCAATTACATCGAGACCCTGTGGGACGTGCAAAATCAGCATCTCACGATGTCGGTTTCGTCGGGCTCCAAGGGCGGCCAATGGAACCTGGCCAATTTCGAATGCGAGAGTTACGAGGGCAACAACTTTACCAACGCCAACCGCTGGAATGCCGTCCAGGGCCTGAGCCAGATCATGCGCTGAGCCATCCCGTCGCGCGTTCCGGCAGGCATTTGCCCCGCTGCGGCCCGCGGTGATAAGCCTCGATCCGGGGATTGTGCCGATGCCGGTCTCTGGCTGCGGGGGGCTCGTCGCCTGCGCCCGCGGCATGTAAGAATCGAGGCGCTGGCTCGAAGGAGGTACTATCGATGCCCACCATCACCGATCGCTCGACGAAAACCCCGGTGCTCGATATCGTTCGCCTTGGTCATGGCACACTCGAAAGTGTGGACATCGCCAAGACCCGCCGTTTCTACGAAGAGGTGCTGGGTTTCGATGTGGTGCAGACCAGCCCGATCTCACTCCTGATTCGCAAGGGCTACGACCACACCTACGCCGTGGTCGAGACCGGCAGAGGTGCCCAGGAGCAGGAGCTGCTCAATCACAACGGCCTCGAAGTCGTCGGGAACGATGCGGTCGATCGATGCTACGAGCAGTTGATGCAGGTGAAGGACGAGTACGGCATCCGCAAACTCCAGCGTCCGCACAAGCAGCACGGTAATTACGCCTTCTACTTCATGGACCTCGACGGCAACTGGTGGGAGATCGTTTCGGTCGGACCCGGCGGTTACGCCGACATGTTTCGCGATCGCAACTATGACCTAACCGGGCGCCATGACCTCCAGATGCCGAAATCGACTCATGTTGCCGATCCTGAGGTGCGGGCTCGCATCGCGCGCGAGACTCCCTGACCGAAACGATCGTTCCGCACCTTCGGCGTGCCGGGCACCAGCACTTGCCCACGCCTGCCCGGAGTCCCTGACTGATGGCCGATCAAGCTCGCGTAGCGCGCGCCGACCCGGATCTCCTGCTGCTCAACGGCAAGGTGATTACGGTCGATCGATCGTTCGGTATCGCGCAGGCGATTGCGATCCAAGCCAATCGTATTCTCGCGGTTGGCGCTAATCGCGAAATCGCGCCGCTGGCGGGCCCGACTACCACTGTTATCGATCTCGTAGGAAAGGCCGTGCTGCCCGGCTTCATCGACACCCATGGACATATCGGCCTGTTCGGAATCGAGACGCTATGGGTATCGCTCGCCGGTGCTACTTCGATAGACGAGATTTGCCGGCGCATCGCAGCGCGCGTCGATGAGACCCCCGCGGGCGGATGGGTCATCACAGCTCCGGTCGGCGATCCGCCCTGGTTCTTCCGCGTACCGGAGGTCCTGAACGAACGCCGCTTCCCTAACCGATGGGATCTCGATGCGGTCTCCGCGCACCATCCGGTTTACATCACCGCTCCTACCAATCGGGTGCCGAACACCGCGGTGCTCAATAGCCGCGCGCTCGAGCTGGCGGGAATCAACCGTGAGACGCCTCGCGAATACGAAGGCATCGAAGTCGTGAAAGATCCGGCCAGCGGCGATCCGACCGGAGAGCTGCGCGGCATGCAGCCGATCTACAATCCGAGCCGCTTCTTCGCGCGCTTCAGCCGAATGCTCCCGCCGCTCACCTACGACGACATCCTGCGCGGTATCCGCAATCTTGCGCCGGTGTTCGTCGCCAACGGCACCACCACGCTGCTCGAGGCCCATCTCACCTCGCCCGAAGAGCTTCGCGCCTATGTCGAGTTGGAACGCCGCGGCGAGCTCGGCCTCCGAGTCTTCTATACGTTCGATATCGACCCCTCCAAACCGCTCGACCAGATCGATGATTATCTGCGCACCATCAGCTTTGCCGCCGATCGCGGCTTCGGCTCCGATCGCGTCCGGATCGCCGGCGTGAGTATCGGCCTCGATGGGCCGCACTGGCATGGCTCAGCGGTGACCGGCGAGCCCTACCTCGGGCCTTACGGTAAGCTCGTCGATCCCGAGCCGCTGATCCCGCCGGACACTTACGCCGCGATCCTCAAGATCGCCGCGCGCTATGGATTGCGAGTTCATGCGGAGGCGGCCGGCCGCGGATCGATCGGAATTGCGCTGGCCGCGATGGAACAAGTCGATCGGCTTCGACCGATCAACGACCTGCGTTTCGTGATCGAGCACGTTGAGTTTCCGACTCGTCAACAGATTCTGGAATGCAAGCGGCTCGGGATCGTTCCCACCACCGCCACCAATTTCATCTGGGGCAAAGGCGCCGAAGTCTATCTGGATCGGCTCGGCGCAAAATATGCCGCCGAGGCGATTCCGCTGCGCTCATGGCTCGACGCCGGCGTGCCGGTCGCGCAAAGTACGGATTGGGGCCCGCGCGAGGCGCTCTTCACCTTATGGCAATCGCTTGCGCGAAGAGCCGGACTGACCGGCGAGGTGATCGGACCGGATCAACGCATCTCGCGCGAAGAAGCGATCCGGATTTTCACCTACAACGGCGCCTACGCGCTCCGCATGGAGGACCAGCTCGGGTCGATCGAGCCGGGCAAGCTCGCCGACCTGGTGATTCTTTCGGCCGATCCGCTGACCGCGAGCGAAGATGCGATCCGCGAAATCAAGGTGCTCGCAACTATCATCGACGGCAGGGTCGCGTACCAGTCCGAGGACTTCTGCATTTAGCCGCGTGCCACATAGCCTGGTCCGAGCATCGCGCCGCCGCAGTCCAGAAATCTACCCGGAGGAGGAGCGACAGCCTTGGGGGTCTGCGCACTTACCGACGGGGCGGCGAGATCTTTGCTGCTCCTCGAGTTGTCGACTCCCGCCACATCTGCCGGTCCGTCATTTCGAGCGTAGTCGGAGCGCACGCGACGACGCAGCCGGGAAATCTACGCGGAGCGATGGATCCTTTCTGCAAAGCGTTCGCGTTGCTTTTGCACCACGCCTCGCTGCGTGCGGTACGGATCGGGATTCTTCGCTTCGCCGACGCTACTCAGAATAATATCCCGGCCTGATTCGCACCGCGTTTGCGGCGCATCGGGTTTGTGGCAACCTATCCCTGCTGTGCGCAAGCTCGGATTAATCGCCGGTAATGGGGTCTTCCCCCTGGAAGTCGCGGGCGCTGCCCGCCGCCGGGGAATCGCCGTAATCGCGCTTGCCCATCAGGGTGAAACCGACGCCGGGCTGGCCCCGCTGGTCGACGAGATCACCTGGATCAAGGTCGGCGAAATTCAGCGCATCATCGATGTCCTCAAGGCCGCCGCAGTGGATGAGGCCGCGATGGCCGGCGGTATCGCACGTGTGCGCCTCGGCAGTTCATTTGCTCCCGACGCCCGGGCGCTCGCGATGCTGGCGCGGATCACGCGCTTTAGCGACGACGCCGTGTTGCGCGCGGTGGCCGGCGAGCTCGAAGCCGAGGGTATCCCGGTTATAGATCCGGTGCCGATGCTCGAAGGAGCGCTGGCCGAGCGCGGCCGGCTGGCGGGGCCGGAGCCGACCGCCGTCCAACTGAAAGATCTCGAGCTCGCGTTCGCTCTAATGCGCGCGCTGGGCGGTTTCGACGTCGGCCAGGCGATCGCGATTCACAACGGGGTGGTCGCTGCGATCGAAGCGGTGGAGGGCACCGACGCTGCCTTGCGGCGCGCGGCCAATCTCTCGGGCGCGGGGCTGGTGGTCGCCAAGGCCGCCAAGCATGGCCAGGATTTGCGCTTCGATCGGCCCGCGATCGGACCGGGAACGGTCGCGCTTTTGATCGAACTCAAGGCCGCGATGGTCGGCGTCGAGGCTGGCCAGGCGCTGATTCTCGAACGCGAGCGGACGTTCGCGATGGCCGCGAGCGGCGGCGTCACTATCTATGGCTATGGCTGAGCTGCGCGCGGCGGTAATCGGCGTCGGCAAGCTGGGTGCGCTGCACGCCCGCAAGTACGCGGCGCTCAATGGCGTGCGGCTGGTCTCGGTGGTCGATCTCGACACGGCCCGCGTCCGCCAGATCGCAGCCGAATGTCAGACCGCAGGGCTGGGCGACTATCGGGAGCTCGTTGGCACGGTTGATTTGGTGAGCGTTGCGACGCCCAGCCTGACGCATTACGAGGTCGCGGCCTGGATGCTGCGCGCGGGCGTCGACGTATTGCTGGAGAAGCCAATGGCGGCATCGGTCGCCGAAGCGCGCGAGCTGGCCGCGATCGCCGGACGCCATGGCCGAATCCTCCAGATCGGGCATCTGGAGCGCTTCAATCCCGCGATCATCCACCTGCGCTCGATTCTGCGCGCACCGCGGTTCATCGAATGCCATCGGCTCGCCCCGTTCACCGAGCGCGGCACCGACGTCGATGTGATCCTCGACCTGATGACCCACGACCTCGACGTGATCCTGAGCTGCACAGAGGCCGAAGTGGTCGCGGCTGAGGCGGTCGGCGTCGCGGTGTTGACTGATCGGATCGATGTCGCAAATGCGCGGCTGCGTTTCGATGACGGGATGATCGCGAATCTCAATACCAGCCGGGTAGCGCCGCGCCGCGAGCGCAAAATCCGCTTCTTTCAGCACGACGCTTATCTTTCGGTCGATTACGAGGCGCGCCGAATCCAGATCTACCGCAAGAGTCCGCCCGAGGCCGGCTCGCCTTACCCGGTCATTTCGGCCGAGCAAATCGATCTAGACAAAGGCGATCCGCTGGCCGACGAAATTGCAGCCTTCGCTACCAGCGTGCGCACCCGCCAGCCGCCGGTCGTGAGCGGTGACGACGGGCTGCGCGTGATGGAGCTGACCGAGCGCATCAAATCAGCCATGGCCAACGGGGAGCAGGCCGACGGTTGATCCACGCGCCTGACGTACGAGCGATGTATCGATCACTCTCGATGCGGTTTGCAGGCTGATGCATCTGATCGCACTGGGGCTGGCTGAATCCAGACAACCTTATCGACGACATCAGGAATGCGCGTAGAGTCGGAAACGCATCGCTCCCGCCGTATCCTGATGGTCGCCGGCGAAGCCTCCGGCGATCTCCACGGCGCCGACCTCGCGCGTGAAGTTCTCGTCCGTGCTCCGGATTCCGAGCTGTTCGGCATCGCGGGTGAGCGGATGCGGGCGGCGGGAGTGCACGCGCTGGTGAAGGCGGAGGAGATCGCGGGCCTCGGTGTCGTCGAGCTGGCCTCGACTATCGGGCGGACGCTGAGCGCGATGCGGCTTCTCCGCCGGCTGGTCAAGCGCGAGCCGCCAGACCTGGCGATCCTGATCGACTATGCCGAGTTCAACCTGATCTTCGCGCGATATGCGCAGCGCGCCGGCGTGCCGGTCCTCTACTATATCGTGCCGCAGGTCTGGGCCTGGCGACGCGGCCGAATCGCAAAATTAGTGCGGCGCGCCGATCGCCTCGCGGTGGTGTTCCCCTTCGAAGCGCAAGTCTACGCGGCAGCCGGAGAACGGGTCGTCTTCGTAGGCCATCCGCTGCTCGATTTGGCCAGGCCGGCCGCTGACCGGACCGCGACCTTGAAACGGCACGGCTTACCGGCTGATGCCCGCCTGCTCTCGATTCTTCCCGGCAGTCGGCGCGGCGAAGTCCAGCATCTGCTCCGGCCGATGCTCGAGGCGGCGCGGATACTCGCCCGCCGGCACGGACTCGCGCCGGTGATTCTCCTGGCGCCGACGCTCACTCAGGCCGATCTGCGCGCGGCGGCCGGCGAAACGCTGTCCGGAATGCGGATTATCGCGGAGGATTCGTATAGTATCATTGCGGCGAGCGAGCTCGCGCTGGTTACTTCCGGAACTGCGACCATGGAAACCGCGCTGCTCGGATGCCCGATGGTGATTGCCTATAAGATGTCCCCGCTCAGTTATGCCGTGGCCCGTGCTTTGGTTCGGGGCGTCGGCTTTATCGGGATGCCGAATATCATGGCGGGTCGCAGGATCGTGCCCGAGTTGATTCAGCGCGAAGTCAGCGCAGAAAATTTCGTGCGGGCCGCCGAGCCGATGCTGGCCGAGCCGGGCCGCAGCGAAACGATCGCCGCCCTCAAGACGATTCGCTCACGCCTCGGCGCGCCGGGAGCGGCCGCGCGGGTGGCCGAAATCGCGCTCGGGATGATCGCATGAGGCTGATCACGCCGCTGCAACGGCGCCTGCTCGGTTACCTCAGGCCCTATCTCTTTCCGGATCTCGTCTGCCTCGTCGGCTCGATGCTGGCGCTGAGCGCGACCAACGGCGCGATCCCGCTGATGGTCCGGCCGTTTATCAATCAGCTCTCGAAGTTCCGCGATATCCGCGCGCTCCACATGCTCGCGCTCGAGCTCCTGGCGATCTTCGTGATCCGTGCCGCGGCGAATTTCGTCAGTACCTATCTGAACGCCTATATCGGCCAACGCATCACGTTCGATCTCCGCTCGCAGCTCAACGATCGCCTGCAGCGTCTGTCGCTCTCGTTCTTCAACCGCACGCCGTCGGGCGTGATGGTCTCGCGCATCGTGAACGATGCCGCCCAAATCGCCGGCACCACCACCGACGGCGTCTTCTCGGTGTTCGGCGATGGCAGCTCCTTGCTCGCAGTGCTGGCCGCCGCCTTCTATATCGATTGGAAACTTGCGCTGATCGCGTTCGTGGTCTTTCCCGCCGCGGTGCTGCCGGTGATGGGTTTCTCGAAGCGGATGCGCAGGATGACCAAGCGGGCGCAAAAGCAGATCGGCGGATTGATGGTGGTTCTCCAGGAAACCTTCCAGGGCAATCGCGTCGTCAAGGCTTTCGGGATGGAGGACTACGAGCGCCGGCGCTTCGACAGCGAGCTCATGCGGCTGCTGAAGATCCAGATGCGTATCGTGGCGATTCGCGCGCTTACCAGCCCGATGATCGAGGTCATGGGCGCCTTCGCGATCATCGGCGTGATGTGGTACGGCACCTCCTCGGTGATCGCCGGCACGCGCACCCCCGGAACCTTCGGCGCGTTCTTCACCTCGATGCTGATCATCTACCAGCCCTTCAAACAGTTGACGCGCACCAACAATACCATCCAGGTGGGGCTGGCGGCGGCCGAGCGCGTGTTCGAGATGATGGACGAGCCGGTCGAGGTGGCCGAGGCGCCCGACGCGGTCGAGTTGCCGCGTACCAACCATTCGATCGAGCTGCAGGGCGTGAACTTCCGCTATGGCAAGGACTGGGTGCTCAAGGACGTCAGTCTACGGGTCGGCGCCGGCCAGGTGATCGCGCTGGTGGGGATGAGCGGCGGTGGCAAATCCACGATTGCCGATCTGATTCCGCGTTTCTACGATCCGCAGCAAGGGCGGATTCTGGTGGATGGTATCGATTTGCGCCATATCAAAATCGCTTCGCTGCGGGCGCAGATCGGGCTGGTCACGCAGCACACCTTTTTGTTCAACGATACTATTCGGGCGAATATCGCCTACGGCAGCCAGGAGCGGAGCGAGGCGGAGATCGTCGCTGCGGCCCGGATTGCCAATGCCCACGATTTCATCATGCGCCTGCCCAAGGGTTACGAGACGTTGGTGGGCGAAATGGGGGTGCGGCTTTCGGGCGGCGAACGCCAGCGCGTCGCGATCGCGCGGGCCGTGCTCAAGGATGCGCCGATCCTGATCCTCGACGAGGCTACCTCTTCGCTCGATTCCGAGGCCGAGCGGCTGGTACAGAACGCGATCGAGCTGCTGATCGCGAACCGCACCGTGCTCGTGATCGCGCATCGGCTCTCGACCATTCGGCGCGCCGATCGGATCGCGGTGCTGGTGCACGGCCGAATTGTCGAGCAGGGGACGCATGACGAATTGCTTTCGCTAGGCCGCGAGTATCGCAAGCTTTACGATCTTCAGTTTTCGGAGGCGGCCGCGGTCGCCGGCAACGGCGAACTCGCCGGTTGAGCGGCCGGGGCGCGTTTATCTTGTCGGCGGCCTTTTATCGGCTTTACAATGCGATCTGGTATCCGGCGCTGCCATTTGCACTCCTGGCTGGCGGCGGCGACCGGCATGAACGCCTTGGACGGGTGCGGCCCGGCGAGATGGCTCTCGATGGCGTGCCACGCCTGTGGTTCCATGCCGCGTCGGTCGGCGAGATCGAAGGGCTGAGCGCCGTCGCGCGCGGCCTGATGAGCGAATTGCCCGGTGCCTCAGCGATCGTCACGACCATGACCGAGGCTGGGCGCGAGGCCGCACGCCGGCGCATCCCGGATGCGGCGGTACATCGGCTGGCACCGCTCGACCATCGGGCAGCAGTGCTCACTTTCATTGCCGCGGCGCGCCCCGACCTGGTCGTGATCACGGAGACTGAACTGTGGCCGGGATATCTCGTTGAGACGCGGCGCGCCGGCGCCCGCATCGCGATCGTCAACGGCCGCATCTCCGAGCATGCCTTCGAACGTTACATATGGCTCCGGCCGCTGATCGCCGAGGCGCTCGGCGAAGTCGACCTGGTGCTGGCCCAGACGCTCGACGACGCCTGCCGCTATCGCGCACTCGGCGCGCCGCGCCGCCGCGTGGTCGTAACCGGCAACACCAAGTTCGATTTCGCCCGCCAGGCGCCGCCGGCACCGCTGCGGTTCGATCTCGATCGCTTTGCGAGCGCCGGACCGCTGCTGGTCGCGGGCTCGACCGCGCCGGGCGAGGAAACGATCGTGCTGGCTGCCTGGCGGATGCTCGCGGCACGATTCCCGAATCTGCGCCTGGCCGTCGCGCCACGCCATCTGGATCGGATCGGCGAACTCGAGCAGCTCTTTCGCCTCGAAGCCGTCGCGCCATATATCAAGGCGAGCATGATTTCGGCCGCGACCGATCCGTCGGTGCGGATTCTGCTGCTCGATACGATGGGCGAGTTGAGCGCGCTCTACCATCATGCGACGCTCGCTTTCGTGGGCGGTAGCCTGGTGGCGGGTCGCGGTGGACAAAGTCTAGCGGAACCCGCGGCGGCCGCGGTGCCTGTGCTGTTTGGCCCGTTCCATGAAAATCAGCGTCAAATGGCGGAGGTGCTGTTGAGCGGCGTGGGCGGAAAGATCGTTAAAGATCACCGCGAGCTTTATGAGGCATGCGCTGTCATGCTCGAAGATGAAGCTCGGCGGCTCGAGGCCGGCCGGGCGGCGCACCGTTCGCTCGAGCTGCTGGGCGGCGCGGTCAACGCCAGCATCCCACTGCTCAAAGCGCTCCTCGCCGGCCGCTGATGCGCGCCGCGTCCAGGCTTCGCGGGCGCGCTGAGCGCCTGTGGCAGAATCGGCTCGCATGGTATCAGTGGCCGCTATGGGCGCCGCTGGTTCCCGCCTCGGTCCTTTACAGCGTCGCGATTGCCTGCCGATCGGCTTATTGGCGAATCGCCAGTCAACCCGCCGGCGTCCGGACCATCGGCGTCGGCAATCTCACGGTCGGCGGCAACGGCAAGACCCCTTTCACGCTGTTCCTCGCATCACGTCTGGCGGCGCGCGGGTTGAAAACGGCAATCGTGAGCCGTGGCTATGCAGCGCAGAATCGCGCCTCCGGCGCGCGGCTCGTGGCCGACGGCAGGCAAATTCTGCTCGGGCCCGACGAGGCCGGCGACGAGCCCGTGATGATGGCGAAATCATTTGGCGGACCGATCGCGATCGCGCGCCGGCGAATCGATGCAATAAATTTGCTCGCCCAACGTGGCCCGCTCGACATAGTCGTACTCGACGACGCGTTCCAGCATCTGCGCCTGCGGCGCAACGTCGATTTGCTGTTGATCAGCGCCGAACGGGGGCTCGGCAATGGCTGGATGCTGCCGGCGGGACCGATGCGCGAGCGACTGGCGGCGGCCGCGCGCGCGAGCGCGATCGTGCTGATGCTTACCGAGGATGGAACCGTGGGTCCCGGGGTGGCGGAGATCGCCGACGGCGAACGTCAGCGGCTGATACCCGCGATGCTGCGTCCGCTCGCGCTGGTGCGCCCCACGGCCGACGGATGGCTCGAGCTGCCGCTGGAACTCGCCGGCCGGCGCGTGCTCGCGGTCGCCGGCTTGGCTGATCCGCGAGCCTTCTTGCGGATGCTGGCGCGGCTGGGTGCGGAAATCACCGGCCGGCTCGAGTACCGGGACCATCATCGTTACACGGGGTCCGACTATCGCGCGATTAGCGAAGCTGCCCGCGCCGCCAATGCAATTATCGTCACCACCGAGAAGGATCTCGTTAAACTGGAACGATTTCCGTTCGCGCCGGATTCGCTGTACGCTTTGCGGCTGGAAGTCGCAATGGACGAGGTCGATCAGGCTCGTCTGCTTGCGATGGCGAGCGGCGTCGATAGTGTCGTAACCGGCGTCGCCCGCGCGTGACGGCTATTCAGGAGGAACCGCCGATGGCGCTAAGCCAGGAGCTGCTCGATATCCTCGCCTGCCCGAAGTGCAAAGGCGAGGTAAAGCTTACTACCGATGAGGCCGGCCTCGTATGCGAGGCCTGCCGCCTGGTCTATCCGATTCGCGACGATATCCCGATCATGCTCATCGATCAGGCGCAGCCGGTGAAGTAGGGCGCCGCGCTTCGCGACGAGAACTTCATGCGGCGTGCGAGCCCGACGCAGCGGCGGCGCGACCCGGCATCTGGCTTCGCAAGCATCGCCTTCGGGCGTATCGTGCTCGATCTCAGGCCCGAGCTGGTGGAGCATGCGCCTGCGATCGCAGCGCGGTTGCTGGCGTGGCGCAATCACGGCGAGCCGGGATTGGGGAATCGGCGCAGCGGCTTTCGCGTTTCGATCAGCGGGGGTCCGGACCTTTTCGCCCGTTGCGCGCGGCATGGCGGTCTCCTGGGTAGCCTTCTCGGCGGGGTCTTCTTCGGTCTGAAAGCGCGGCCGACGCACGAGCTGGAAGTTGCCGGGGAGGCTTATCGGCGCGGCGTTGCGATCGCCGAGCCGATGGGTGCGATGGCCGAGTGGTTGGTGCCGGGCGTCTACCGCGGATTTTTTTTGACCCGTCCGCTCGATGGAATGTCGCTCTGGGAGTTCGTCCGCACCGACGACGATCCGATGGTCCG
>DATJRJ010000247.1:0-2227 GCA_035504735.1 Binataceae bacterium (SeqCode)
GAGCTGCGCTGTGCGATCCCCTCATCGACGATCCTCGCTCCTTCGTTGATGAGCGCATAGATGCAGCGTTCGACGATTTCCGCATCCGCGATGGCACGCGGTACGACGCCCTTGGTTTCGCGGTACCGTTCGATGATCGCAGTCACCGCCGGGTCGGGTACGCCTGCGCGTGCGCCGGCCTCGTAGCGGTAGAAACCGGAGCCGGTCTTCTGGCCGAATCGACCCGCCTCGCACAGAATGTCCGCGACATTCGAGAAATCCTCGCTGGGAAACTCCGCCGCGCGACGCTTGCGAATCGCCCAGCCGATGTCGAGTCCGGCGAGATCCGCCATGCGGAACGGGCCCATCGCCATCCCGAAATCCTGCAGCGCAGCATCGATCTGCTGCGGCAGCGCGCCCGCGACCAGCAGGTCGTGTGCCGCGAGCCCATAGCGCGCCACCATCCGATTGCCGATGAAGCCGTCGCAAACGCGCGATACGACCGCGACTTTGCCGATCGTCTTGGCCAGTGCCATGGCCGTGGCGAGAGTGTCGTTCGCGGTTTCCGCTCCGCGCACTACCTCGAGCAGCCGCATGATGTTCGCGGGACTGAAGAAGTGCAGGCCGATGACGTCCTGCGGCCGCTTCGTGAAGCGGGCGATTGCATCGAGATTCAGCGCCGAGGTGTTGGACGCGAGAATCGCGCCTCGCTTGACGATCGCATCCAGTCTCTCGAACACCTTCCTTTTGACCTCGAGATTCTCGAATACGGCCTCGATCACCAGGTCCGCATCGCGCAGAGGCTCGTACTGCAAGGTCGGCGTGATCAGCGCCAGGCGCTGCTCGAGGCTTGCCTCGGTAAGCGACCCCTTGCGCAGCGCGCCCTGATAATTGCGGCGGATGGTGGCGAGGCCCCGGTCGAGCGCCTCCTGCGTCGTTTCCAGGAGCGTGACGGGCAATCCCGCATCGATGAAGCTCATCGCAATGCCGCCACCCATGGTGCCGGCGCCGACGACGCCGACCCGATTGATCGGGCGAGTGGCGACCGAATCGGGCATGCCGTTGATGTGGGAAGCGGCGCGCTCGGCTTGAAAGATGTGCCGCAGCGCCGCCGATTCGGCAGTCGCCATGAGCCCCACGAACAATTCGCGCTCGCGCTTCAGACCTGAGTCGAACGGCTGTTGCACGGCCGCCGCTACGGCCTCGACACAAGCGAGAGGCGCAGGGTAGGGGCCCGCCATGGATTTGACCGTGTTGCGTGCAAATTGGAAATAAGCCTCCGCATTCGGCAGCCGGATTGCGAGGTCGCGCACCCGCTTCGGGCCGCGCCCTTCGGCGATCAGCGCGCGTGCCAGATCGAGCGCGGCCGCGTGCAGATCCCCACCCGCCATCGCATCGAACAGCGCCGTGCCGCTGAGCTCGTTGGCGCGCACCGGATTGCCGGACACGATCATGTTCAGCGCCCGCTCGACTCCGACCACACGCGGCAGCCTCTGAGTGCCGCCAGCCCCGGGCAGCAGACCCAGCTTTACCTCCGGAAGCCCGATTTGCGCATCCAGGGTAGCGATGCGGTAGTGAGAGGCGAGCGCGAGCTCGAGCCCCCCGCCCATGCACACGCCATGGATGGCCGTGATCACGGGCTTGGTGCACGCCTCGACTGCACGCAGTACGCTGTAGAGGTTTGGGGCAGCGAGGGACTTCGGCGTGCCGAATTCGCGGATATCGGCGCCGCTGGAGAAGCCCTTACCCGCGCCGATGAGGACGACGGCCTTGACGGCCGGATCGTCCTCGGCGCGCGCCAGCGCGTCCACGATCGAGCGGCGCAGCTCGTGTCCGAGACTGTTGACCGGAGGATTATCCAGGCGCAGGACGGCAACTGCGCCGCTGACTCCGAAGTGCAAGTTACTCATACGCCGATGCGTATCGCTGACGAGCTGCTGATCCCATGAGTCTAGTCAATTGGAAAAACCGGCCTACGGCCGTTTTTCGGACATTAGCTCCGTTGCCGCCGGCAAAAGGCGCGACTTTTGCCGGCTGTACCGTGGCATAGTCTATGTCGCGCAAGTCCGAAACGCTCCCAGTCTTCCCCGGCACGAAGGTCCCCTTAAAACTTCACGCGTATGGTGGCGCCGAAGGTGCGCGGGTCGCCCACGAACGAATCGATCTGATTATTGAAGCCCGGGACGGCGAGGCCCTGGAACGGCGCATCGAAGGCGACCTGGAAGTAGCCCTTGTCGGCGAGGTTCTC
>DATJRJ010000248.1:0-40099 GCA_035504735.1 Binataceae bacterium (SeqCode)
TCTATCTCGTCGATAGGAATGGCGGTGCAGATCGTCGCGCCCGGGAACCCCCATCTAGGGATGTGCCGTCGTTCAGCCCGCTCAAGTCACTTGACTGCCAAGCTGGCTCGTCGCCGTCTTCATTGGTCTTCAACACTCTGCCCGCGTTACGCCTGCGCTCCCACCTTCGACTGCGTAACTCATCGTACCATCCCATCGGGTCAAAGACGCGCGTCCAACCGTCAATTACTACGACGCCGCCATCTTGCGAAATGGTATGTAACCCTCGCGGGTATGGACCGGCGGGATCCGGCTTCAATTCGCCGATCACTTCTTCTTCGAAATCGATGGGTGTCAGCACGATTATGCGGTTGAACACGATTTTCGCACCGTAATGTACGGAGCAATCCTGGGCCGGCCGGATTAGCATTCCATCGTAGACAAATGGCGCGCCTGCTCCCCTAGAACAACGAGGATCGATTTTAATCGGATTACGAGCGTGCGACGACCATGGGCCGGTCGGCTCGGTAGCGTACCAAAGCATCAACCTACTATTCGATTCTATTCCCGCTTCTGTGTAACTCAACCACCAATAAGAATTATGGCGAAATATAGTTGCATCAGCCGCACCTATCCCGGTAAAAAGAGTGCTCATTCGCTCCCATCGCTTCGGAAACTCTACGGCGCGATAGAGCGTAATAGTTCGCGCCTCACCCTGCTCAGGGAGGCAATAAATCTCACCTTTCCACCGAAAAAGGTACGGATAGGAAAGATGTATGTTTCTATCTGCAATCGCAACGCCGAGAGACACGATTCGTTCTCGCGTAACTTCATAACCTACAATTACACCGCGTTGATCCTTACGTTCGATGGTTTCTGCCAACAGGCCGATTTTATCGTTCGAGCAGAAAAAGAAGGGGTCTGCCAGATAACTTTTCTTTCTCTCTTTCGGAAGCCAGCGAACGTTCTTCACCTCAGCGGAGGTCCGTGGATCGATATCTCGAACACTGGTTACACCCACGTTCCACTCAATTCGTGTAAACGCTACCTCGACCAGCCTGCGAAATCGCCGGTAAAGTAAGCGCATCACCAAGGAAAGTATAGTCACACTGTCGGGCAGTTTTGAACGCATATCTTGAGCACGCGCCGTAAAAGGCTTGTAGATCGAGCAGCACCGTCCTCAGAAACCGCGTCAGGGAAAGTAAAAGGTGTTGAATTCCGAAAACATCTTGCTATCGCTGCATCGCGATGCGAGCGCGATTGGCTTGCATTTTGTCGAGCACGGCTTGCCGAACTTCAACTCCGCATAGATACCCGATGTCTAGAATCAAAATCACAAGGTCCGCGTACTCATCGGGATCGCCCGTATTTTGTAAAAATCCGGGTATCTCCTCCATCACTAATTTAAGCAGAGCGTTAAACGGAGTACGGACCGGCGATACTTCATCCGCCCATTTTCCGATAGCCTGTTGAAGTATCCCGATATCGCCTTCGTCGTATTTAATGTCGCGAATATTCACGAATGTCACCTTGGGTCGTCGATTCGGAGCCACCGTATGCAAGCTCCTCGTGATTTCAACCGCATGCTTCGCATTAGGGCTTCGTAGAAAACACCAAATCTGCTCGTCCCCTTCTTATCCCCTTTCTTCCCTAATGGCCCTGCCTTCCAGCGCGGTCGCCGCTCGACCAGCATTCGCCAAGAGGTCTTGGCACGCGAGCAGAGGAAAATCCACGCTACCTGACAAGGCGACATCAAGGGACCTTGCGTAGGAGTGGGGCGTCACAGGAAAAAACCCACGGCGCAGAACCGTTCCTGGCTTCGTATCATCGTGCGCATCCTGCTCGAGCGCGACGCATGTCACGGGCTGCCGCTGAAGCATTTCTAAAAAGACGGGAGGGTATTCATCTGAACGCGCGGAATCTCCAAATCTGAAGGTCCATACTCCGCGATGTGCTAGGTTGACCGTACTAATCCCCGAAATACTTGGACCAAAATTAAGTATGAAGTCCAAGCCGCGCTCCCTAATGGAGGAGAATTCGGGAATAGCTATTGGCGACACGTCTTTAGCTCCAGGGACACGAATCGTCAGATGTGAAACCGAGAACGGATTGCGAGTCACTTTTTTGTTGGCCCGCGAACGCCCAAACGTGGCCGCAAAGGCAAACCAAGGACCGTGCCTTAGAACCCGGTATCCTCTGAATAATAAGCTTTGCCGCCCAGCCGGTATGAGCGTGATTATGAGCTCTAGGTGGCAAAGGCCGCTGTTGACTAGAAGTGAAATGCATTCGGCCTGCCAGGAAGTCACCTGCCCTTCATCGAGGAACACAGCAAATCGCAATGCTTGCTGTGTCTGTGAATTCATCGATTCGCCTTTCCTTGCTTGTCAATGGTCGAATCTCTGGCGCAAATCGCTCCGCGCGACGTGACGCGACCACATCAATAATTTTGTCGGTGGACTAGGTGGGTGATATCAGATGACGGACGTGCGTTGCGCGAATGTCAATATGCGCCCCTAGCCGTCAATACGACAGTAGCGGTCCGCGCCAGAATGTACAGGTCAAGCCAGAGCGACCAATTCCTGATGTAGTAAGTATCGAAACGCTCCTGCTCCTCGATTCTCCCGTTGCTTCGCACCGTTATCTGCCACATGCCCGTGAGGCCAGGCCGGACCGCGCTGCGGAGCCGCTTATAATCAGGCGAGAGCATAGCGAGGTGGTAGTCGGGAAACGGCCGAGGACCAACCAGGCTCATGTCCCCAACGATTACATTCCACAACTGTGGCAGTTCGTCGAGGCTCAACCGCCGAAGCAGGCTTCCCACTACCGGTATCAACCGCGGGTCGCGGGGCAATTTGGCGCTGCGCTGCCATTGGCGTTTAAGCTCAGGATCTCGCTTAAGTAAATCGACTAACCTATCCTCCGCATCGGTACACATCGTGCGCAGTTTCCAAACTTTGAACTTTCGCCCACCCAATCCTTCTCGCGTTTGTCGAAAGAAGACTGGCCCCGGGCTCGTTACTTTTATCAGCAATGCGCAGAGTCCAATTATCGGCAGCGTGATCACCAACCCTGCGGTGCTCAAGATCACGTCGAGAGATCGCTTCATTATCTGATTCGGGCGGCGAAGGAGCTCATTAGTGAACTCGATGCCAAGCACTCCGCCCAAATTTCTGATTTTAACTCGTTCGACAGGATACAGTCGGTCCTCGCGAATGAATATCATGTGCCGAAGTCGCGTTTGGGTTTGAACTAACTGAGCCATTACCGAGGAATCATCCCAAGCGAGCAGTGTCACCACACCCTGTTGTGCCAGTTCAGGGAGAAGTTCCAAACCACCCAGAATTGGGACATCTTCGACTGTCTGACCCACTCGTTGACCATCGGGGCAGAGCACTCCTACTACGGTGTACCCGATCGAGAAGGCTCGCTTGAGCGAACGTATAGTTAGTCTTGCCTGAGCTGGGGTTCCGAAGATTATGGTGGGCTCGCTCCACCAGCGAAACGGCTTGACGATCGAAAGTGTCAGAAGGCGACACATTGGTACTACGATCAAAGCGCTCGCCCACGCGATAACGTATGTCATACGAGAGAAAGTTGGATCGGCTTTGAGCGCAAAGCTCGCCGCTGCCAGACCTAAAAAGCAAAGGCTGGTGCAGTAGAAGAGGCGCCTCAAGATCTCCACGGCGCCCAGACCAAATCCCGGATAGAGGCCGGCGGCGGCATAGACGAGAGGGAACAGGAAGAGCAGGGGGAATAATGAAAGGTACTGAGAGGTCGGTTGGTGTAGGACCGCTTCGGCCCAGATAACGTAGCCAAACATCGACGCGATCAGCAGCGCAAACAGATCACATAGAAGCAAGACGCTATTACGCGCCAGCAACGAAATGAGATACTTCCAGCGCGCACGCCATGACTCGTTGCGAACAAGGTACGTGTCCGAGGCAGAACTCGATGCTTCAAAGATCGTTTTAAGTGCTAGTGGTTGGTACTTAAGCATATACGAATACCTTGACCCGATGAAAATAGAATGTCCGCCGCAGGAATCTGTTTCAAACGGACTCTTTGTAGCCTAAGCAAGCCTCACTAGAGCGCTATTGTCGGTCCGGCACTGAGGTCCGAATGCCACGCCACCTCGACATAGCGCGATACACCCAAAACTCGCAGGGCTATGGTCCGAGGAGTTGCGAATTACAATCCCCCCGCTCACTACTCCGAGCCCCTGGCGATTAGCTATTTAATGGTATGTGCCGTTGGCCGATCGCTTGAAGGAACATCAGCCATATGAACTGAGAGTTACGGACAAGGTAACGACGCCACAGGCGGCGGGGTTCCATCGCCAACCGAAAGCTCCATTCGAGACCTGCTCGCTGCATCCAGCCCGGCGCCTGGCGCTTCAAGCCGGCATGAAAGTCAAACGCCGCGCCCACTCCAATCAGTGCCGACGCTTTCAGGCGTCCGACGTTCTCTGCCATCCATCGCTCTTGTATCGGTGAACCCAGGCCCACCCAAACGACATCGGCTTCGCTAGCATTGATCTCATCGACCAATGCATCACTCTCTTCGACACTCAGTTGTCGGTATCGGGTTGATCCCTCCAGAAATTCGGGCGTCCTGGCCCCCACGATTTTCAGCGCCGGATACCGCCGCTGCAGCTGGCCCGCCAGGAGTTCGACCACGCCAGGCCGTCCGCCGTAAAGGTAATTGCGAAAGCCTTGTGCCGCCGAACCCTCGCATAAGCGCAGCATCAGGTCCGGACCGTAAACGCGCTCAACGTGGCGAAAGCCCATCAGTTTGCTGAGCCATACCAGGGGCATCCCGTCCGGGGTAACGAGTCCGGCTAGGTTGTGAATCCTCCTGAAGTGTTCGTCGCGTTGACCCTCGATGATGCTGTTGACGGTCGTGACGCAAACATAGTTTCGTTCGCCGCGTCGTATCCATTCCTCGATCGTCGCCGTCGCCATAGACATGTTGATGGCGCTGATCCCGAAACCCAAGATATTGGACCGCTCGATTTCCATACCCAACCTACCGATTGCCGTCAGCCACCGCCGCGAACGTCTTCTCGTCGCCTTGCGACTCGTACGGCGCGACTAACTCACGAAGGATATCCTCGGTCGAACGCCTGATAGTCCATTGAGGGTAGTGACTTTTAAACTTCGACAGGTTGGTGATGTAGCACATGTGGTCACCAATCCGATTTTCATCGACATACGTCCAGTTGACCCTTCTACCGGTTATCTCCTCGATCAAATCGAAAACCTCTAGAATCGAGACCGAATTCTCACGACCACCACCGAGGTTATATACTTCTCCTGGATGCGGTTCGCGGCGGAAGGCCTCAAAGGCCTGTATAACGTCGCCGCTATGAATGTTGTCGCGAACTTGTTTGCCCTGATAGCCGTATACGCGATAAGTCCCGCCGCTCATCGCGACCTTGATCAGGTAGGAGAGAAAACCATGAAGCTCGACCGCGGAATGCGCCGGTCCAGTGAGACAGCCGCCCCGAAAGACGCCGACCTTCATGCCGAAGTAACGACCGTATTCCTGTGCAACTATATCGGCAGCGAGTTTCGACGCACCGAACAACGAGTGTAAGCACTGATCAATGCGGCAATTTTCGTCAATGCCGTCATAGTCTTCGGGTCGCGCGTACTCATATCGTTTTTCTAGCTCTACCAGCTGCAACTCGTTGGGACTATCGCCGTACACTTTGTTTGTGCTCATCAGGATGAACACCGAGGCCGGGCACCAGCGCCTGGCCGCTTCCAACATATTCACAGTCCCGAGAGCATTAACTTCGAAGTCGAGAAGAGCTATTTCGCGGGCTCGATCGTGGGAAGGCTGTGCGGCGCAATGAATTACTAGATCGAAAGGGTTCGCCTCGAACAGAGCAAAGAGCTGTTCGCGATTACGAATATCAATATCGCAATGTGTGAAGTTTTGAGTTGACTGCTGAAGCTGCCGCAAGTTCCACGTGGTGTCGCCTGACGGACCGAAGAAGAAGGCGCGCATATTGTTGTCGATACCAATTACCTGATGGCCGAGCGCATCGTAATACCGGACGGCCTCGGAACCGATTAGGCCACTAGAGCCCGTGACCAGGATTTTCATTCCTTGTCTCCTTGATAAAAGATCATGTAACAGACGACTGACGAGGGAATCGGTCTCAAATCCACTGACATTTCGAGGGATGGAGGATGCCGGCGAGTCCTGACGTAGATTGCGTACAGGATACAGGCATTAACTGGCCCCAGAGTCGCGGCCAGACCAAACAAACCAAACACATGTCGCGACCCGCCGTTGCGTACCACGCTTCCCGTACGAGTCCCGCCTTCGTCCGGCGGCCTCAAAGGCTACTCTGCGGTTAAATCATTTCAGGCCAGAGAAACGGCTAGTGTCGCGAATATTTGCGCCAAGGGCCGGCTCCGACGACGGACGACTAAAACAGTTGCAGAGCCGGCAAAGGCTCAGCTCTCAACCAGATTGTATGCATCGTCCAAATCCTGGGACTTGTAGAAACGCGGGTAATAGTAGTCGCCAGCATTTCTGTGCGTGTTAATATCCACCTGATTTTGGACGACGCCGAGCAGGGGTGCGTGAATTTGCTTTAAGCGAGCACATACGTGTCTCACTCGCTGCTTAGGGATATGCGGACCCACCACCAACAGCACGCCGTCGACCATGGCCATCAGATGAAGGGCGTCGGTTACAGGCATTACAGGAGCTGAGTCAATCAAAATACAGTCGTAGTTGGCCCTCAAATTCAACAGCAGCGTGGCCATGGCTTCCGAACTCAAGAGCCGGCCCGGGTTCGGCGGTGTCGAACCGGAAGTGAGGCACTCGAGTCCATCGACACTAGTCGGACGGATGAGTTCGTCAGGACGTTGTTGGCCAGTTAGAACTTCGGTGAGCCCGCCGCGGTTGGTCATCGCCAGCAATTTATGACATCGCGAGCTTCGAAGATCCGCGTCGATCAAAAGCACTTTGCTTCCCATTTGGGCAAACGCAATACCAGTATTGATCGCGGTTACGGTCTTGCCCTCACCTGGAGTTCCGCTAGTGATCAGTATCACCTTGGGCGATTCGCCAGCCTGAGACAGCAAGAGGCCCAGCCGAAGCGCACGATAGGCTTCGGTGGCAGGCGAGAAGCCGTTATCCTGATCCGCAACGATCACTGCGTTCGTGGCTTTAATCTGGGCCGAACCAAGGCGACTCGACAGGTAGCCCTTCGGACCATTAGTGGGCCGGCTCAATTTGCGGAAATCCGGTACGATAGCCAAATTCGGAACGCCGAGGTAGTGCTCGATCTCATCCGAATCCTTGAAGGTATCGTCGAAACGCTCAAGGAAGCAGGCAATGCTTATACCAATCAGCAGCGCGAGTATTGTGCAGCTCGCCAGACTCAGCAAGATCTTCGGACTCGAGGGTACGAGAGGAGGAGTGGCGCTGTCGAGTATCGAAACGTTGGAGGACGATACGCCTGCCGCCACGCCCATTTGGGTCATGCGCTCAAGCACATTCTTATAGAGCTTTCGATTGGTATCTACTGCGCGAGACAGAATGGCATCTTGCAGTGAAGCATCGTTCAATGACAGTGCTACATTCTTCTCCTGGTTGATCTGGTCGGTCAGGTCTTTCTCGCGCTCTAGAGCCGCATCGTAACCCAATTTGATACCCATGGCGACTCTATGCACTTCATCGTTCAGTCGGAATTGTATCTCTTTCAACTTAGCAGCGAGTTCAGCCAGCGGCGGATAGCTGGGTTTATACTGCTCCGCCAAGCCGGCGTATTCCGCTTGGATTCTTGCCTCTTCCTGGCGGAAATTCTGAATTACCTCGTCAGTTTGTATTGCGGGCAGAGCATCGTAGTCGTGAGTGCTGATCAGATGAGCTTCTGCCTCAAGAGTGATTCGCTGGGTTTCTGCGTCGGTCAATGCTCGGTTTAAATCGACGAGGCGGTTCATCACAACCCGGTTGTTGTCTTCGGGTGTGTTGTCGTCGTCGGTGGATGAGTCGGTGACGATGCCGCGCTGGCGCCGGTAAGCGTTCAAATTGGCTTCCGACTTTTCAACCCGGCCTTGTAACTCAGTGAGTTTTGCCTGCAGGTACTTAACCGCGGTCTCGCTGGCCTCGGCGTGAAGTTCCGTACCGCGAGCAATATAGGCTTGGACGTGCGCGTTAACGATGCGGGCGGATAGAACAGGATTCGGTGCGCTAAAGGCAACCGTGACAAGACTTGTTCCTGGCTCGGGCCGGATTGTTAGGCGTTTCAGATATGCATCGATGACCCGTGGCCTGACTCCTTCTGTGCCCGCGTCGGGATCTCCGTCCTGGTCGACAAGATCCTTGTCATCCACGGGATCTTTTGAATTTACCGAATCTACTGAATCTATCGGATCCTTGGGATCTTTAGTTAAGGCTCCTTCGGCAAGAAGGCGCGCTTCCAGGGCGTCAGGCTTTTTGGGACGCAAAAATGGCTCGTTCTGAAGATTCAGCTCCCGGATTACCCGAGCGGCGAGACTTCGACTCTGCAATATCTTGTACTGCGTACCGTAGTAGTTATTTTGCGCATCATCGCCAGGTTCTTGCGTCTCCAGCGCCCGCATATCCAGAACTTGTTGAGGCTCGATCAGCACCTGGCTGGTGGCAGTATAAGTCGGCGTCATCAAGAAGACGACCACACTCGTGATTACCAGCGAGCAAATCACCAGCGTGACGATGAGGCGCCAACGCTTGGTGATTATGCGCCAATACTCCCGAAAATGTGGCTCGTCTTGAGTGTAGCCTTTAGCCGAGGTGGAAAAGTCGGAAGGGACCTCGGGAGGGATACGATTGATAAAATACGGACTTAATTCTTGCATTGCTTTTGAATCCGTTAGATAGACGATAAACGTGAAATGCCTAAGTACGATGCTGGGTAATCTGTTCTAAATCTCGCCTGCTCTCGTAAGCTGAGATTTCCAACCGACACAACGGTCGTCTACATGACTGGGAATCCAAGCCCTACGTGGCTGATAAGAAAATACAGAGTATAGGGCACCGCGCCCACGACCGATCTTTCTACGACCACCACATCTCCGCCCTGCAGTGGTACATCAGGCTCGGCGCCGCTCTTTAGCTTGGAAATATCCAGGGGCATGTCGTATTTACCCCCATTCCCTGCTTCGCGCAGAAGTGTGGCCGACGAGGTGAACTGAGCACCCCCTGCGGCAGCGATAGCGCCTAGCGCCGTCATCCCCGGAGTAATCTTGAAATGCCCAGGGTTCGGCACCCACCCTTCCACCGTCACTTCGCCGGCTGCCGGCACAATGATTACGTCACCGGGTCTAACCGGAAGCTCGAGATAGCGTTGATTGCCCGCTCGAGCCAGATTGATAAGTACTTGGTCGTCTGGCACCTGCGTAGCGGATGAACCGTCTACCGGAGCACTTGATGTGAGACTCGTAGCTTCCAGCCGAGGCTTGCCGCTGGCATGTGCCGGCACAAGAATGACTCGTGAGGCCGAATCGTCGGTCATCCCGCCCGCATGGCTAATCATGGTCATGATGGTGTCGGAGGGACTGGTCATCATGTAACGTCCGGGAGTCTTCACTGACCCTAATACGGCGACGTCCCGATTCTCCGAGTGCTCCAGGAACACTTCGACTTGTGGCTTATAGACGTAGTTCCCAACGCGCCGGATCAATTCGTTTCGGAGGTCCGCCTCGGTCATGCCTGAAACATTGATCACGCCCAGTAGCGGCAGCGCGATAGTGTCTTCCTCCGATACCCTGACAAGATCGCCTTGCGCGGTGTAAGGACCGTTGTTATTGGGCGGTAAGGCGACGTTCTCCTCCTCGGGGGTTCGATACATGCGATCGGTCTGGGTATCGAGCTGAGGCAAAGAGATTCGCAGAACATCGCCCGGACCGAGAGTGAGGTCGGAAGACTTGTCGTCCGAAGCTGATGCGCTCCGCTTCGCCCAAAGGGCCTCCAGGACTGTGGAATCGTCCTGACCGAGCACGACCTCGTTCGTCTCCGGTACCGCCTTCTCAGCCACGCGAGCTCCGTTTGAGCTCGGGGTCGCTGGGGGGTCCATAGCGGGTCCCTGAGGCGTGGTGAAAGACGCCTGGGATCCGGTAGAAGATACCTGCGGTGCGGCAGGAGAGACCCGCCCTGCCTGATCCGGAGGCACGGAGGATGCACACCCGGCCAGGAACAGCGCTCCAATCGAGGCCGCGCAAAGCGCGTTACACAGTAATCTAGGCATGTAGTCCATAGTTAGGCCCTCCACTGGACGCGTTATCCGCATCCATGGAAACCAAATCCCACGATTAATCTCATTCACTCGAAATTTACTCCTGACTGCATCGGCGTCTACTTGCCAAGCAGTTACGGTTGCTAAGCAAAGAAATCACGACAGGGCACGCGTCCGCCCTCCCATGTACAAGGCCTCCTCCGTAATCGACATGTAAAACCCCTTGAGCAAAGCTGTCGGGAACGCCGTACCATTCCCTCACAGGTCTCTCCGGCACGCGACGCATTTTTCACTGATCACCCCTGTTCACGTGTAAGAAAGCCCAACGGACGGTGGCTGAGGGGGGCAAAAAATAGCATTCTTCCCGTTCCTGTAGGTCAAAAGATGATAAGGGTGACTAGAAGTGCCATTTGCACA
Source organism: Binataceae bacterium (SeqCode) (assembly GCA_035504735.1). Taxonomy (GTDB): domain Bacteria; phylum Desulfobacterota; class Binatia; order Binatales; family Binataceae; genus JAJPIG01. The sequence continues at coordinate 10,634 of DATJRJ010000248.1, forward strand.
ACGGAAATATCGCCAAACATGGCGTGAATTAGCTTACTCGATCAGACCGTCTTTCCGGGGCTTTTAGCGTTCGATCTGCTCGCTTCGGCCGGGCGCCTCCCGGATCGGGCGGCGTGTAGAGCGGTTACTAGCTCGGTGACATCGTCCGGTGTGGTTTCACCATGCGTCACGCAGGCCCGGATGACTTCGCGCCCTTCGTACATCGCTGCCGCTACCCACACGCGGCCGGAGGCTAGAATCCTTCCAACGATTGACCGCGGTTCGTCAAATCCAGGCGGAGGCAGAACGCACAATACCGCTACTGGCGAGTCGTTAAGAATCGACCATCCCCGCGCGAGCAGCTCTTCCTTGAGCAGTTCTGTCAGCTCGATCGAGCGCTCGACGTGCTTCCCGTAGCCGGTCCATCCGGCAGCCGCGAGCGACAGAAACAGGCGCAGTCCGAGAAAGCGTCGCGACCATTGGACCGTTGTCACATAGGGATCGAGGTTGGCTACATTGGAGGGCATAAAGCCAGTCGAGACTTGGAACGCAGAAGACAGCACACCCGGGTGCCTGGTAAGGAACATTCCGCAGCCCATGGTCGTCGCGAACCACTTGTGTGCGTCGATCGTGATCGAGTCGGCCTTCTCGATGCCTGCCAGCGCATGGCGCAGCGTGTCCGAGGCGATGAGCGCGCCGCCCCAAGCCGCGTCGACGTGATACCAGAGGCCATGGTTTCGAGCGATTTCAGCGCTGGCTTCGAGCGGATCGATCATTCCGGCATTGGTCGTTCCAGCCGTCGCGGCGATCATGACGGGAACGCATCCCCGGGCGCGATCGACACTCAACGTGTCGGCCAGGGCATTCGCGTCCATACGGCCGCAGCCGTCCGTGGCCACCAGACGCACTGCCGAGCGACCGATACCCGCTTGGTGCGCGATCTTGAGCCAGGCAAGATGGCTCTCCCTCGAGACGTAGAACACGGGAGGACCCTCGAACGCCCGGGCTCCTTCGGTGGCAAATCCTGAATTTGAGCGGGTCAAAGCGCAGATGAGCGCCGTGTAATTCGCCTCCGATCCTGCGGTCGTGAAGTGGCCGCCCGCCTCGGGCGGGAGACCGGCACGGGCGGCAACTGAGCGAATAACGTGGGCCTCAATCTCGACGGCAGCCGGTGACGTCGTCGAGGTCGCGAGCTGCGGATTGAACACCGCGACGACCCGATCGGCACATTGGGCAGGGAAAGTAGGCGCCGGATTGAAGAGCCCGAAATAGCGGGGATGCGTGATATGGACGAGGCCGTGCTCCATCTGCGTGATAATCCACGGCAGGAGCTCGTCTAACGCGCGCGGAGTACGAAAATCGAAGCCGGCGAGTTCGCGCTTGAACGCGGCCAGGTCGAGCGTCGGGGTGACTGAACCTGCGGCTATCCGCTCGTTGGCGCGGGCCAGCTCGCGGGTCAGAAAATCGTCCCAGCGCTCGCGAACTTCGCGCGCTGGAAAAAGAGCGCTCACCCTACTGATCGAACCCCCTTAGCCGGTCTCTTTCAGATTGTTATCGGTATGCGCTTTCGCCGACCCGCGGCTTAGAGCCCGCTGCTCCACCAGGTAGGCTAGCCAGTTCGCATAGATACCCACGGCCGGCCCAAACCAGACGTGTGCTAATTTCCTTTCTGCTATCGCAGCAGGGAAGCTCAAGAACAGATCGATGTGTCGGTTATGCAGCGCCTGCTGGCGGAATGCGGTTAGTGCGGCTACAGCCTCCTCGTCAAAATAGCCGCAGGGCATTTCAGGGTAGCTATCCCTTTTGCCGGCGAGGAATCTTCTAACGTCCCTACGATATTCGCGGAGCAATGCCCCGGGATCGTATTCAGGATGGCCTTGCACGAAAAGAAACAGGCTCCTTCTCTGCTTAACGAACATGTCGGCGCCGGCGCCGGCCAACTGCGATAGGATGCGATAGCCGCCTGAAACGAGCGCCTCCTCGGGCAGGTCATTGAATCGGGAATGGGGAACGCTCCAACGAGATGGAACGCCCGCCACGATCGCGTGGTCCGTCGCTTTCATGCAGTCGAACACGCCGGAGAGCTTCGAGCGAAACGGTCGCCGCTCGATGCCGTCGAGGTGGAGGACGGCGGCATGCGCTGCGAGACACGACCATACGGTCGAGCAGACGTGGTCTTCGGCCCAATCAATAAGTTTCGTCAGAGTGGCCCAGTAGGGCTCATCCGCCAGCACCGGCGCACGCGGCTCGGTCCCCGTCACGATCAACCCATCGAGATGGCTTGCCCACAGTTCGCTGATGTTCTCGTAGTGCTGACTGATATGCGTGAGGCCGGCTTCCGCGCGAGGAACCTCCGGCACCGAGAAGAGCTTCAGGCAAACCGCAAAATTGTCAGACGCGGCAGAGAGCAGCTCGCGGAATTGCCGCTCGGTGGTCTCCAGCGCCGTATCCGGCATGTTGTTGACCAGCCCGATGACGATCGGGTCGTCGGTGACGTCGCGAGGTCCGGGCTCTCGCGAAGGCAGGCTGGCTGAAAGCATCGGCATCATGTGCTCGTGGCGAAGTAGCGATGATCGTGCTCTCCAATCGACCTCTTATCGTCCGCCGCCGCCGTTTCCAGCGCCTGGTCGAGGTCGGCGATGATATCGTCCACATGCTCGATCCCGATACTGAGCCGGATGGTCTCGGGCTTCACGCCTGCCTTCAACTGCTCTTCGGGCGACATCTGCCGATGGGTTGTGGATGCCGGATGACAGGCCAGGGATTTGGCATCGCCCAGATTGACCAATCTCTTGATCAACTTCAGAGCGTTGTAGAACTTGATTCCTCCTTCGAATCCTCCATGAATGCCGAAGGTCATCAGCGAGCACACCCTGCCGCCGAGATATTTCTGCGCGAGCCCATGATAGGGATTATCGGGGAATCCCACGTAATTCACCCAATCGACTCTTTTGTCGTTGCGCAGGAATTCGGCCACCCGCCGCGCATTTTCGACATGACGTTCGACGCGGAGGGCGACCGTCTCGATGCCCTGCAACAACAGAAACGCGCTCAGCGGCGACAACACGGCGCCCATCGTTCGTTGGTAGACGCTCCGGCAGCGCGCGATATAAGCCGTCGGACCAAAATGCTGCGTGTAGACCAGGCCGTTATAGGACGCGTCCGGTTGATTGAACATCGGGAAACGTTTCGCGTGCTTCTGCCACGGAAAGTTGCCACTGTCGACGATGATGCCGCCGAGGGTCGTTCCGTGGCCGCCCATGAATTTTGTCAGCGAGTGCACGACGATGTCGGCCCCATAATCGATCGGGCGGAGCAGGATGGGAGTTGCAACGGTGTTGTCGACGATCAGTGGAATGCCATGTTGGTGCGCGATATTCGCGAGCGCTTCAACGTCGCAGATATTCCCTGCCGGATTACCCACGCTTTCGCAGAAGATCGCGCGCGTGTCTTCGTCGATCAGCTTTTCCAGGGCCGCGGGATGATCGCTTTCGGCAAACCGGACATTAATCCCGAGCGTCGGCAGAACGTGCGCAAAAAGCGTGTGCGTGGTCCCATAAAGCTGCGGAACGGATACGATGTTCCTGCCGTTTTCGGTGAGATTGAGCACCGAATAATGTAACGCCGCCTGCCCGGTGCTCAGGCTGAGGGCTCCCAGTCCCCCTTCAAGCTCGGCGACGCGCCGCTCGAGTACCGCATTGGTCGGATTCGCGATGCGTCCGTAGCGGTATCCCTCGACCTCGAGATTGAACAGCGCGGCGCCGTGCTCCGCGCTGTCAAACGCGTACGCTACCGTCTGATAGATCGGGACCGCGACCGCCTTCGTCGTCGGATCGACTTCATAGCCGGCGTGAAGCGCGATCGTCTCTTTCCGCATCCGACAACCTTCTATTCTGTCACCGCGGTATCGACGCGCGACGTCGGTCCGTTTTTGTAGCGCACCGGTTCAGAGCTGGTCGGGCGCTCGAGATGGTCAGACCACAGCGTCTCACGCACCGCGGCCGGCCATTTTTGCAGGTCGAGCCCATGCGTCGCGAACAGCGCCAGCGCAAACCGTTCCAGGCCAAAAGCCACACAGGCTGTATGCGCTACCTCGCCAGACTCAGTCGTCAGGTTCCAGGTCGCTCCGAAATGATCGCGATGATAATTGAAACTCATGCAAGCTGTTGGCGACTCTGCGGAGTGCACTGGAATGAGCAACTCGAACTTCAGCGCCTGCTCGATTTGGCTCATTGCCATCAGCTTGCCGGCCCGGCCGAAAAACGGGTCGCTGGCCGGAGCTATCTTATGGGGCAAGGCTAGCCGCTTCGCCAATCCTTCGGCCCAGGATTTCCATCGCGCCCGGAAGTCGACAGCCTGTTGCGGGGTTCCGACACATACCCACTCGCGCATCTGAAACGCCTGCAGTCGGTCGACCTCGAAAGAGCGCTCACGGCGAAAACAAAACGAAGCGACGTCGAATAGCAGGCCTTTTGCCGGGACAGGCCCGCGGGCTGCCGCAATCGGGTAGATGTGATAGCAGGCGGCCGGCGTAAGGACCAGGTCGATAGCGGCCAAGCCGGAGACCCAATCCCGATCAGGATCGCGCCCTTCTACCAGAGCGCGGATTTCGGACTCTTCACCCTGAAGGCAGCTGACGCAACCGAGCAGATGCGGAAAGCTTTGCAGAAAACCAGATTTTTGTAATTGGGCCCGACTGATCACCGGCGGAAACTTCAGGGTTTCCGTATCGGGCTCGCGATGTCGATTGATCAGGCCTGACAGGCCTTCGAGGACTTGCTCGAAAAGCGCAGTTCGAGCATAGACGCCATTGGCGCTGGTTGGTTGAAGCAGATGATTAGGACTCGAACCAAGCTGACTTTTACCATTCTCGCTCATGCGTACTGTTACCCCTCCAGAGCGGATGTGCTGACCTGGGACTCACGATCGATTCGCGGGCAGCGGTTGCGGTACATTCAGTCTCTTAACAAGTGCGGAACTTCGATTAGCAATGATGCGCTGGCGGCGTTGGCGAGTATTCGATCATTGTTGATCATGACCGACGACGACAATACGTCCCGGAGATGACGACCGATGCTGTATTCGCCGTCATTCCGATAGCCCGATAATCCGCACGCCTGCATGCAACTCATCACGGTTGCGATCGCCATTTCCGAGGCGTTCACCTTGAGCAAATTCATCGTGGTCTGAAAATCGATGCCCTCAAGTTCGGCTCGCTCGATGGTTTCGAACCTTTGCAGTGCTGATGACACCATCCCCCTCAGCGCCCGCAGCGAAGTAATCGCACGCGTGAGATGAGCCGCGCCGGGTGGGAGTTGGCCATTTGCATGACGCGCGGCACTGCGGACAAAGCGGCGCGCACGCTCAAGCGCGCCGGCCGCGAGCCCGGACCATACCCCGCTCCACGTCAGGTGGGCGACGGGCATCATGGTCTGCGCGTGAATCGTCTGGTAAGGGTCCGGCAACAATTGGTCCATGTTGCCGGTGGCTTTGAACATGAAGCCGGTGCTGCAGGTGCCGCGCATGCCAAGCGCGTCCCAGTCAACCAATCGCTCGAGCTGATAATCTTCCTTGACGAACGCCGCGAGGACCTGATCGGAAGGAGCGGAATCGGCTGAGCGCCGCGCGGTCGTTAAGATCCCGTCGGCATGCGCGCCATAGGACATCACCGTAGCGCGCTTGGTCAGCGTCATACGCGATCCGATTCGCTCCACTGCGCAAGCACTTTTGCGCAAGTCGCCGCCGCCCTGACCTTCGGTCGTAGACGAAGCCAGCAGTAGCTGCTCGGTGGCGAGCTGATGCAGCAGGCGTCTATGCCAAGGGCTGTTTCGCGCGTGACGCACGAGAATCGCAACCATGATCTGATGCATCGCGAAGATCATGGCGGTCGACGCGCATGCTCGTCCCAGCACATAACAGACATCGACCACGTCCGAGATGCTGGCTTCCTCTCCGCCCAGATCGGACGGCACTAAGACGCCCAGCAGACGCTGTGCTCGTGCGGCCTGGAACGCTTCTGCGGGAAATCGCCCATCGCGGTCAACCGCATCAGCGCTTTTCGCCGCGGCTACGGCCACAGCTTCAGCTCGAAGTTTAAGATCGCTGGTGACCGGGAAAATCTGTGTGGGTATACTAGCAACCATGTTATAGGTGCCGGACAGCTGCGACATGCCGGCTGATAAACCCGAACTCGGGCGTGAGTCGAGGCTGCACGCCATGCGATCCTTCGGAAATTAGCTTTTGTGGGACAAGACGCGTCGTGACCTCGCGTCCAGAAACGCGCGATTTGAGTGGCATTTTTGCTAGCCTCTGCGCACCATAGCTTCTTTGATGTAGCCCGAGTCGCTAAACGTATTATTTCGGAACCCGAAAGTCCTTTCGCACATCGAGTAACGCTCATACGCGTTAACGTTGCTAACCATTGACGGCGGACAGCGTTTTTCCCGGCCCTCGAAAAGCCTTTGATACGACTCTGTTAAGCCCCGGCGCCGCAACGTTTCCGGGAACCGAGAGGCCGCAATCGGGTGCGGATCGGCGCTTCTCCAGGCGGCAAATAGCGCGAATCCAGCGGCAGGGCGGACTCGAGACGCCGATCCAACAAGCAAGCAGAACCGGCCGCGGTTAGCCGCTATCGACGAATACTCCACCGCTGCCTAACCATCGCGATCGCGCGGCCAAGCGGCGTGAGTTTGCTCTTGCCGCAAATGTGCGGAGCACTTATTGTAACTTGCGCGTAATAAAGCTTGTGATACCAAACCGCAGGCTTTCGCGAAAATGGACGGATTGTTAATCTTCAACTTCAGGTAAGGACAGAATCAGGTAGGGACATGTTGAACCGTCGCAGTGATTCCCCAGGAGATAGGGTTGCAGAAGTTGTCCAGCGCTTGCTCACGGAACGTTCAATCAGTCGCTCGGTTTGTTCGGACGATGATCTAAGTGAGGTTGGTCTGACCTCACTGGATATGGTCAACCTTATGCTCTCTGTCGAAGCTGAGTTCGATCTCGAGATACCCGAAGCCCACATTATCCCTACCAACTTCCGATCGATCTCAACCATAAGCAGCCTGGTCACCGCACTGATGAAAGATTCCTGACCGACAACCAGAGCACGGTCTCATAGCCCTGACATTTGTGCGCAAGAAGCTTGATCATGCCGCTTGACCCGCATGTGAAGCGATTTCTGCACATGGTGTCGGCCGGCGGCATACCGGAGGCATCAGAGCTTACTCCGGCGGAAATGCGTCAGGCAATTCTTAGATTGGCGCAAACAGTTGATGTCAAGGACATTTCGATCGGCAAGACTGAGAATCGCGAATTGCCCGGACCTGGTGGTCCGTTGCCGATCCGCATTTACATTCCGGCGGCAATTAACACTGATAAATCGGCCGGGTTAGTTTATTTCCACGGTGGTACCGGGGTTTTCTGTACTATCGAGACGCACGACGGATTGTGCCGGATGCTGGCGAATGAGAGTAGTTGCCGCATAATCTCAGTTGGCTACCGGCTCGCACCAGAACATAAGTTTCCGGCCGCGGTAGAAGACAGTTATTTCGCTATCAGATGGGTGTTCGAACACGCATCTGAGTTGGGCATTGCTCCGAATCGTATCGCAGTTGGCGGAGACTCTGCCGGCGGCACGCTCGCAGCAGTGGTTTGTCAGCTTGCCCGGCAAGCCGGCGGCCCGAATCCTGCCTTGCAAGTACTATTCTGTCCGGTTACCGACGTGATTGCAGATACTGAGTCACGCAAAGCTTTTGCAGAACACTACTTCTTCGACAAGACCACTATGGAATGGGCGCTGAAACACTATTGTCCGCCGGGAATAGATTTAGAAGACCCGCGAATCTCTCCGCTCCGCGCCTCTGATCTTGCTGGCCTTCCGCCCGCGCATATTCATACGGCTGAGTTCGACCCCCTGCGCGATGAAGGTAAGGCATATGCAGATCGTCTGGAGCGTGCTGGAGTGAAGGTGCGCTACACTTGCCATGCAGGTATGATCCATCACTTTTATGGGATGGGCGGCGTCATACCCTATGCTCGGCTTGCGATGCGAGCGGCAGGGACTGCAATCAGAGAATCGCTTTAACTCAATTCATCGAGACTTTATTTTCCTTTCATCAAAGTGACTAACGGTTCGGACCACAGTAGTAATTCACCACTCAAAGCGTGGGTGCGCGCGCTCGAAATGACCGCACCCATCGCCAGAAATCCCTCTGTGACTTTCCCGGTACTGATTGAAAGCCTGACTGATAAGTTTGGTGCGGGGCTCGCTCTCATTTCCGATCGGGAGCGCCTGACATATCGGGCGCTGGCCGAAAGAGCCAATCGATATTCGCGCTGGGCGCTGGCAGCGGGTCTCGCCACCGGCGATGTGGTCTGTCTGCTGATGCCAAATTGCCCGGAATATATGGCGATCTGGCTCGGGATAACGCGCATCGGCGGTATCGTTTCGCTGGTCAACACTAATCTCACCGGCGACTCGTTGGCACACTCCATCAACATAGTAGCGCCCAAGCACGTCATCGTCGGAGCCGAGCTGGCCGACACCTTCGCCGCCGAGCTACCGCGGCTTGCACCAGATCTCAAATGCTGGATGCATGGGCCGGGCAACCAAGGCTTCCCGAGGATCGATCAGCAAATCCAGCGAGTCTCAGGCGATCGGCTCGACAGCTCTGAGTATCAACCGCCATCTCTCCGCGATCGCGCGCTATACATTTACACTTCGGGGACGACCGGCTTGGTCAAGGCCGCCAACGTCAGTCATTTTCGGCTGATGCAATGGAGCCATTGGTTTGCCGGCCTGATGGACACTCGCCCGACCGACAGAATGTATAATTGCCTGCCGATGTATCACAGCATCGGCGGCGTGGTGGCGACCGGCGCCGCGCTGGTCAATGGCGGTTCGGTGGTTCTACGGCCACGATTTTCGGCGAGCCACTTCTGGGACGAGATCGTAGAGTGGGATTGCACGCTCTTCCAGTACATCGGCGAGCTTTGCCGCTACCTGGTAAACAGCCCGCCGCATCCTCGAGAAAGCGACCATCGAATCAGGCTCTGCTGCGGCAATGGACTGAGGCCCGACGTATGGGACGAGTTCAAGCGCCGCTTCCACATTCCACAAATTCTCGAGTTCTATGCCGCGACCGAAAGCAACTTTTCGCTTTTCAATTGCGAAGGCAAACCCGGCGCGATCGGCCGGATCCCTTCGTTCCTCGCCCAGCGCACAGCCGTGGCGCTGGTCAAACTCGAGGTTGATAACGGCCATCCGATCCGTAACGAGAAAGGCTTCTGCATCCGCTGTCACGCGAACGAAGCTGGCGAGGCAATCGGCAAGATTCTCGACGACGGCTCGAATCCAGCCAGCCGGTTTGAAGGTTACACCGATCAGGAGGCTTCCGACCGAAAGATTCTTCGGAATGTATTTGCGAATGGAGACGCCTGGTTTCGCACCGGCGACCTGATGCGAACGGATGAAAAGGGCTACTTTTATTTTGTCGATCGCGTCGGTGACACCTTCCGCTGGAAGGGCGAGAACGTATCGACCACGGAAGTCGCCGACATCATCTCCGCGCATCCGGGCGTGATCGAAGCCGTGGTCTATGGGGTGACTGTCCCCGGTACGGAAGGGCGTGCCGGGATGGCCGCGGTCGTGGTCAGCCAGGACTTCAGCCTCGTCGCGTTCCGAGAGCATCTCGCCGAGCGCCTGCCCGAGTACGCCCGTCCTTTATTTCTACGTATCCGTGGCGAGATCGAGACGACGACGACATTCAAACCGAAGAAGCAGGAGCTCTCGCGCGAAGGCTATGATCCGGCGCTTACTGCCGACGCCATCTACTTTAATGATCGCGCCGGGCAGGCTTTCGTAAAGCTCGATGCAGCGCTTTACGAGAGCATTCAGACTCGCAGCGTGCGGCTATGAACCTGGACAGGCCGCCTAAGCGGTGCTGCCGGCATCGACAGTCAGCACGGTCCCGGTAATATTTCTCGCCTTGTCGTCGAAGAGGAACTCGACGGCGTTCGCCACGTCATCGACGTTGGCCAGGCGTCGCAGCGCACTGCGACGTACTATCTGGTCGTGCTGCTGTGCTCCGAGGCCTTCGGTCATCTCGGTATCCAGAAAGCCGGGTGCGACTGCATTGACGTTGATACCCAACGGCCCGACCTCGCGGGCGAGAGAGCGCGTAAAGCCGACCATCGACGCCTTGGTTGCACCATATACGGAAAGGCCGCTGTATCCGGTGAAACTGACTATCGAAGCGATATTCACGATCCGGCCGCCCCCGTCAGCCATCATCGATCGCACTACATACTTCGTTAGTATCAACGGCGAGACCATGTTCAGGCGCGCGAGGCGCTCGATTTGCGTATCGCGCATGGTGGCCAGAATGCCGCTGGTCCCGACCGCCGCATTGTTGACGAGCCCATAGATCGATCCAAATTCCGTACGTAACCCTTTGACCAGAGCCGGGATGTCAGAAATGTTTCCGAGATCGAACGGCTTGAAATGGAGCGAGCTCCGTTGACCGGTATCCATTTTCGACCTCGCGGAAGCGAGCTGATCGCTCTCCCGCCGCGCGACAGCAATAACTCGGTAGCCGGCGGTAGTCAGTTTGCAGGCGATTCCCAGACCCACTCCTCGGCTTCCGCCGGTGACGATGATGTTAAGCATTGAAGCGAGCCAATTTGCCGGAGGGCGAAACGGGTAAGGACGGCACGAAACGGATTACGGTCGGAACCTTATGCGCAGCCAAAGCGCGCCGACAGGTTTCGAGGATTTCGTTTTTGACCGCGTCGGTCTGCACAGGTACGCCGGCGGCGCCGGGCTCGCTCTTCGCGACGATATCGGCAATCACTATCGACCCGGTGATCGGATTCTTCCGTGCTCTCACGAGCGACATCTGCACGCCCGGATGCCGGTTGATCACCGCCTCGACTTCTTCGGGATGGACCTTCAGGCCGCCAACGTTGATCGTCCCGTCCCTTCGGCCGACGAAATAGTAACGATCGCCGCGCAGCTCGACCATATCGCCGGTATCGACGAAGCCGTCCTGGTCCGCGATGACCTCGGTCTGGCCGCCCAGGTAGCGGAGCGCAATTCGCGCTGAGCGGATCCGCAGCGAACCGTCCTCGACCTTCATTTCCACTTCCCCGCCGCCCTGCCCGATCAGGCTGGCAGGAAAGCCCATCAGACCATCGCCAACCTCGAACGCCACGCCGGCCTCCGTCGAGGCGAACGCATGGACGATTTTGGCCTCATGATAGAAAGCGCGGAGGTTATCCAGGATCGCCTGGGTCGCGATTTCTCCCGACAAGCGAACGTATCGAGGCGCGATCTGGCGTGCCGACGGGCTCATCAGTGCGCGAAACCAATGGGACGGAGTCCCAGAGATATGTGTCACTCCGCTGGCACCGGCCCGAATCAGGAAGTCCCCCACCGATTCATGCGCGCTCGACAGCACCAGCGATGCGCCGCCGAGGAGCGCCCGCAAAAAAATCTGCATGCCGCCATAACGGCGAATGTCGTAGAAAGTGCTCCAAATGACGGGAGTTTCGGGTGGCTTGACTCCAGCCATCGCACCCGTCAAAGCCGTCAAGGAGTGTGCGACCATCTTCGGCAGACCGCTGGTACCGGAGGTAAGCAGGACCCATTCGGTTCGCTCGCGACCGTTTCGACTGGCATCAGCGGGCGCGATCCTCGGGCTGCAGGTTACAAAACATCCAACATCTGGTGCACCGGCTTCAGGCGCCGGCGAATCGGATACAACAGCATCTACTGCCGCGGTTTTCGTAACGAAAGGAATATGTTCGGGCGCGAGATCGGGAGGGCAAAGGACCAGTCGGCGCGCGATTCCATCGAGCTCGATGCACGCCAACGCCGCGGTGAGCTGATCCTTGGTAGTAACGAGTACCGAGCGGCCACTAAGCTCCTCGATCCGGCCACCGAGGCTCGATCCTTGCACGAGATCGCCCAACGCGACGCTCGCATCGACGCCCAAAAGCGAGCGGCCGGACCACCGGTCACCGGCACTCAGTAGGTCCCAAAGCGAGCTCCGGCTATTTGGCGGCATCTTCGTAGAATTTGATGAAATCTTTCAGGGTCACCGGAAAGTCAACATCTTCGGCGGCGCTGAACGGATCAACCCCCAGCGCATCCTCGAGCCGGGCGACGATAATCGCAAAGCAGAGAGAGTCTAGATCCGATTCTAGAAGAACCAAATCATCGGACAGCGTCGGCACTTGCTTGTTTTGCTCTTTGATGACTTGTTCGAACTGGGTTATTATTGTGGACCTTACGGACATCTGGATGCTTTTTGCTAACCTCCGATGCGATTATGACATATCGCGCGCCTTGTCAGCCAGAAGACTCTCTAATAACCATGGTTGCTCCTGTGATGTCGTCTTCGCCACCGCGGATCCGTTGTCGTGAAATAGATACGGCGGATATCGACGGGATTGCGACTCTACTCACGATCGGCTTTAGCCATCACCATCGCACTCGTGAGTTCTGGATGCGGGCTCTCAAGCGCCTGTCCGAGCATTCGACACCGCCCGGCTTTCCAAAGTACGGTTATCTATTGGACTGCAACGGCGCCCTGGTCGGGGTAATTCTCCTGATTTTTGCAGCCATTCAAATCAACGGGGAAACGAGAATCCGATGCAACACTTCTGCCTGGTACGTGGAACCCGCATATAGAAGTTATGCGGCGATGCTCGTTTCGCGCGCACTGAGGCATAAAGGCGCAACCTATCTGAACACCACGCCCGATCCTCATACGCTGCCCACGTTGGACGCGCAGGGTTATGTCCGATATTGCGGTGGCCGGTTTGTATCGATTCCGGCGCTCGGCGGATGGTCGTCCGGCGCTCGCGTAAGCGCAATCGCGCCCGATACTCAGCCGGGCGAGGACTTGTCGTCCTCCGAGGTTGATCTGCTTCTGGCGCACGCCAGCTATGGATGCGTGAGCCTGATATGCAGCTCAGCGAACCGCAGGTATCCCTTCGTGTTTATGACGGGGCGGAAGTACGGGCTGGTGCCTTACGTACATCTTGTCTATTGCCGTGCTCTGGAAGAGTTTGTTCGGTTCGCCGGTCCGTTGGGCCGGTTTCTGATGCGGCACGGATTCCCTCTGGTCATCCTGGACGCGAACGGACCGATCCGCGGGCTCATCGGCACCTATTCCGCTGCGCCTCCGAAATACTTCAGGGGGCCGGATCAACCACGTTTAGGAGATTTGGCCTATACGGAACAGCCTATGTTCGGTCTTTTGACCTGATTCCAAGCGGGCAATCTGCGCGTCTGGTCAGGGAGATGTGTCGTCCTCGTCTGCCATTTCGGCTCGTGGGCACTGCGCTTTCGAGGTAGGGTTCTCGGCGGCAATTACTACGTAGCCTAACGCCAAGAGAGCGTCCGCGCAGTCGTCGGGGATTTTCGGATAGCGTTTTTCGAGCAGCGCGCGGGCTTTTTTCTTAGCGGCGTCGATTTTGGCGTTGGCGCGGGGATCTCCCGAGTCATACTGGCGCCAAGAGACAAACTGAGTCTGGAGCACGGCGCATTCGTAGATCTTGGCTCGATTCTCGGCGGCCTCGTACGCCTTGGGATTATTATGAAACTTACTGTAGTGGTCGCAAATTTCGCTGACGCTTTCCGGCGGCTGTGCAACCGGCCTGGAAATCCCCGATGCATTCTGCTGGGGCACTTCTGATAGGTCGCTATCAAAGCGATCGGAGGACCGGGGACTCATCATCTCCATGGCTGTGGCGAGGATGAGCACCAGTCCGGCCGTCCATAGAAAACCGCGGATAATGGCGCCTGTACCCCTACGCTTTCCGCGTTCGCCCGTCGTCTTCATCCTCACCCCACAACCCTTAACGACAGCCGTTGATACTCGGGAGCGTGCTTTTTCTTGCCCGCTACACCTGCGCTCGCACTCTCCTTCTCGAAAGGCCGTGTTCCTCCACGGCGGCGGCTAAACCCGAAACGACGGTTACCACAAAGCGGCTAGATTCGGCTAGAGGGAAATTGAATGTCCAGCCCGCACCCGGACGATTAATCCATGTCGCTAACGTATCGATGCATGCGGCCGACAATTCGATGGCGGAGTTCCGCGAATTTAAACCTCATTCCCGAACGACGCTGCAATGCAGCCGCGAGGAGTAGAAAGGGCGCGACCACGCTCATCGTGGCGAATGGCGCATACTGGATGAAACGCCAGACTCCAACATGCATCCCCTCGCGGATCGCCACCGGCACGAAGTCGAACGCAAAGGCGAACAGAATGTAATTCATACCCACGATTCGCAAAATACGCCAACCCTTCGAGCCGAGCGTCTTCGACAGCCCTCCGAACGAAAAGATAGCCAACAGATAGACCCAGAAAATCCCAATGAGAAAGAAAACGATCAGCTGTTCGGATAGCGGCGGACTGGATGAAATCTTGAACAGCCAGGCCACCAGGCCAAGATGAACCAGCATCGCTGCGGCAAAGGCCAGGCCCAATTCACGGCCGCGTCCGGCTAGCGACTCGAGCGCCGGCCCAAATAACGCCGCCATTGCTCCGCCCGCGTAAGCCAACCAGAATAGCAGGAACGCCCAGCGCGCCGTCAGCCGCAGCGCTGCCACGAGGCTCTTCGGATCGGTTCCATGGACGGCCAAGACGGCAGCGGCCAGGCCAAACGCCACCCCAAAAGCGATACCCATCCAGAGCACCGGTATAGATTTGTGCTTCATTGGTTGAGCCGCGGAGATCCTTCAGATCTCGCGATAGAATCGCGACGGTTCAGCAAATGAATCTATCATAACGAGGACCACCACGCGCCGGGATATGTCCGATCCCGATTCCGGTTCTCCCGGGGGTCAGATTCGCGTTGAGATGCGTCTAGCGTCGTGAGTAGCCGTCAATCGCTAAGCGTCACGTGCCGCGGTAGCGAAAAGAGTGATAGACCGTCCCTCCTTTACTTGATCGACAAACGCGACTGACAACTTATAAGTGCTAAGATATCTTCAATGTTTTCAAGAAAAGCCACGCTTATCTTAGGTAGGAAATCATTTGTCTTCTGTAGAGCGATCTCAATAAACCTCCGTTTAGTACTCGATCTTTTGTACTAGTCAGGGAAAGCTGAAATAAAGCGAGTCCTCGTCATATAATGACAACCAAGAGGTCGAATCACGTTATTAGATACGTGAAAATCGCAACATTGCCGGACACAATGACTGCGCGGCTGACGGGCTGATTGGGACGGGCTTTACGGTTACCCCCCTTCCGAACTGCCACCTCTCACGGCCCGTCACGTCGCACCACCTGATCCTCCCCATTTGGGGAACCCAGCACATATAGATGATGCAGCGCGGCCGGGGATGGCAGCGCCGCCAAATCACCGACCCGGCTGAGCCTTGGGAGTTCGAGGGTTCACTAAGGTCAGCATTGAGGCCTGCGGCCGATCGTCTCCCCGCATCTTCCGCTTCCTCCTCAAGCGCAATCTTCCTTCCTCCTATAAAGATGCGTAAATGATCCGTGATCCAATTGGCCAGGAATGTCTCAAGTTCCCTCCGAAGACGAAGGTCTTCTGGAATCAGTGCGATCCTTCGACTACGGTCAATCGACGAATCGTCCGGTAAGGAGTCCATATGAACTTGCATCGGAAGGTCCGGAGGCTGTCCGGAGCTTTCGTCGCTGTCATGCTTTTCGCACTGGCGCTGACTGTCCACGTCAACGCTAACGCTCAGTCTTCCGTTCTTCCGTCCTGGAACGACGGTGCGGCGAAGCAAGCGATCGTTTCCTTCGTCATTAAAGTGACGGATAAGTCTGGTACCAACTACGTACCACCCGAAGATCGCATTGCCACTTTCGACCAGGATGGGACGCTTTGGGTCGAACACCCTTTGTATGCTCAGGCTATGTTTGCACTAGCCCGTGTGCACGAACTCGCCCCCCAGCATCCCGAATGGAAACAACACGAGCCGTTCAAGGCGGTCCTCACGAACGATCGTGAGACGATGGCAAAGTTCTCTGAATCGGATTGGGAAGTTATTCTCGCGGCCACTCACGCTGGGATGACCACCGAAGCATTCCAGGAGCTGGTGAAGCAGTGGCTGGCAAACGCCAAGGACCCCAGGTTTCATCAGCTCTACACAGAACTCGTGTACCAGCCGATGCTTGAGGTCATCGATTACCTACGCGCTAACGGATTCAAGACCTACATAGTCACGGGCGGCGGCCAGGAATTCGTGCGTGTATATAGTCAGCATGTCTATGGTATCCCGCCGGAGCAGGTCGTGGGATCGAGTATCGTGACCAAGTTCGAGTACCTGGACGGCAAACCGGTGTTGATGCGCGAGCCGAAAGTGTTCTTCATCGACGATCAGGCCGGCAAGCCCGTCGGGATCAACCTGTTCATCGGCAAGCGGCCTCACGCAGCGTTCGGCAACTCGACCGGCGATCAGCAGATGCTGGAGTGGACCCAGGCGGGTGACGGTGCACGGTTGATGATGCTGGTTTTGCACGATGATCCAGAACGCGAATACGGGTACGGTCCCGCTACCGGTTTGCCTGATACCAAGGTGGGTACGTTCTCCCAGGCGTTGTACGACGAGGCCAGGTCCAAAGGCTGGACCGTCATCAGCATGAAGAAGGACTGGAAGCGCATTTTTGCTTTCAAGAAGTGAGACGCTGAACAGAGTTCTCGACTTATTGCCCATCGAGAGATTCTCGGTGGCACGGCGTTTTTCAACCCCCCTGCTAGAGTATCGCAGTCATCTGCTCTTGCACTCCAAGCAGCGCCTTGCCGTAGACCTCTTGCGAAATTTCCGAATTCAGCAGCCCATGCCGACTCGCCATCTCGAAGTCGCGCCATATCCGCTGCATCGCGTTGCTTTGCGCAAACGAGCCTGCACCCTGAAGGTTGAGCAGCAGGCCGATAGCTTCGCGGCAGCATTTTATCGCGTGGCCGAAATTCATCCGCGCCTGACATCGCTGCAGATAGTCGATCGCTTGTCCGCGCCGTGCAGCGTCATCGATTCTATCCGCCCAGTGCCGCACATGCAGAAAGGCACTTTCAATTAACAGTGCGGCCTGCGCAATCAGAAACTGCGTCGAGGGCGCCCGCCGGCTGTCGGTATAAAATGTGTACGAGATACTTTTGCCCCTCGCCAGCCGCTCCAGAGTGAGGTCCAGCGCTGCCTGCGCCATCCCCAACACCGGTGGAATCACCAGCAGGATCAGAGTCGCCGGCACGCTCAAGCGGTAGATGGTCTCGTCCGTATGCCGCGATGGCGGGTCGTCCCGCATCACCGCCGACATCCGCATCATCCGATGCGAGGGGACGAATACTTCCTTGCCGACCAAGGTATCGCTGCCGGTCGCGCGCATCCCGGATACCTGCCAGGTATCTTTGATCGCGAGCTCGCTTAGCGGCACCAGCGCGCCGCCCTGATCGATGGTCTCGCCGGCTTCGTTGAGGATCGGAAACCCCAGCATCGCCCAGCTCGAATGATGGCACCCCGATGAATACGCCCATTCGCCGCTAAGCAGCAGCCCGCCGTCGACTCCGCGGGTCCGCGCGCTAGGCTCCAGGATGGCGGAGATTCTCGCGTCGCGATCTCGCTTCCAAACGTCGTCCTGCGCCGCGTCAGGCAACATCGCGGTCAGCCAGCATCCGCCGCCCAAAATGAACGCGTACCATGCGCTCGAGCCGCAGGCGCGTCCGAGTTGCGCGACCACGTCGACGAATGTGCGGCAATCCACTTCCAAGCCGCCATGGCGTCGCGGGATCAGCAGCCGGAAGATGCCCGCCTTTTCGAGCGCAGCGATATTTTCATCCGGCAGCCGGCGGTCGCGTTCGGCGCGATCAGCATTTGCTTTGAGTAGCGGAAGGATGGCATCGGCCGCGGCGAGCAGCTCCTCGCGCTGCACCGGCCGCTCAGTCCCATACGAACGACTCTCCACTTGCTATCCTCCTAGGTGAAATATCAGTAACGCTTCATTCAGCAGCTTCGTTGGTCGTGTGTCTTGGTTATACTCAAGGGGACAGTTGATTGAGAAATGAGTACGCGCCGAAAATACACATCTGCGATCATCTACTTGTCCTTGTTCGCATCGATTTTTGCGACTGCAATCGTTGAAAAGCGGAGTTTTGCGGCTATGAATGCGCCTGAAATCGCCCGTCCCGGGCTCAAATGGTTCAACGTCGCCAAACCGATCCCGATCGCGAGCCTGCGCGGCCGAATCGTGATTCTCGATTTTTGGACCGAAGGCTGTATCAACTGCATCCAGATAATTCCGACCCTGCGCCGCATCGAAGAACGATTTCCCGACCAGGTGGTTGTGATCGGCGTCCACTCACCTAAATTCGCTAACGAGAAGAACGTCGCCAGCGTCAAAGATGCGATCAGTCGCTACGATATCCGGCACCCGATCATTCACGATCCGCAGATGACGCTCTGGCGGGCGTATGGCGTTGAGGCCTGGCCAACACTGGTCGTGATCGGCACCGATGGTAATATCGTCGACGTGATCGCCGGCGAGCCGGATCCGGATCGGTTCGTCGCCGCGATCGCCAAGCTCGTCATACAATCGGCGAAAGCTGGCGAGCTGAAACCGGTGGCGCTCGATCTCACACCGTTGCCTGAACCCAAGGGCCGTTACCTGTTTCCGGGTAAACTGAAACCGGTCCCAGGTCACGTCAAACGATGGGCGCTGGCCGACGGCGGGCATAACCAGATCGTTCTGCTCGATGATCACGGCCAGGAGCTCGCGCGCTATGGGAGCGGCGAGGCGGGCCTGCTCGATGGCGCGAAGGACGAGGCACGCTTCGACCATCCGCAGGGCCTGATTGCGTCAAACGATGCGATCTTCGTGGCCGACACCGAAAATCACGCGATTCGGCGCATCGATCTAGCAAGCGGCGCGGTTACGACTCTCGCCGGAACCGCCAAACGCGGCATGGAACTCGGCGCTGCCGAGCCCGCGCGCACGACCGCACTCGCCTCTCCATGGGATCTGGAAAAGAAAGGCGACCAGCTTTTTTTCGCCAATGCGGGAACGCATCAGATTGGTGTGCTCGATCTCGAGCGCGGCACGGTCGCGGTGCTCGCGGGCACGGGCGAGGAGGGTCTGCGTGATGGGCGCGCAGTCTCGGCCGCGCTCGCGCAGCCGAGCGGGCTCGCGCTGAGCGCCGATGGAAAGACGCTCTACCTCGCCGACAGCGAAAGCTCCGCCGTGCGGGCAATTACGCTCTCGGACGATCCGCGTATCATGACGCTGGTTGGCGCCGGACTTTTCGAGTTCGGATGGGTCAACGGTGATTTTCGCAAAGCACGTTTGCAGCATCCGCTTGGGATCGCGGTCGATGGCGACGCGATTCTGGTCGCGGACACCTACAACAGCGCGATTCGTGAACTCGAACTGGCCACGCACCAAGTCATCGACTTCGATGGCGGCAAATTCACCTGCGTCGATCCGGTATGCATTCCCACGCGCGAACCCGCCGGAATTGTCGTCGACACGCCCGATCGAATTCTCCTGGTCGACACCGGCAATCAACGAATCGATGAATATCGGCCTTCAGCCAAGACCTATCATACGTGGTCGCGCTGACTCGTGAATCGATAATCATTGGCCCCCTTTCGGAGCGGGGAATCCAATTGAGGCAGGCCTCTTCAGGCTTTACGAGCGCTCTCTGTACGTGCCATGGTAGAGGCGTTTTGCTCCTATCATGGAAAAAACGAAAGCCATTGCAAAGCTGCGACGGATAAGGCGTCTCAGCGGACTCACGCAGGCCGAACTCGCGGAGCGCGCGGCTATTTCGAGACCGGCGGTCGCAGCCATCGAGTCGGACTCTGTGGACCGCCGCGGCGACGTCGAGATGCTTCGCGAGGCCTATGGGCTGGGCTTCATTCTGTTGCGCGAAGAGCGCTATGATCTGGCTATACCGGATGCGGAACTGGAATCGGCGCCGGTGCGGCGAAGGTTGGACGCACTCAATTCGCGCCGCTTCGCGCACGAGCTAGCGCAGCCTTGCGCCCACGACACCGCGCGAATGGGCGAGGAACTGGCTCGAATCGACTGTTAACTCAGAAATTTGAAAGGACGGTGTGTGCGATGGCAGCAGTTGTTCCCTCGGTCAAGAGTGCCGCGGCAGGAACCAAAACTTCGGCGGTACGCGATTTTTTGAAAGATTCGCCGAAGAAACTCCTGATTGGCGGCAAGTGGGTTCCCGCCAAGTCGGGCAAGACTTTCGAAACTATCAACCCTGCAACTGAAGAAGTTCTGGGCCTGGCTGCGGAAGGTGACAAGGCCGACGTCGATGAAGCGGTCAAGGCTGCGCGCCGGGCATTCGAATCGGGCAAGTGGCCGAAGCTCAGTCCTCATCAACGCACGCGCTATCTGCTCAGGGTCGCGGAGTTGATCGAGCGGCACGGCGATGAGTTGGCAGAACTGATCACGCTGGAAAACGGCAAGCCCATTTCCGAGTCGATTCTAGAGGTCGACAGAACCGCGGAGACCTTCCGCTATTACGCGGGCTGGGCGACCAAGGTCTATGGCGAGACCAATCCGTCCGATCCGGCCATGTTCAACTACACGCTGCGCGAGCCGGTGGGCGTGTGTGGACAGATCATTCCGTGGAACGGTCCGCTGGCCGCGGTAAGCTGGAAAGTGGCGCCGGCGCTTGCTTGCGGGAACACCGTGATTCTGAAGCCGGCCGAACAGACTCCGCTGGTGGCTTTGCGCGCCGGTGAGTTGATGCTCGAAGCGGATTTGCCGGAAGGTGTTTTGAATATC
Source organism: Binataceae bacterium (SeqCode) (assembly GCA_035504735.1). Taxonomy (GTDB): domain Bacteria; phylum Desulfobacterota; class Binatia; order Binatales; family Binataceae; genus JAJPIG01. The sequence goes on from DATJRJ010000248.1 coordinate 31,390, forward strand.
ATCACCGGCTTCGGTCCGGGCGCGGGCAGCTCGATCTCAGAGCATCCCGATGTCGACAAGGTCGCTTTCACCGGCTCAACCGAGGTGGGGAAGCTCATCCTGCAGGCCTCGGCCGGCAATCTCAAACGCGTCTCGCTGGAGCTGGGCGGCAAATCGCCGAACGTCATCTTTGCCGACGCGGAGATGGACCAGGCGGTGGCGCTTTCGGCGACCGGCGTGTTTCGCAATCAGGGACAGGTCTGCTGCGCGGCGACGCGGATGTTCGTGCACGAGCGAATCTACGACGAGTTTGCCGAACGGATCGCTACGACCGCCAACCAGATCAAACTCGGCCAGCCGCTCGATCCTTCAACCACGATGGGCCCGCTGGTCTCGAGCGAGCAGCATGAACGCGTGCTCGGTTACCTCAAGCTCGCCCGCGATGAGGGAGCGAAAGCGAAAGCCGGCGGAGAGCGTGGACCGCAAGAGAAGGGCTACTTCGTTAAACCCACGATCTACACCGGCGTCACGAACCGCATGAGGATCGCGCGCGAAGAGATCTTCGGGCCGGTTGCGGTGCTGATTCCATTCAAGGACGAAAACGATGCCGTTCTGCAAGGCAACGACACGACCTACGGGCTCGGCGCAGGCGTGTGGACGCGCGACGTCAGCCGTGCTCACAAGATCGCGCGCGCGCTCAAAGCAGGCACGGTTTGGGTGAACTGTTATGGGCTGATCGATCCACTCTCGCCATTTGGCGGCTACAAGCAATCGGGTTTCGGCCGCGAGCTGGGCGCACACGCCATCGAGCTCTACACCCAGATCAAGTCGGTTTACGTGAAGCTCTAGAGGCGACATCGACGAAGGACCCTGAGGTCCACGCGGGAGGGTCACATGGACGCTAATTTGCTGATCGACAACAAGGATATCGCAGCGACCGGCGGCGCGACTTTCGAGCGCCGTGATCCGCTGACTGGGGAGGTGGCGACGCGCGCCGCGGCGGCGACCGTGGAAGATGCGGTCGCGGCCGTTGATTCGGCGGCAAAGGCATTTCCCGCCTGGGCGGCCGTAGGACCGACCGAGCGGCGAGGGCTGCTCTTGAAAGCCGCCGATCTTCTGGAAGCGCACGCGCCCGACTTCGCCAAGCTAATGAAAGAGGAAATGGGCGGCAATGCGGTCTTCATCCACTTCAACGTCGGTCTGGCCGCAGGCATCATGCGCGAAGCGGCCTCGCTGACCACGCAGGTCACCGGCGAGACGATTCCGACCGACAAACCGGGTTGCCTCTCGATCACGATCCGGCAACCGGTGGGCGTGATTCTGAGCATCGCGCCCTGGAATGGGCCGGTGATTCTGGCGGTGCGGGCGATTGCCTACCCACTTGCTTGCGGCAACACAGTGGTTCTCAAAGCTTCTGAACTCAGCCCCGGGACGCATCATTTGATCGGTGAGGTGATGCGCGAGGCTGGGCTTCCTCAAGGCGTCGTTAACATTATAAGCAATGCGCCAGCCGATGCGGCGAAGATCGTCGGCGCGCTGATCGCTCATCCCGCCGTGCGGCGGGTTAATTTCACCGGCTCGACTAAGACTGGCCGCATCATCGCGGAAACCGCTGCGCGCTATCTGAAACCTGTACTGCTCGAGCTGGGCGGAAAGTCACCCTTGCTGGTTCTCGATGACGGCGATCTGGACCAGGCGGTTAACGCCGCGGCCTTCGGTGCTTTTTTCTATCAAGGGCAGGTTTGCATGTCGACCGAGCGGGTGGTGGTCGATCAATCCGTGGCCGACGAGTTCGTCGCCAAATTTGGCGTCAAGGCGGCTTCGATTCCGGTTGGAAATTCGCGCAATGCCGACGTTGCGATTGGCACGCTTATCGATCGATCAGCGGCTGACCGCATTGACACGCTCATCAAGGAAGCCATCAAGGATGGCGCCAAGCTGGTTGCCGGCGGCAAGCGCGAGGGGACCATCATGTCCCCGACCGTGCTCGATTTCGTCACACCCAAGATGCGCATTTATCACGAGGAAACCTTTGGTCCCGTAACATGCGTAGTGCGTGCGCGAGACGTGGAAGATGCGATTCGGATCGCAAATGACACGGACTATGGCCTGTCCGCGTCGGTCTTTGGGCGTGACGTGAATCGCGCCTTCGGGGTCGCGATGCGGATCGATTCGGGCATGTGTCATATCAACGGACCAACCATAAACGACGAGGCGCAGATTCCCTTTGGCGGCACCAAGTCCAGTGGCTATGGCCGCTTTGGCGGCAAGGCGGTGATCAACGAGTTCACGGAGCTGCGCTGGATCACTATCGAGTCGGGCGCGCAGCATTATCCATTTTGAAACTCTTCGCACCATGTGCGTGAGATCTCGGAGGAGAATTTACAATGGCAACGACGATTTCTGGCTCCCAACCCTCGACCCACGGCGCAAAGCAGCAAAACGGCGTACCGCATGCGCCGCGAGTTAATCTGTCCCCGCTATATAATCATTTCATCGGCGGCGAATGGGTCCCGTCTCGTTCCGGCGAAACCTTCGAAACCGTCAATCCGGCGACTCTCGAAGTCCTTAGCAGAGTTCAGAACGGAACGGCCGATGACGTGAATCTGGCGGTCGCGGCGGCTCAGGAAGCATTTAAGTTCTGGGGCCAATCATCGCCTCAGGAGCGCTCGGCGGTACTGCTGAAGATCGCGGACCGGCTCGAAGCCAAGCTCGATCATTTCGCCGCCATCGAGGCTATCAACAACGCCCGGCCCATCCGGGAGTACGTGGCGTTTGATTTGCCGATGGCGATAGAGCAATTCAGATTTTTCGCTGCAGCCATCCGCCTGCTGGAAGGAAATTCGACCACCGTACCCGGCGGCATGCGCTACACGTTACACGAGCCGATGGGCGTGGTCGGTCAAATCATTCCGTGGAACGTTCCGCTGATTATGACCGCGATGAAGATCGCGCCCGCGCTGGCCGCCGGCAACACGGTGGTAATCAAGCCGGCCGAACAGACGCCGCTATCAATCCTGGAACTGGTCAAAGAGATCCAGGACGTGATTCCGCCCGGTGTGCTCAACGTGATCACGGGTTTCGGCCCTTCCGCCGGCGCGCCGTTGGCGCAGCATCCGGGAATCAGAAAGGTTGCCTTCACCGGAGAAACCACCACCGGGCGGCTGATTCTTCAGTACGCTTCGGAAAATATCATCCCGGCGACGCTAGAGTTGGGCGGTAAAAGCCCGGGAGTTATCTTTCCGGATTGCGATCTGGAGCGGGCCGTCGAAGGCACCATCGCCGGAATCTGCGCGTTCAACGGCCAGCAATGTATCGCCGCCTCGCGCCTATTCCTCCACGAGGAGATCCGCGAGCCCTTCATCGAGAAACTCGTCGGCAAGATGAAGAAGATAGTGATCGGCGACCCGCTCGACCCGAACACGCAGCTGGGTGCGCTGGTGTCCAAGGAACAATATGACCGGGTGATGGGCTATATCGAGCTCGGCAAGCAGGAGGGCGCCAGGGTTCTTTGTGGCGGCCATCGCGCTGAGATACCAGGCTTCGACGGATATTTCGTCGCCCCGACAGTTTTTGACCGGGTCAACAATCGTATGCGTATCGCGCAGGAAGAAATCTTTGGCCCGGTTTTATCGGTAATCACCTGGAAAGATTACGACCAAATGATCGAACAGGCGAACGACATTGCCTATGGGCTCGCGGGCGCAATCTGGACGAACGATCTCAAAATGGCGCACCAGACCGCGCAGGCGCTGCAGACCGGCACCGTGTGGATCAATCGATTCGCCAACTTCAACGCGGGATCGCCCTTCGGAGGCTACAAGAAGAGCGGCATCGGTCGGGAACTGGCCTTCGAAACCCTCGGTCATTACACGCAGAGCAAGAGCATCACGATCGACTATGGAAGCGGAGCTTTGGGCCTATACTAAAACGATGCAGATACTTGTTTAGGTCATCGCGTCCGGTCATCAGCAGAAAAGGAGTTGATCTAATGGCAGCAACACCATCGGTAGAAAAAGTGGGCAGCCGTGCACGCTCCGGCGCCGCATTGGATTTTCTGAAGACCTCACCGAAAAAGTTACTGATCGGGGGGAAATGGGTCGCAGCAAAATCGGGCAAGACCTTCGAGACGCTCAATCCGGCCACCGAGGAAGTTCTCGCGTTGATTGCTGAGGGCGATAAAGCCGACGTCGACGAAGCCGTCAAGGCAGCGCGCAAGGCGCTCGAAGAGAGCAAGTGGTCAAAGATCGGGCCGCATCAGCGCGCCCGCTTCCTGTTCAAGATCGCCGACCTGATCGATCAGCACGGGGAGGAAATGGCCGAGCTCGAGACGCTCGACAACGGCAAGGCGCTGACTCAGGCGCGCGCCATCGACGTCGCGGGAGCGGCCGAGACTTTCCGCTATTACGCGGGATGGTGCAGCAAGGTCTACGGCGAAACCAATCCCTCCGACCCGACGATGTTCAACTACACGCTGCGCGAGCCGGTCGGCGTATGCGGACAGATAATTCCGTGGAACTTCCCGCTTATGATGGCGGCGTGGAAGCTCGCGCCGGCGCTCGCCTGTGGCAACGTGACGATTCTGAAGCCGGCCGAGCAGACGCCACTCACCGCGCTGCGGTTGGGCGAGTTGATTCTCGAAGCCGGCTTGCCCGAAGGCGTGGTCAACATCATCACCGGCTTCGGCCCCGGCGCCGGCAGTTCGATCGCGGAGCATCCTGATATCGACAAGGTCGCCTTTACCGGTTCGGCCGAGGTGGGCAAGATCATCCTGCGGGCGTCGGCCGGCAATCTCAAGCGCGTGTCGCTGGAACTCGGCGGAAAGTCGCCCAACATCATCTTTCCCGATGCCGACCTGGAGCAGGCGGTTCCGAGCTCGATGATGGGTGTGTTTTTCAACTCGGGGCAGGTGTGCTGCGCCGGCACACGGATTTTCGTCCAGAAGCAAGTCTACGATAAGTTCAACGAGCAGCTCGTCAAGTTCAGCGCGAACATGACGATGGGCGACGGACTCGATCCGAAGACCACGATGGGTCCGCTAATCTCCAAAGAGCAGTTCGACAAGGTCAAGGGTTACCTCGAACTCGGCAAGAAAGAAGGAGCCCGGGTTACGACCGGCGGCGAGGCCGGCACCGGTAAGGGCTACTTCGTCAAGCCGACCGTCTTCGCGGACGTCAACAACGACATGCGTATCGCGCGCGAGGAAATCTTCGGCCCCGTCGCCGCGACGATTCCATTCAAGGACGAGAACGACGCCGTCATCCAGGGCAACGATACGGACTATGGACTGGCGGCCGCGGTCTGGACCAGCGACGTCGGCCGCGCGCACAAGGTCGCACGTTCGCTAAAAGCCGGCACGGTATGGGTGAACTGCTACGGCTCGATCGATCCGATCTCGCCGTTCGGCGGCTACAAACAATCGGGCTTCGGCCGCGAACTGGGCAAGTATGCGCTCGAGCTCTATACGCAGATCAAATCGGTGTACGTAAAGCTCTGAAGTTTTTCAGCGCGGGAAGGGTAGCCGCGAAAGAAGCGCCCTTCCCGCGTGTATCCCCCGACCGTACCGTTCGTAATTTCTCGCCGTTAGATCGGCCATTCAGCCGGGCGATATCGCGATCGCCAATTGCGGCGATCCTGCTGCAAAAGCATGCTGTTTGGAGTTCTGTAGTAATTCCACAACATACTTGTCATATGTCAATTCTAATGGCATAACCGATGGCATTATGAAAACCCCCACTGGTAAAATCTGTCTTTACTCGGCCATCGCGGTGGTCGTTTCCATCCTGTCGTTCCTGTTGCCCGCACCGGGTGGCGCGCAGAGCGCCGCGCCGCCTCCGCCGGCTCCGAGTTCGTCGCTGGTTACGGCGGTCCAGAACTATTTTCTCGATTGGTTCCCCAGGGTGACGCGGATTCAGTCCGAACAGCCGCATTGGGTTACGCCGCTGGTAACCGTTACCCCGCGCCTGGAAGAAGAGTTTCGTTACGATCAGTATTGGCAGTCAGAAAAGCACGGCGTGGCGGTCGACAATTTTGGCGGTGGCAAGGGACTTGAGTTAATACCGTACCAGAACATCGAGATTATTCTCGGGGTGCCCGCGTGGATTGCTCACAACGGCACCATCCAGCACGCGGTCCCTCCCAAGAAAATAGACACCGATGGTTGGGCCGACGAGACTTTTCTCGTCAAATATCGCATTCTTTCGGCGAACGAGGAGAACGGTAATTACATCCTGACCGCCTTCATGGGCTTCAGCGCGCCGACCGGTGACGACGGCAACAGCATGCGGCACGGCGTCTTCACTCCAACCATCGCGGGCGGCAAGGGCTTCGGCAATTTCGACATCCAGAGCACCGCCGGGATTTCGCTTCCCGACGGCGGCCTGCAGCGCCTCGGCATGCCACTCGCGTGGAACACCACGTTCCAATACCACGTTTTCAAATTCTTCTGGCCCGAGTTCGAAACGAATTACACCTGGTGGCCCAATGGTGAGCGCGAGGGAGAGAGCCAACTCTATCTTACGCCCGGCCTAATGATCGGGCGGATTCCGATCTATGAGCGCGTCGGCTTAACGTTCGGCGCCGGCTTCCAGGTTGCCGTCACACACCATCCGGGCTACAACAACGCCGTGGTTTTTTCAGGGCGCATCCCCTTCTAACGGACTAACGCGACCAGCAATGCATACAGACATGGGTTTGTGATAGGACGAATGGTCATCCAATGAAGGACTTCCACGGCCGAAATGTAGAGATAAGCATCCTGGCTTTGATTCTGGTTTTCATCGGCGTCGCGTCAAACGCCGGTGTGGCCGAGTCCGAGTCGTTGACGCCGCTGCAGGTGGCCTACGCCGGCTCGATGGGCTCGATTATGGACGGTGGCGTGAAACCGGCTATTGCGAAGTCATTGGGAGCCGAGTTTCAGGGCCACGCTCAAGGTGCGTCCGGGCTTGCCAATCTGATCGTCGCGGGCAGCCTACGGCCGGATGTTTTTATATCAGTAACCCCCGGACCGATGCAGAAAGTCCTGAAGGAGGGCAAGGCTGACCGCGGAATTCCAATTGCGCGAACCATGATGGTGATCGCCTACAGTCCGAAGAGCCAATATGCGCCGCTGTTCGCAAAAGCGGACAATCCGGGTGCAAAGGCATGGTGGCAAATTCTGGAGACCCCGGGACTCCGCTTCGGGCGGACAGATCCCAATGTCGATCCGCAAGGCTTAAACATCATCTTTACCATGCAGCTCGCGGCGCTCTATTATCATCAACCGGATCTGGTCGAGAAAATCCTCGGCCCCCAGATCAATCCAAAGCAGATTTTTAATGAACCCGAAGTGATGGCGCGCCTGCAAGCCGGACAACTCGATGCCAGTTCCGCCTACGCTACCCAACCGGCTGCTTTCGGCCTACCATTTATCTCGCTGCCCAAGGAGATCAACCTGGGCGACGACTCGATGGAGAGCGAATACAAGCGCGCGGCAGTAACCCTGAACGGCAATACGCACCATCCTGCGCCGCTGATTTTTTATGCCGCGGTTCTCAAGGGTGCGCCGCAGCCCAAATTGGCCGACCGCTTTCTCGTCTGGCTGAAGAGTGCAGAAGCGCACGAGATATTTTCGCGCTATCATTACGACGACCCGGGTAGGGCCAAGCCGCTGACTCCGTAGCATCTTGTGCGACCCATATGGTGGGGCCGGCTTGGCATGCTCGCATTCACCATTGCCTTGCTCTACCCGCTGGTCGGCCTGTTGGCCCCCATAGGTCACTGGCAATGGGATGGCAGCATTCCCGGCTCGACAACGTCGGCAGTGCGAGTCTCGTTGGTACTCACCGGAATCGCGCTACTGCTCGACGTAATACTCGGCACGCCGGTCGCCTGGTATCTGGCACGGCACACCGGTAGCGACTGCATCGTCTGGGAAGCGGCGATACTCGTATCAGTCCTGATGCCGCCGCTGGCATTGGGAATTCTGCTGTCGCTGGCTTTTGGTCCGCAGACGCCGTTGGGCGCATGGCTGCTTCGCGCGGGCCTCTTAACCAGCAACAGCCGGCTCGCCTTTGCGTCCACGCAGGTCTACGTGAGCATCGGTTACTATATCCTTGCCGCCCGCGCCGCTCTGGCAGCCGTCCCGCGCGATCTCGAGCTCCTGGCGGGACTGCTGGGGCTGCGGCCGGCACAAGTTTTCCGCCGCGTCACGCTTCCGCTCGCGCGCCTCGGTCTTGCAGCCGCCCTCAGCCTGGCGTGGGTGCGCGCGCTCGGAGAATTCGGCGCGGTGATCGTTACCTCCTACTATCCTAGCGGAATGCCGGTGCAAATCTGGGTAAATCTCCAGGACGCGGGGATGCCTGCGGTGATGCCGCTACTCGCGGTTTTTTTGCTCACCGCGCTTCCACTACCATGGCTGATACATCTGCTCGTGCAAAGACGCTCTTCCGATGCTTGAGGCTCACATCATCAAAATTCGCCGCGCTTTCACGGTGGACGTGCGATTGCGGCTGGAGCAGGGAGATCGCCTCGCGATTTTTGGGGCCTCGGGTGCCGGAAAGAGCACAATGCTGTCGTGCATCGCAGGCATCGAAACACCTGACGCGGGCGAGATTTGGTTTGACACGCTCCGCCTTTTCCCGCCGAGCCTCCCGCTGTATCAGCGCCCGCTCGCCTACCTCACGCAGAACGATTTCCTTTTTCCGCACCTTAGTGTCGCGGACAATGTCTGTTTCGGGTTACAAGATCTCTC